>NZ_CP026265.1:4307500-4638960 GCF_003071665.1 Aminobacter sp. MSH1 | reverse complement strand
CCACCAGGGCGCGTTATCAGGCCATGAGGCAACTGGCCTTCGCAAGCCTGCGCAAGCACGGCTTTGGTGCAATCCGCGAGGGCGGCGGCATGATCATCTGACTGTCGGCGTCCGCGGGTTGCGCTGCCGGAGCGGCGCCCTATATCCTCAGGCAACGACGCGAGATTGATCGTGGCGCTGGAGTGCTGACGCATGGAAAAGCTGGTTTTGATCATTGGCAAGGTTGCGAAGGATGCGGCGCAGGTGGCGAGCGAGATCGACAGCCTGCCCGGCATCTCGGTGACGTCCCGGTCGCGATCGATGATCGATGTGGATGTTTCGGAACCTTCCGCAGCCGAGGCACTGCGCAGCTATGCAGGCCGGCACGGCTTCGAAGTCGAACCGATGTCGGAAGCCCAGCTCATCGAGCCGATCTCGCCGTTCAAGGCGCGTTGAGGCGCTGGCTCTGCAGCGTCGTGCCGCGGGAGATCAAGGCAGCGCGGCGAAACCTTCACCGAAACCGTTGAGATCGACAGGAATGCCGATGCCTTCCTCGGGCGTCTGGAAGACGATGAAGGTGGCCGCCTTGCCGGTCTTCAGCGTGTCGAGCAGCGGCTTGTCGAGGATCACTTCGGCATAGCAGCCGTCCTGGAAGCAGCGCACGAAATAGGCGCGGCCGATATCCTTCTGGTCGACGTTGAGGCCAAGGCCGTTGGGCAGGAGCACGCCGAGCGGCGCGAGCACGCGCAGGATTTCGGCCTTGTTGTCGGCGGTGCGCAGGATGACCACCGAGAGCCCCATCTCGGGGCGGTCTTCGGCGATGACGTTCTGCATCATCACGCATTGTTCGTTGGTGGCGCCCGCAGGCGTGTCGCAGATGATCGACCACGCGCCATGGGTGGACTTGACCGTGCCGCTCTGCTGCGCGCCGGCCTGCATGGGAGCCAGGCAGACAGCGGCGACCAACACCTTGGCCAAGGTTTTCAAAAGCCCAGACTTCATGACGGCTCCATTGCGAATCACGACAATTTAGGTCGTGCCGGCAGCAAGTAAATAACAAGAGGGCGCCTTCGCCATCCCGCAATCTTAGGTTTTCCAGACATTCGAGTTCAATTTTGCTCGAATTGCGACGACTTTTGAGCGCATGTCAGCACCCTGCGGACGACTGCCCCGCCTCGATGCATTCATCAACTAGCGCCAAACGGGCCCAAGCGCCAGCCTTGCCGCCTGCGCGCAAAAATGCCGCATGAGTTCCGCCTCTGCTTCCTTGCGGTTACAAAGAGAGTATGGTTTGAACCTCCGAACGTCTCTGGGATTCCCGTCCCGGAGCGGCACGATGTCCTTGCGGCCAAGACCGCATGGAAATGGGAGATACTGAGGGTGATGAGAAAGATCCTTGCTAGCGCCGTCGCGGCGACTGCTTCCTTTGCCAGCGCCGCGGCCTATGCGGCGCAGCCGGTAGAATGGCAGACCACATTCCAGCCGGCCGCGACCGGCATCATGGAACAGATCACCTGGTTCGAGCGCTACACGCTGTGGTTCATCGTTCCGATCACGCTCTTCGTTCTGTTCCTGCTGGCCTATTGCATCTGGCGGTTCCGGGCGAGCGCCAATCCTGTGCCTTCGCGCACCAGCCACAACACGCTGATCGAGGTCGTCTGGACCGTCGGTCCGGTTGTGATCCTGCTGTTCCTGGCCATTCCGTCCTTCCAGCTTCTGACCGCGCAGTATTCGCCTGTCGAGGAGCCGAAGCTGACGATCAAGGCGACCGGCAACCAGTGGAACTGGGATTACGAATACCAGACGGAAGAGCCGCTTTCGTTCAATGCGGCGATGCTTTCGGAAAAGCCCGAAGAGCGTAAGGCTGCCGGCAAGGAAGACAGGGGTGCCTATCCGCGCCTTCTCGCCGTCGACAACGAAGTGGTCGTGCCTGTCGGTCAGGTCGTCCGCGTGCTGGTCACCGCATCGGACGTGATTCACGCCTTCGCCATGCCGGCCTTCGGTATCAAGGTCGACGCCGTTCCGGGTCGGATCAACGAGACCTGGTTCAAGGCTGACAAGGAAGGCCTGTATTATGGCCAGTGTTCCGAGCTTTGCGGCAAGGACCACGCCTACATGCCGATCGCAATCCGCGTCGTCAGCGACGCACAGTATACGACGTGGCTGGCTGCCGCGAGGACCGACTTGCCGGGTGCCAACAAGGCGCTGATGGCCGAGACGGACGGTGCGGCCAAGGTCGCGGCCGCCGGCAACTGAGCCGCGGCGAATTAGGGATCAGGGAACGGAGCGGAACATGGCAGGCGCTGCAGCTCACGACCATCACGACCACAAGCCGAAGGGCTGGGTCCGGTGGGTGTACTCGACCAACCACAAAGATATCGGAACGCTCTACCTGATCTTCGCGATCATGGCAGGCTGCGTCGGCGGCTTCCTGTCCGTCATGATGCGCTGGGAACTGGCCGAGCCAGGCATCCAGATTTTCCACGGCTTGGCCTCGATGGTCTACGGCGTCGAGGGCGATGCCGCGATCGATGCCGGCAAGAGCATGTTCAACGCGTTCACCACCGCGCATGGCCTGGTCATGATCTTCTTCATGGTCATGCCGGCGCTGATCGGCGGCTTTGCCAACTGGATGGTGCCGATCATGATCGGTGCGCCTGACATGGCGTTCCCGCGCATGAACAACATCTCGTTCTGGCTGCTTCCGCCTGCCTTCATCCTGCTCGTCATCTCGGCCTTCATGCCGAGCGCGCCGGGTGCGCATGGCGTGGGTGGCGGCTGGACGATCTACCCGCCGCTGTCGACCTCGGGCCAGCCCGGGCCTGCGATGGATCTCGCGATCTTGTCGCTGCACATCGCTGGCGCCTCGTCGATCCTCGGTGCGATCAACTTCATCACCACGATCTTCAACATGCGCGCTCCGGGCATGACGCTGCACAAGATGCCGCTGTTTGCCTGGTCGGTGCTGATCACCGCCTTCCTGCTGCTGCTGTCGCTGCCGGTTCTGGCTGGTGGCATCACCATGCTGCTGACCGATCGCAACTTCGGCACGGCCTTCTTCGCGCCTGAAGGCGGCGGCGACCCGATCCTGTTCCAGCACCTGTTCTGGTTCTTCGGTCACCCCGAGGTGTACATCCTGATCCTGCCGGGCTTCGGCATCGTCAGCCACATCGTCTCGACCTTCTCGCGCAAGCCGATCTTCGGTTACCTGGGTATGGCCTACGCCATGGTCGCCATCGGTGCCGTCGGCTTCGTCGTGTGGGCCCATCACATGTACACCACCGGCATCTCGCTCGACACGCAGCGCTACTTCGTCTTCGCCACGATGGTCATCGCGGTTCCGACAGGCGTGAAGATCTTCTCGTGGGTTGCCACCATGTGGGGCGGCTCCATTTCGATGAAGCCGCCGATGCTGTGGGCGATCGGCTTTATCTTCCTGTTCACCGTCGGTGGCGTCACCGGCGTGCAACTGGCCAATGCCGGCCTCGACCGTTCGCTCCACGACACCTACTACGTCGTCGCGCACTTCCATTACGTGCTGTCGCTGGGTGCGGTGTTCGCGATCTTTGCGGCCTGGTACTACTGGTTCCCGAAGATGACCGGCTACATGTACTCGTCGGCCATCGCCAACACCCACTTCTGGGTGACGTTCGTCGGCGTGAACCTGGTCTTCTTCCCGCAGCACTTCCTCGGTCTCGCCGGCATGCCGCGCCGCTACATCGACTATCCCGATGCATATGCCGGCTGGAACATGGTGTCGTCCTACGGCTCCTACATCTCCGCCGTCGGCGTGCTGATCTTCCTGTTTGGCGTCTTCGAAGCCTTCTCCAAGAAGCGCGTCGCCGGTGCCAGCCCGTGGGGCGAGGGTGCGACCACGCTCGAATGGCAGCTGCCTTCGCCGCCGCCCTTCCACCAGTGGGAACAGCTGCCGAAGATCAAGTAAGGCACTGACTGAACCACGAAGCCGCCGGCCCGACCGGCGGTTTCGGCCAAACGGAACGACTGGACGTAAGTACGCATGGCCCTTGTCCACAACCGGTTTGAAGACCAGACCTTCCGCATGTCGGAGGCAACTGCGGGCGATTTCTTCGCCCTGCTGAAGCCCCGCGTCATGTCGTTGGTGGTCTTCACGGCCTTTGTCGGCATGGTTGCCGCGCCCGTGACGATCAACCCGTTCCTCGCCGTCGTGGCGATCCTTGCGATCGCCATCGGCGCCGGCGCCTCGGGCGCGCTCAACATGTGGTACGACGCCGATATCGACGCTGTCATGACACGCACCGTCAACCGGCCGGTTCCTTCCGGCAAGGTGACGCCGCACGAGGCGCTGACCTTCGGCCTGGTGCTGTCGGTCTTGTCGGTGATGACGCTGGGCGTTCTCGTCAACTGGCTGTCGGCGGCGCTGCTCGCCTTCACCATCTTCTTCTACGCCGTCGTCTACACGATGTGGCTCAAGCGCTGGACGCCGCAGAACATCGTTATCGGTGGCGCGGCCGGCGCGCTGCCACCGATGATCGGCTGGGCTGCCGTGACCGGCGCCATAAGCTTCGAGAGCGTCGTGCTCTTCCTCATCACCTTCCTGTGGACGCCGCCTCACTTCTGGGCGCTGGCCCTGTTCAAGTCGCAGGACTATGAGCGCGCCGGTATCCCGATGATGCCGAACGTCGCCGGCGAGGCCTCGACCCGCCGCCAGATCTTTGCCTACTCTTTGCTGCTCGCGCCAGTCGGCGTGGCGCCATGGCTGCTCGGCTACACCACAATCGGCTACGGCGTCGTTTCGCTGGCGCTCGGCATCGGCTTTGTCTGGTACGCCTGGAAGGTGCTGCGCATGCCCGACAGCGACCGGGTGATGAAGCCGGCCAAGGCGCTGTTCGGCTATTCGCTACTTTACCTGTTCGTGATCTTTGCGGCCTATCTGGCCGACAGCGTCATCGAGCGTGTGTTTGCGCTTGGAGGTGCATGATGTCGGATGACAATCTGGTAACGCTCACGGACAAGCAGAAGAAGGCGCGCCGCAGCCGCAACATCGCCATCGGCCTGGCGCTGGCGGCACTCGTTATCATCTTCTATCTCGCGACGATCGCGAAGTTCGGCCCGGCAATCCTGGATCGGCCGCTATGAGCGAAAGCATGCCCACCGAAACGCAGCCCGTAGACCCGAAGAAGCAGCGCTCCAACCGGATGGTTGCGGGCATGTGCATCGCCTTTGTCGGCGGCATGGTCGGCATGGCCTATGCGGCGGTGCCGCTCTACGCCATGTTCTGCCAGATCACCGGTTACGGCGGCACGACGCAGCGCGTCGAGCAGTATTCCGACAAGATCCTGGACCGGACGATCACCGTTCGTTTCGACGCCAACACTTCAGGCGGGTTGCCTTGGGATTTCAAGCCGGTGGCGCGCGAAGTCCAGATCAAGATCGGCGAGACGACGCAGATCCACTACGAGGCAAAGAACACCTTCGATGTGCCGACCCAGGGCCGCGCGACGTTCAATGTCACGCCCGATCTCGCCGGCGCATACTTCAACAAGGTCGAGTGCTTCTGCTTCACCGATACCACGCTGAAGCCGGGCGAGACGCTCGACATGCCGGTCGTCTTCTTTGTCGATCCGGAAATCGTCAATGTGCCTGAACTCAAGGACATCAAGACGATCACCTTGTCCTATACCTTTTTCCCGATTGAGGGGGAAAAGCCCGTAGCTGCCGCGCCCAAGGTCGACGGCGAAACGAAAATTATTAATTCCGACGGAAAAGCCGGGGGCTGATATGGCAGACGCGCACGCCAAACATCACGATTACCACATCATTGATCCAAGTCCGTGGCCGTTCCTCGGCTCGCTGGGCGCGCTCATCATGGCGTTCGGCGGTGTCGCCTGGATGCAGCACATGAAGGGCGCCGAGTTCCCGATCTTCGGCTTCAACGTCGCGAACGCCAATTACTGGATCTTCGCGATCGGCCTGCTGGTCGTGCTCTACACGATGTACGGCTGGTGGTCGGACACGATCAAGGAAGGCAACGAAGGCCATCACACGCGCGTCGTGTCGCTGCACCTGCGCTACGGCATGATCATGTTCATCGCCTCCGAGGTGATGTTCTTCGTCGCCTGGTTCTGGGCCTTCTTCGACGCCAGCCTGTTCCCGGGCGAGGCCACTCAGCAGGTCATGCGCGCAGAGTTTACCGGTGGCGTGTGGCCGCCCAAGGGGATCGAGATCCTCGATCCGTTCCACCTGCCGCTCTACAACACCATCATCCTGCTCCTGTCGGGTACGGCTGTGACTTGGGCACACCACGCCCTGCTGCACGGTGACCGCAAGGGCCTGGTCAACGGCCTTGCCATCACGGTTGCGCTCGGCATCCTGTTCTCGTTCGTCCAGGCCTACGAGTACATTCACGCTCCGTTCGCGTTCAAGGACTCTATCTACGGTGCGACCTTCTTCATGGCGACGGGCTTCCACGGCTTCCACGTCATCATCGGCACGATCTTCCTGCTGGTGTGCCTGTTCCGTGCGATGGGCGGTGCCTTCACGCCGAAGCAGCATTTCGGCTTCGAGGCTGCTGCCTGGTACTGGCACTTCGTTGACGTGGTGTGGCTGTTCCTGTTCGCCTCGATCTACATCTGGGGTTCGGTAGGCGGCACCATCGCTCACTGATATCCTGATTTTTCGAACAAGGCGGTCGCGGCAACGCGGCCGCCTTCTCTTTTTGGGCGCTTTCTTGCGCCAAGCATCCGGCATGTTGATCAGCCGCTTCGCTTTTCCTTGGATCGTCTTGATCGCCTCGGTGACCATGGCCCGCGCCGATGCCGTAGATCTGGTCCGGGTCGACAAGTCGGACCGCTTGATGGAACTGATGTCCGGCGAGAAGATCGTGCGCAGCTATGCGGTGGCGCTCGGTGCCAATCCGGTTGGCCACAAGCGCCAGGAGGGCGACGAACGCACGCCTGAAGGGCGCTACGTTCTTGACTGGCGCAATCCCGAAAGCGCCTTCACCAAGTCGATCCACATCTCCTATCCCAACGCCAACGACAAGGCTGCGGCAATGAGGGCAGGTGTCGATCCCGGCGGAATGATTATGATCCACGGCCAGTCCAAGGGTTTCGGCTGGTGGTCCTGGCTGATGCAGATGTTCGACTGGACGAATGGCTGTATCGCCGTTACCGACGAGGACATGGCGGAGATTTGGCAGATGGTCGAAAACGGCACTCCCATCGAGATAAATCCATGAGCGAAGACAAGGCGATCTGGCCGCCGGTCGAGCCGATAGCTGCCGGGCTCAAGGGGCGCTGTCCGCGCTGCGGCGAAGGCAAGCTGTTTTCCAGCTTCCTGACGGTCGGCAAGCAATGCGGCGTGTGTCGCCTCGACTATTCCTTTGCCGATGCGGGCGACGGGCCCGCAGTCTTCGTCATTCTGATCATTGGCTTCGTCGTTGTCGGCCTGGCGTTGTGGATGGAGGTTTCGCTGGCGCCGCCGCTACGGCTCCACCTGCTGCTCTGGATACCGCTGACCCTCATACTCAGCCTCGGCTCGCTCCGCTTGATCAAGGGTGTGCTGATCACCTTGCAGTACAGCAACAAGGCCGCCGAAGGGCGCCTGGACAAAGACCAATGACCGAACAGAATACCTTGCCTGCCCCGGCGCGCCGCTCCGGGTATGTGTTGATGCTGGTACTTGGCACCATGTCGTTCGCGTTGCTGATCGCCCTTGGCAGCTGGCAGGTGCAGCGGCTGTACTGGAAAGAGGAACTGCTCGCCCAGATAACCGAACGGACGCAATCGCCGCCGCTGCCATTGGCGGAGATGGAAGTTAAGTACCGCGCTACAGGCGATGTCGACTACTGGCCGGTGACGCTTTCGGGAACGTTCGAGCATTCCGGCGAGCGGCATTTCCTCGCTACCTGGCAAGGCCAGTCGGGCTTTCATGTCTATGCCCCGCTCAAGCTGGACGATGGACGCTACGTTCTGGTGAACCGTGGCTTCGTTCCGTACGATTTCAAGGATGCGGCCAAGCGGCCGGTGGGCCAGGTTACTGGCCCCGTCAGCATTGCCGGCCTGGCGCGCAATCCGCTCGAAGGAAAGCCGGGTTCTCTAGTGCCCGACAACGACCTCAAGAAGAACGTCTTCTACTGGAAGGACCTCGGTGTCATGGCGAAAACGGCGGGGCTGCCAGCGGACGCGGTGGTGCTGCCCTTCTTCGTCGATGCCGACAAGACGGCCAACCCGGGTGGCTTGCCGGTGGGCGGCGTTACCATGGTCGAGATGCCGAACAATCATCTGCAATATGCGGTCACCTGGTACGGGCTGGCGGCGGCACTGCTGGGCGTCATGGGCTTCTGGTTGCTGCGGCGGCCGGAAGGCAAATGACCACCAGTGCATGACCCCGAAGATCGAAATCGATTTTCGGAAGGATCATGCACAACTTCATAATGCTACAGCGTCCCTTGCGCGTCCAAGGGGACGCGCGGCGCTGTAGTCGCCCTTGACAGCACATGGCCGCAGACATCATTTCGGCACTGAACAAAGAACCGGATCACATGCCCCAGACCCTCGCAAAACCGCCCCTGACCATCAGGCTTTGCCAGCCGCGCGGCTTTTGCGCAGGCGTCGACCGCGCCATCCAGATCGTCGTGCTGGCGCTCAAGAAATACGGGGCGCCTGTCTATGTGCGCCACGAGATCGTGCACAATCGCTACGTCGTCGAAGGGTTGCAGAACCTGGGTGCCGTCTTCATCGAAGAACTGAGCGAAATCCCCGACGACCACCACGATGCGCCTGTCGTGTTCTCAGCCCATGGCGTGCCGAAGTCGGTGCCGGCGGACGCCGTGGCGCGCAACCTGTTCTATCTCGATGCGACCTGCCCGCTGGTCTCCAAGGTGCACAAGCAGGCCATGCGCCACCAGCGCAAGGGACGTCACGTGCTGCTGATCGGTCATGCCGGGCACCCGGAGGTGATCGGTACCATGGGGCAACTGCATGAAGACGCCGTGACACTGATCGAGACCGAGGCCGACGTCCGGAACTTCACGCCAGCTGATCCAGCAGCACTCGGCTTTGTCACCCAGACGACGCTCTCGGTGGAAGACACCGCAGGTATCCTCAAGGCACTGCAGGAGAAGTTCCCGGAGATGCAGGCGCCTGCCGCCGAATCGATCTGCTATGCCACCACGAACCGCCAGGAAGCGGTGAAGGAAACGGCTCCCGGCGCCGACCTCTATCTCGTCGTCGGCGCGCCCAATTCTTCCAATTCGCGCCGCCTCGTCGAAGTTGCCGAGCGGGCAGGGGCCAGGATGTCGCTGCTGGTTCAGCGCGCGTCGGAGATCCCGTGGAACGACATCGGCGGCATCGCTACGCTTGGCCTCTCGGCGGGCGCTTCGGCGCCGGAGATCATCGTCGACGAAATCATCAATGCGTTCCGCGAACGCTTCGAGGTGAACGTGGAACTCGCCATCACGGCGACCGAGACGGAGGACTTTCCTGTGATGCGGGTATTGCGCGACGTCGAGCTGACGCCGGCCGACATGGCCTTCGTCAACGGAAACGCCTGATGGCTGTCTATACCGATGTCGGCGAAGGTGAGCTCGAGGCGTTCCTGCGCAACTATCCGGTTGGCGAACTGCTGTCCTACAAGGGCATCGCCGAGGGTACCGAAAACACCAACTTCCTGCTGCATACGACGACAGGTTCGTACATCCTGACGCTCTATGAAAAGCGGGTCGAGAAGTCCGACCTGCCGTTTTTCCTCGGCCTGATGCAGCATCTCGCCCACAAGGGCCTGTCCTGCCCGCTGCCCGTTGATGGCAAGGACGGCAATGTCATCGGCACGCTCGCCGGCCGGCCGGCCGTCATCATCACTTTCCTCGAAGGCATGTGGCTGCGCCGACCTCAGGTCGTGCATTGCCGCGAGGTCGGCAGGGCGTTGGCCGAACTGCACATCGCCGGCCAGGACTTTGCCATGACGCGGCCGAACGCGCTCGCCATCGACGGCTGGCGCAAGCTCTGGGACGCAGCACATCCGCGCGCCGACGAGGTTGAGCCCGGCCTTGCCAGGGAGGTCGATGCGGACTTTGCCGAGCTCGAGAAGAACTGGCCGAAAGATCTGCCCTCCGGCGTCATCCACGCCGATTTGTTCCCCGACAACGTCTTCTTCCTTGGCGACAGGCTGTCGGGCCTGATCGATTTCTATTTTGCCTGCAACGACCTCTACGCCTACGACCTCGCCACCTGCCTCAATGCCTGGTGCTTCGAGAAGGACTTTTCCTTCAACCTGACCAAGGGCACGGCACTTCTCGACGGTTACCAGAGCGTCCGGCCGTTGAGCGAAGCTGAGAAGGCGGCACTGCCCATCCTGGCGCGTGGGTCGGCCCTGCGCTTCATGCTGACGAGGCTGTATGACTGGCTGACGGTGCCGGATGGCGGGTTGGTCATGAAGCGCGACCCTTCGGAATATATACGCCGCATGCGTTTCCACAGGACGATCAAGTCCGCGCAGGAATACGGACTGAAATGAAGCAAGTTGAAATTTTCACCGATGGCGCCTGCTCGGGCAATCCGGGTCCCGGCGGTTGGGGCGCGATCATGCGCTACAAGGCCAAGGTCAAGGAGCTGTCGGGCGGCGAGGCCGAGACGACCAACAACCGCATGGAGCTGCTGGCTGCCATCTCCGCCTTGAACTCTCTCAAGGAGCCGTGCGAGATCGACCTGCACACGGACAGCAAATACGTCATGGACGGGATCTCGAAGTGGATCCACGGCTGGAAGAAGAACGGCTGGAAGACCGCCGACAAGAAGCCGGTGAAGAACGGCGAGCTGTGGCAGGCGCTGGACGAGGCCAACAGGCGCCACAAGGTGACCTGGCACTGGGTCAAGGGCCATGCCGGCCATCCCGAGAACGAACGCGCCGACGAACTGGCGCGCGAGGGCATGGCGCCGTTCAAGAACGGCCGCAAGGCATAGGCCTGGGCTGCTGCCAGGCCTGAGTGGGGCGCGCCGCCTGAAGGCAGCGCGCCATTTTCATTTCAGAGCTGTTCGAGAATGCGGGCCGCGCCGGAATCGATCGCCTGACCGGCCGTGCCTTCGACGTTGAGCTGGGCGACCTTGCCGTCCTCGACAACCATCGAGAATCGCTTCGAGCGCAGGCCCATGCCGGCGGCCGACAGGTCGAGGTCGAGGCCGGTCGCGCGGGCGAAATCGCCGCTGCCGTCGGCGAGGAACAGGACCTTGCCCTCGCCGCCGCTGAAGCGCGCCCAGGCGCCCATGACGTGCACGTCGTTGACCGAGACCACCGCGATGGTGTCGACGCCACGCGCCACGATGGCGTCATGGTTCTCGACATAGCCGGGCAGGTGGTTGTTGCTGCAGGTAGGCGTGAAGGCGCCCGGTACTGCAAACAGCACGACCTTCTTGCCAGCGAAGATTTCTTCAGTGGTAAGGTTCTTGGCGCCGTCGGCGGTCATGGTCTTGAAGGTGGCGCTGGGCAGCTTGTCGCCAATCGAAATGGTCATTTTGGTCCTCGTGGCAGTGGATTGAAATCGGGTGGCCGCACCGATCCACTAGCGCAGATGCGTCGGTAATCCAATGGCTGGCGGTTTGGCGGAGGGATCAGGGGTAGGGCAGAAAGCCTTCGACTGCGCCGGCCGAACTGATCAGGGTGTAGGGAATGCCCTTGCCGGCAGGCTTTGCCGTGGGTCGTTCGAGCACTTTGAGCAAGAAGCTGATCTTGCCGGCCGCCTCGTGGCGCTGAGGCGTACCGAACTGATAGCCATCCACGCCGGCGACGAAAATATCGATACCTTCGGGATCTCCGGGTGCGGCTGCCGTAATCGAGATCGTCTCGCCCTCTGCTGGCGCCAGCGTGGCGCCGAAGTCCGGCTCGGCGGCTGAGGGAAGGGCGTCGAGCGCTGCCGCTACCAGCGCGGCATCATTCGCATTGCCGGGATCGGCGGCGGGGTCGACTTCCAGCCGCGCCTGCACCGGCACGCAGATGGTTTCGCAGATGCCGAGGAACACGTCGGCCACGATTGCCGCAGGCTCGCCCGGGGCAGGAACCGCGAAGCTGACGGGCAGACGGACGGGGAAGTCGTATCCTGCCCACTTGGCGTAGCCGTCGTCGTGGCGCTGGGGGGCGGGATACGAGATTTCGACCGCCGAGACATTGCGGCTGGCCGAAAGGTCGATCTGCGGCGGCACGCCGGAATTGCCGGGATCGCGCCAATAGGTTTTCCAGCCGGGCTTGAGCTCGATGTCGAGCACGCCCTGGAGCTTGCCAGAGGCATCGGGCTGGCCGGTGGTCACCAGCCGAAACCGGCCGCCGTCGGTTTCGAACCAGACAGAGGACGATGCGTGGGCGGGGCCTGTGGCCAAAAAGGCAGTGCCGAGGCAGGCGGCTATCGGGAGCGTGAATTTCATGGCGGTGATTTGATAGTCTCCGGCTGAGAGCGCAACATGCCTTCACGTCACGTCGCCATCATTTTTGCGTGACGCCATGGGCCAAAGGTGAACCGCAGTCCCCTTGAGCTATCTTTCAAGACGGCGGGAAACGCGTTACCTTTGGCTATGGACCTCTTACGCCAGAAAAAGGGCGCCTCGCAGCGCGGTTTTCTCGACGACCAGTTCCTCATCGCCATGCCGGGGATGAAGGACGACAGGTTTTCGCGCGCCGTCATCTACATTTGCGCCCATAGCGACGAAGGTGCCATGGGCCTGATCATCAACCAGATCCAGCCGCTGCTCTTTCCCGATCTGCTGGTGCAACTCGGCATCCTCGACGAGCAGGAAGCGATTCGGCTGCCGATGAAGGCCAAGGACTTCATCGTCCGCAATGGCGGGCCGGTCGACCGCAGCCGTGGCTTCGTGCTGCACACCGACGACTACAAGGTCGAATCCTCGCTGCCTGTCTCGGACGAGATCTGCCTGACGGCAACCGTCGACATCCTGCGCGCGATTTCGGCTGGACGCGGGCCGCGCCATGCGCTGATGGCGCTGGGCTATTCGGGCTGGGGTGCCGGCCAGCTTGAAAGCGAGATCGCCGAGAATGGCTGGCTGACCTGCCCGGCAACGTCGGAACTGCTGTTCGACGCCGACATCGACCGCAAATACGACCGCATTCTCGCTACGCTGGGCATCGACCTTGCGCGATTGAGCACGGCCGCCGGTCACGCCTGAGCGAGCGGGTACTGTTCCTTCAGCATCTTGAGAGCCTGGTCGCCGGGGATCGGCGCGCCGAACATGAAGCTCTGCACATACTCGCAGCCCATCTGGCGCAGTTCGAGCGCGTCGCTCTCGTCCGAGATGCCTTCGGCGACCACCGACAGCCCCAGTTCGTGAGCCATGTTGACCATCGACTTGATCAGCACGGCGCGCTTGGGCGAGGTATCGTCGACGAAGCTCTTGTCGATCTTGATGGTGTCGAAGGGGAAGCGGGTCAGGTAGGACAGCGACGAATAGCCGGTGCCGAAATCGTCGAGCGACAGGCCGATGCCAAGCTGCTTCAGCTTGGTCAGCACATGGTTGGTCTGCTCGGGATTGTCCATGACCAGCGATTCGGTGAGTTCGAGGCGGAAGCAACGCGGCTTGAGGTTGGCCCGGGCGATGACCGAACGGACGTCGCTGACGAGGTCTCGGCGGATCAGCTGGCGGCTCGACAGGTTGACCGACACTGACAGCGGCGCGTCGTTGATCTGCTTTTGCCATTCGGCCAAGTCGTCGGCCGCGCGTTGCATGGCAAACAGGCCAAGCTGGACGATCAGGCCGCAGCTTTCGGCAACGGGAATGAAGTCGCCCGGCGGGATCATGCCGCGGCGCGGGTGGTCCCATCTGAGCAACGCTTCGAAGCCGGCGACAGTGCCATCCTCAAGCCGCACGATCGGCTGGTAGGCAAGCGTGAACTCCTTGCGCTCGATGGCGCGGCGGAGATCCGACTCAAGCTGCAGGCGGTCGGTGCCCACGGTGCGGAAGGCCGGGCGGAACGGTTCGATGCGGTCGCCGCCGAAACGCTTGGCCTGGTGCATGGCAAGCTCGGCGTCCTTGACCATGTCTTCGGCCGAGGCCTGGGCTGTGGTCCAGGTTATCAGGCCGACAGATGCGGTGAGCACGATCTCGCGCTTGGCGAAGGTGATCGGTGCCTTGATCGCCTGCTTGATGGCGTCGGCCACGGCCGCGATGCGCGTAGGGTCCTGCTCTGACAGCAGCATCAGGGCGAACTGGTCGCCGGCAAAGCGCGACAGCGAGTCTTTCGGCTTGAGCAGACGGTGCAGGCGCCGCGCGATGGTCAACAGAATCGTGTCGCCGGCGGAAATGCCGAGTCCGTCGTTGACCAGCTTGAAGCGGTCGATGTCGATGACGAACACCGACGGCCGCACTTTCTCCTCCGTGCGGGCAATCGAGATGATCGCCTCCAGCCGATTCATGTACAGTTCGCGATTGGGCAGGCCGGTCAGATTGTCGTGCACGGCGTCGTGCAAGAGGCGTTCTTCCGACTTCTTCTGCTCGGTGACATCGACCATCGTGCCGACGCAGCGGATCACTTCGCCGTCGGAGCCGATCACCGGCCGCGCCCTGAGCGAGAACCAGTGATAGTGGCCATCGGCTCCGCGCAGGCGGAAACTCTGCGACACCCGGCCACGGCGATGCTCCAGCACGACGTCGAGCGTCGTGCGGAACGTGTCGCGGTCGTCGGAATGCAGCACGGGCAGCCAGTTGCGTGCGGCTCCGCCAAGGCTGTTGGGCGCAAGGCCCAGCTGGATCGATACGTCGGGACGGGTGACGACGCGGTCGCGCAGCACGTCCCAGTCCCAGACGATGTCGCCGGAGCCGGAAATCGCCAATGCCTGCCGCTCCATGTCGCTGAACAGGCCCTGATGGGCCCCGCCGCCTGCGAAGGCATGCTGCATGACGGTGAAGCCGATGAGCAGGATGATGAGGATCAGCCCGCCGCCGAGGGCAGGCTGGACGATGTCGTTGTCGAGCACGCCGGTGATCGCCATCCACGAACCGCTCAGCCAGATCAGCACCATCGCCCAACTGGGAACCAGCATGATGGCACGGTCGTAGCCGCGGATGCTGAGGTAGACGATGAGCCCAAGGCCGGTGAGGGCGGTCGCGGCGAAGGAAATGCGCGCAATGCCGGCTGCAACGGCGGGATCGATGATGGCGACGCCGGCGATCAGCAGCAGGCCGATGATCCAGACGAAGGCGCCATAGCTGAAATGGCCGTGCCATCGGTTGAGGTTGAGATAGGCAAACAGGAAGACGACGAACGTTCCTGCCAGCGCCACCTCCGTCCCGGCCCGCCATATCTGCTCGTTCCCGGGCGATACCTCGATAACCTTGTTGAGGAAGCCGAAGTCGACGCAGATGTAGGCGAGCACCGCCCATGCCAGGGCTGCTGTCGCTGGGAACATCGAGGTTCCCTTGACCACGAACAGGATGGTCAGGAAGAGCGCCAAAAGGCCGGCGATGCCGATGACGATGCCGCGGAACAGCGTGTAGGAATTGACCGTGTCCTTGTAGGCTTCCGGCTCCCACAGATAGACCTGCGGCAGCTTGGGGGAGGCCAGTTCGGCGATGAAGGTCACCACCGAGTTCGGGTTGAGGGTTACCAGGAACACGTCGGCGTCGGGGCTGGCCTGGCGGTCGAGGGCGAAACCCTCGCTCGGCGTGATGGCGGCGATGCGGCTTGAGCCGAGGTCGGGCCAGAACAGGCCTGAGCCGACCAGCCGGAAATGCGGCGCAACGATCAGGCGGTCAATCACCTGGTCGGTAGTGTTGGCGAGCGCGAACACCGCCCAGTCGCCGGACGAGCGCTTGTCGTTGGCCTCGACCTCGATGCGGCGAACGATGCCGTCGAGGCCCGGCGCTGTCGAAACCTGGAAGTTCTCGCCCTGATTCCGGTAGATTTCGACGGCGCCCGAGAGGTTGAGCGCGACGTCGTCACGGGAGATCTTGATCGGTTCCACGGCGAGTGCCGGCGACACCGCGCAGACACTGGCGATCATGGAAACGATGAGCGCAAACAGGGGCGCCAGCAGGAAATGCTTCGACAAGTTCAGGCCTTCATGGTGACAGCTTGCGGGTCGTCCGCGATCAGTGCGTAAAGATAGTGGTCGTGCCATTCGCCGTTGATCCTGAGGTAGGATCGCAAAAGTCCTTCGCGCCGGAATCCGGCTTTTTCAAGCACGCGGACAGAGCGCGCATTGTCGGGGATACAGGCAGCCTCGATCCGGTGCAACCGGAGCGTATCGAAAGCATGGCGAACCACCAGCCTGACGGCATCGACCATGAAGCCCTGGCCGGCGTAACGTTCGCCGATCCAGTAGCCGATATGTCCGGTCTGGGCGACGCCGTAGCGAATGTTGCCGAGCGTGATGCCGCCGACAAGCTTGCCGCTCGAATTCTCGTAGATGAAGAAGGCGACCGCCGTACCCTGGATGAACTCGTCCTTGTAGCGCGAGAGGCGGATGCGCCAGGCAGAGCGATCCAGCTCGTCGGGTGCCCAGCGCGGCTCCCAGGGCTCCAGGAACGAACGGCTTTCAGCCCGGAGTGCCACCCACTCGTGGTAGTCGCGCCAGTTCGGCAGCCGCAGGCTGACGCGTCCGCCCTTCAGTGCCGGGGTGTCGCGGCGAAAGAGCGAGAACGAAAACATGCGTGTGTAGTCTGGTCAGACGGCGAGCTTGCGCGCGGTCGACTGTGCGCCCGGCAGCGCGTCGAGGATCGATTCGTAAGGCGCCAGGGTGCCGACCGGGCCAACCGCCGTGATCGTCGGTCGGGTAGAGAACAGGCGTGCCGACAAATCGGTCAGGCGCTCGACAGTCAGGGCCGACAGCCGCTCCATCAGCTCTTCCTTGGCGATCGGGCGGCCGAACAGCAGGAGCTGGCGGGCAATCTGCGAAGCACGGCTGGAGCAGCTCTCGGCCGACATGATCAGGCCGGCGCGATACTGGGCGCGGGCGCGATCGAGTTCTTCCAGCAGGATGCTGTCGCCGGCCTTCTGCAATTCGCCGATGATGACGGGCAGCAGTTCGGCGATGTCGCTCTGCCCCGTCGCGGCGTGGACGCCGAAGATGCCGGTGTCGGAAAAGCCCCAGTGGAAGGCATAGACCGAGTAGCAAAGACCGCGCTTTTCGCGCACTTCCTGGAACAGGCGCGACGACATGCCGCCGCCGAGGATCATCGACAGGACCTGCGAGGCGTAGAAGTCGCGGACGTGATAGGCGCGGCCCTCGAAACCGAGCACGATCTGCGCGTCCATCAGGTCGCGATCTTCGCGGAAATCGCCGCCGACATATTGCGCATACTGCGGAATGGCGCTTTCGGCCTTGGAGCGGAAATTGCCGAGCCGCTTTTCGACATGGCGGACGAAATCGTCATGCTTGACGTCGCCGGCAGCCACCACGACCATGCGCTCGGCGCCGTACTGGCGGTTCATGAAATCGTGCAGCTGTGCCGAGGTGAAGGACTGTACCGTCTCGGGCGTGCCGAGGATCGAACGGCCGATCGTCTGGTGGCGAAACGCGGTTTCGGTGAAGCGGTCGAAGACGATGTCGTCGGGCGTGTCGTGCGCAGCGCCGATTTCCTGCAGGATGACGTGCTGCTCGCGTTCGAGCTCGTTGGGATCGAATTCGGAATCCTGGAGGATGTCGGACAGGATGTCGACCGCCAGCGGCACGTCGTCGGCCAGGACGCGGGCGTAGAAGGACGTCGTCTCGACCGATGTGGCGGCGTTGATTTCGCCGCCGACATTTTCGATCTGCGATGCGATCTGAAAGGCGGTACGGTTCTTGGTGCCCTTGAACGCCATGTGTTCGAGCAGGTGAGCCATGCCGTGCTCGTCGTCGCGCTCGTTGCGCGCACCCGACTTGACCCATGTGCCGAGAGCTACGGTCTCTACGCTTGGAAGTGTTTCAGTGGCCACTGTCAGGCCGTTCGACAGACGGCTTACCTCAACACCCATATTAAGCGTACTCCCTAACCCGCCGCTCGTGTGCGGCGGCTAATGTAATCTTCCACCATTTTTATCTCTGATGGAAGTACCGTGAACTTTTCCTTACGTTCCATCAGCCCCGACAGCCATTTTGGCAGCGCGGGCTCGATGCCGCAGGCAGCATTCACCGCAGCCGGGAATTTTGCCGGGTGAGCGGTGGCAAGCACCACCATCGGCACGTCGCTCCAGGGAAGTCCTGCGGCGACGTGGACAGCGGTCGCAGTGTGCGGATCGAGCAGGTAGCCGCTACCTTCGAGCGTCGAGCGGATGGTCGCAGCCGTCTCCTCCATGCTGGCGCGACCGGCGCCGAATTCGCTGCGGATGCCGGCCAGGGCCTTTGCCTCGATGGTGAAGGCGCCGGACTGCTTGAGGCTGGCCATATAGCGCCGGACCACGGCCGGGTCGCGGTCTGAGGCCTCGAACAGCAGCCGTTCGAAGTTCGACGAGACCTGGATGTCCATCGACGGCGAGGTCGTGGCAACCACGCCGGTCTGGCGGTATTCGCCGCTCTTCAGCGTGCGGGCCAGGATGTCGTTGTCGTTGGTGGCGATGACCAGTTGGTCGATCGGCAGGCCCATGCGCTTGGCGGCGTAGCCGGCGAAGATATCGCCGAAATTGCCGGTCGGCACGGTGAAGGACACCTGCCGGTCAGGCGCGCCGAGCGAGATGGCGGATGAGAAATAGTAGACGATCTGGGCCATGATCCGCGCCCAGTTGATCGAATTCACGCCCGACAGCTGCACCCGGTCGCGGAAGCCGTGGTCGTTGAACATGTCCTTCACCAGGCCCTGGCAGTCGTCGAAATTTCCTTCGATCGACAGGGCATGCACATTGGCTGCATCAGACGTTGTCATCTGGCGCTGCTGCACCGGCGAGACGCGACCGTGCGGGAACAGGATGAAGATGTCCGTGCGCTCGCGGCCGGCAAAGGCGTCGATTGCAGCACCGCCGGTATCGCCCGATGTTGCGCCGACGATGGTTGCGCGCTGGCCGCGTTCGGCAAGCACATGGTCCATCAGCCGCGCCAGCAACTGCATGGCGACGTCCTTGAAGGCGAGCGTCGGGCCGTGGAATAGCTCAAGCACGAAGCTGTTGGCGCCGGTCTGGACCAGCGGGCACACGGCGTCATGCCGGAAGGTGGCATAGGCCTCGCGCACCAGGCGCTCGAAGACGTCCTGCTTGATCTCGCCGCCAAGGAATGGCGTCAGGATTCGGATCGCCAGGTCGGCGTAGCCAAGGCCGCGCATGGCGCGGATTTCGGCGGCGCTGAAGGTTGGCCATTGCGCCGGGAGATAGAGGCCGCCGTCGCGGGCCAGGCCGGCCAGAACTGCATCGGA
Source organism: Aminobacter sp. MSH1 (assembly GCF_003071665.1). Lineage (GTDB taxonomy): Bacteria > Pseudomonadota > Alphaproteobacteria > Rhizobiales > Rhizobiaceae > Aminobacter > Aminobacter niigataensis. The sequence goes on along the minus strand of NZ_CP026265.1, from coordinate 4,619,677 downwards.
AAATCCGAGCGTGGGCGCTTCCCCACGGGTACTCACATAGTGCATATCTATCCGTTCCAACGCGCAGCGACCTGCCGGTGATCGGCGGGGCGGGGAAAACTGCGCTCCATCAGTCGCATTTTTGCCGCGCGGTTGATATAGAACGACTGCTTTGCGAGAGGGAAGTGCAGTTCATGGTGTTTCGTTTGATCGACGGCCGTTTTCTGACGGCTTTGGCGACCGCAGGCTTTATGCTCGCCGTCACGGGCTGCCAATCAGGCGGCAGCGGCGGCTTTTTTAGCCCTCCCGCGCCGAAAGACCCCAAGGTGATTGCGGCCGAAGAGGGCAAGATCCTGGCCAGCGAGTTGCTTGCCTACTGCCCGAATGTCACGCTGCGCGACGGCACGGCCTTCTTCAACAGCTATGCCAAGGGCGGCCAGGACGATCCGGCCAAGCTGGTCCACCAGTCGGCGATCACCGACGTCACCCGCAGTTGCACGCGCGCCGACGGCCAGATGATGATCAAGGTCGGCGTTGCCGGCAAGGTCGTGGTCGGTCCGGCCGGCGGTGCCGGCACGGTCAACATGCCGATCCGCATCGCGGTGATCCGCGGCGAAGACGTGCTCTATTCGCAGCTGCACAAGAACGCGGTACAGGTTTCCGATCCGTCGACGGCGACGCAGTTCGTCTTCACCGATGCCAATGTCGTGATCCCGGTTCCAACCGCGCGCGACATCCAGATATATGCCGGTTTCGACGAGGGGCCGGCCAAGAAGAAGGCCCAGTAGGCAGGTTCTTCCTGCATGCATTCAAGCGCCGGCGTCTCGCCGGCGCTTTTGCGTTCAGGCGTGTTCGGACCACATGCTAAGGGCCTGGAGCACGCCGCCGAGGTCGGCCCAGCGGCGAATCACCGTCTCGGCGCCTGCCTCGGTCAGCATGTCGGCATGGCCGGGATAGCTGTGCGCCCCGCCGGTGAAGCCGATCACCCGCATGCCGGCCGAAACCGCGCCGGAGATGCCGTGCACCGAATCCTCGATCACGAAGGTCTTGGCCGGGTCGGCGCCATAGGTACTTGCGGCGTGCAGGAAGACGTCCGGCGAAGGTTTGGGCTTCTTGCTCGGCGTTTCCAGCGCCGAGAAGATGCGGCCCTTGAACAGCGGCAGGATGCGCGTGCGCTCGAGCATCATTTCGATGCGCTCGGTGGTCGAGTTGGAGCAGATGCAGCGCGGTGCGGTCACCGCAGCGACCGCCTCGTGCACGCCGTCGATGGCGCGCACATCTGTCTTCAGCTTGCGGTCGACCAGTTCCTCGGCCTGGGTGATGAGCGAGGCCTGGAAGGGGATGGCCGCCTTCTCCTCGATCTTCAGCATGATGTCCTTGAAGGTCAGCCCGGCATAGGCCTCGGCGATCTCCTCGGCGCTGATTTCGAAGCCAGCTGCGGTCAGCAGTTCGGCCTCGATACGGGCGGCGATGATTTCGGAATCGACGAGTACGCCGTCGCAATCGAATATCACTAGTTCTGGCTGGGTCATGACGGTCCGGGAAACTGGGGCGGCGCCGGGGCGCAGGCCGAAAAGCTCAAGGCGCGGCGATTACACCATTCTGCCCCGATCCGCAAATTGCGACGGCCGCTTCACCAATTGTTTACGCTGATCGGTAACCATAACGGTGAGTAAACAGTAACGCGTCATCCCGGGTATCAGAATGTCAGCAGTGCGTCCTCTCGACCAGCTTTCCCGCACTCCCAAGCAGTCGGAATGGCTCGATACCATCATCAAGGGCGATTGCGTCGCGGCGCTCGACAAGCTGCCGGCCAACTCCGTCGACATCATCTTTGCCGACCCGCCCTACAACCTACAGCTCGACGGCGACCTGCATCGCCCCGACCAGTCGAAGGTCGACGCGGTCGACGATCACTGGGACCAATTCGAGAGCTTCGCTGCCTATGATGCCTTCACCCGCGCCTGGCTGCTTGCCGCGCGCCGAGTGCTCAAGCCGAACGGCACCATCTGGGTCATCGGCTCCTATCACAACATCTTCCGCGTCGGCGCGACGATGCAGGATCTCGGCTTCTGGATCCTCAACGATGTCGTCTGGCGCAAGACCAACCCGATGCCGAATTTCCGTGGCCGCCGTTTCCAGAACGCCCATGAGACGATGATCTGGGCCTCGCGCGACCAGAAGGGCAAGAACTACACCTTCAACTACGATGCGCTGAAGGCGTCGAACGACGACGTCCAGATGCGCTCGGACTGGCTGTTCCCGATCTGCACCGGCGGCGAGCGCCTGAAGGACGAGGACGGCAACAAGCTGCATCCGACACAGAAGCCGGAAGCGCTGCTGGCCCGCATCATGATGGCCTCGACCAAGCCGGGTGACGTGGTCCTCGACCCGTTCTTCGGCTCGGGCACGACGGGTGCCGTTGCCAAGCGTCTCGGCCGCCATTTTGTCGGCATTGAACGCGAACAGGCCTACATCGACGCCGCCAATGAGCGCATCGCATCGGTGCGTCCGCTCGATGGCCCGGCACTCACGGTATTGACCGGCAAGCGCGCCGAACCGCGGGTCGCCTTCGGCAGCCTGCTCGACATGGGCCTGCTGGCACCAGGGGCGACACTGTATGATGCGAAGAAGCGCTGGGCTGCAAAGGTCCGCGCCGACGGCACGCTGGCGATCGGCGACACCGCCGGTTCGATCCACCGCGTTGGCGCTACCGTGCAGGGCCTGGACGCCTGCAACGGCTGGACCTTCTGGCACTACGAGCGTGCCGGCGGCCTGACCCAGATCGACGAACTGCGCCGCATCGTCCGCGTCGGCATGGAAAAGGCGGGCGCCTGAAGGATCAGCCGTCCCGCCGGACTGTCCGGCGCGACGGCACAGGCTTCATCTATAACCCGTTCTGGACCTTCAGAGCCCGTTTCGACCCTGCGATAGAGATCGAATTCCGGCAGCCAATCTAGCCAGTCCGGATTCGTCGATCGGCCGGTTTCCAGTCACCGTCCGATCCCGAGACGCTCGAGGTACGCCTCGAGCGTTTTCGCATTTGTGAACAGCACCGCCTGCCAGCCCGCCTCGATGGCGGCGTTCACGTTCTTCTGGCTGTCGTCGATGAACAGCGCAGCCTTCGGGTCGAGATCGAACGAGGCGACATGCAGGTCGTAGATGCGGCGGTCAGGCTTGATCAGTCCGACATCGCCGGAAACGGTGACGCCGCGCGGCCGTTCAAGGAACGGGAAGCGACCGCGCGCCTCGCGGAACGTGTCGGACGCCCAGTTGGTCAGCATGGTGACGTCATGGCCGGCATCGACCAGCCCCTCCATCAGGGCGACGGAGTCGTCATAGGCATGCGGCACCATTTCGTGCCAATGCTGGCGGAAGGCGCGGATTTTGCTTTCGTGCTCGGGGAATTCGGCGACCAGCAGCGCCTCGGCTTCCTGCCAGGTGCGGCCGCGATCCTGCTCGATGTTCCATTCGCTGGTGCAGACAGTGTCGAAAAACCAGCGCCGTTCGACCGGATCGGGAATGATGCGGCTGAACGGGATGTCCGGGTCGTAATGGATCAGCACCTTACCGATGTCGTAGACGATGTGGCGGATTTCGCTCATGGTTTCGCTAACGTCCTCGTTTCGTTGCGCCCGGTATGGCAGCTTCGATGACTTTTTTCATGACGCTTGGCAAGGCTTCGCCGGCGAGGTCAGCGGGGAGCGACCAGAAGTGGCCGTCGGGCGCCTTGTCTATCGTGACGTCGGCGCGAAACACGTCCAGATCGAGCGCGAAATGGGTGAAAACGTGGGTGATCGTACCCGCGCGCGCCCAATTCGCGGCAAAGGGCGCGCTGTCGGGTCCGGTCGCGCCATCGACGCGGGAGGTCCAGTCGGTCGTTGGCACTTCCGTCATGCCTCCGAGCAGGCCCTTGCCGGGCCGCTTGCGCAACAGCACCGCGCCATCGCCCCTGACCACCACGAACGCTGCGCCGCGCCGTTGCGGTCGTTCCGCCTTGGCCGGCTTGACGGGATAGAATTCGGGATCGCCTGAGACGACCGCGCTGCAATCGCCGCGTAGCGGGCACAGCATACAGCGCGGGCGCCGCGGCGTGCAGATCGTGGCGCCGAGATCCATCATCGCCTGGGCGAAATCACCGGGTCTGGCCGCGGCAAGCATGCGCTCGACATGCGCGCGGATTTCGACCTTTGCCTGGGGCAGGGGCGTTGCGATGGAAAACAGCCGCGTGACGACGCGCTCGACATTGCCGTCGACGACGGCTGCCGGTCGGTTGAAGGCGATGGAGGCGATCGCAGCCGCCGTATAGGGGCCGATGCCGGGCAAGTCGCGCAGGCCGCCTTCGCTGTCCGGAAACAGCCCGCCCGGCAGGTGCGCCACCGTTTCCGCGCAGGCCTTGAGGTTCCTGGCGCGAGAGTAGTAGCCGAGCCCGGCCCATGCCTTCATCACGTCCTCGGCCTCGGCGCTCGCGAGCGATTGAACGGTGGGCCACTTCTCTAGGAAGGCGCGGAAATAAGGCTTCACCGCCTCGACGGTGGTCTGCTGCAGCATGATCTCCGACAGCCAGACGCGGTACGGATCCGGGCGGATGCCTCGCTTCAGTTCGGCGGGCGGCGTGCGCCACGGCAACTCGCGATGGTGGACGTCGTACCATTCGAGCAGCAGGTCAGCGATCCTGCCGTCCACTTCGGTCATGTGCTTGCGGCTATCGGTGCGGAATGCCATTGATGGTCTGGACTGCCTTCGGCGTTGCGTGTCGACAGGGGTATTCTGGAGAACGACATGGCAGGGAAACGGTGGACGGGCAATCCCGTCCCGGTCAGCGATCTGGCAAGTGCGATTCTCGATCCGGTCCTGCGCAAGCGCACCGGCATCTCGGTCGGGCTTGTCCAGTCATGGGAAGAGATCGTTGGGCCGCGCCTTGCCCACAACACCCGGCCCGAAAAGATCCAGTGGCCCCGGCGCATGCACGAGGAAGATCCGTTCGAGCCGGCGGTGCTGATCGTTGCCTGCTCGGGGCCGGCAGCGCTCCATCTCCAGCATGAGACCGGCGAGATTATCGGCCGGGTCAATTCCTATCTCGGCTTCAACGCCATCGGCCGCATCCGCATCGTCCAGAAACCGGTGTCGGGGGCGGCAACCAGGCCGCGGCCGCGCCTGCGCAAGCTCACCGAAGCCGAACAGGGCAAGGTGGCGGGCGCGGTGCGTTTCATCGAGGACGAGGGCCTGAAGGCAGCGCTCGAGAAGCTCGGCACCAACATATTGGGCAGTCGCAAGTAGAATTGGCCGTCTTTCTCGCGCATTCGTGATCGGAAGTGCGGCAAATCGCGATTGGTTTGGGGACAGCCATGCCTTAATTCGCGCCAACTCTCGCTTTCACGTAACCGCACATTGCAAAATCCAACCATCGTCAGGTGATTCGTATGCTTCGTTCGATTTCTCGCAGGACCGCACTTACCGGGCTCGCAGCCGTTTCGGCAGCGGCGCTGCTTTCAGCTTGCAGCGATTCCGGCGAGCAGGCCAACGCGGCAACGCCCAAGCCTGCCGAACCGGCAGCGCCGGCGGCCACCCCGGCTGCTCCGGCCACCCCGGTCCAAGCGGTGAAGGCGCCCGAAGCGCAGGGCACCGTCGACATGGCCAAGCTGCTCGAGGCCGGCAGCTTGCCCGACATGGTTCTGGGCAAAGCGGATGCCCCGGTCACCATCGTTGAATACGCCTCCATGACCTGCCCGCATTGCGCGCGGTTCCACGAAGACACGCTGCCGACGATCAAGACCAAGTACATCGACACGGGCAAGGTGCGCCTGATCTACCGCGAGTTCCCCTTCGACCCGCTGGCCGAGGCAGGCTTCATGCTTGCACGCTGCTCGAAGGATAACTACTTCCCGATGGTCGACGTACTGTTCAAGCAGCAGTCGAACTGGGCGGCATCGCAGACCCCGAAGGACGCGCTGCTGCAGATTTCCAAGCTCGCCGGCTTTTCACAGGAGTCGTTCGAGGCCTGCTTGACTGACCAGAAGCTTCTGGACGATATCAGGGCGGTGCGCGCCCGTGGCGAGAAGGATTTCAAGGTCGACTCCACGCCGACCTTCTTCATCAACGGGAATGTCTACAAAGGGGCGATGTCCATTGAGGAAATGTCGGCGGTTATCGACGGCATGCTCTGACAGGTTCGTAGCGCCGAAGCCACGCAGCTTCGGCGCACCCTTGCGTGCGGATTGGCGCGAATGAAGTTTTCGCGCCTCCGCCTTCTCGGTTTCAAGTCCTTCGTCGAGCCGGGCGAGTTCGTCATCGAACGCGGCCTCACCGGTATCGTCGGGCCGAATGGCTGCGGCAAATCCAATCTGGTCGAAGCGTTGCGCTGGGTGATGGGTGAAAGCTCGTACAAGAATATGCGCGCTTCCGGCATGGACGACGTCATCTTCTCTGGCTCCGGCACCAGGCCGGCACGCAACACCGCAGAAGTGACGCTGTTCCTCGACAACAGCGATCGTACCGCACCGCCTTCCTTCAATGACGCCGACGAGTTGCAGGTGTCGCGCCGTATAGAGCGCGAGGCAGGTTCCGTCTATCGCATCAACGGCAAGGAAGCGCGTGCCAAGGACGTGCAGCTTCTGTTCGCCGACCAGTCGACCGGTGCCCGTTCGCCGTCGATGGTGGGGCAGGGGCGCATCGGCGAACTGATCCAGGCCAAGCCGCAGGCGCGCCGCGCATTGCTGGAAGAAGCGGCCGGCATTTCCGGCTTGCACACGCGCCGGCACGAGGCGGAGCTGCGCCTGCGCGCCGCCGAGCAGAACCTCGAACGCCTCGACGATGTCGTCGGCGAACTTGAGAGCCAGATCGAGAGCCTGAAGCGCCAGGCGCGCCAGGCTTCGCGCTTCAAGAACCTGTCCGCTGACATCCGCAAGGCGGAAGCCACGTTGCTGCATCTGCGCTGGACGCTGGCCAAGACGCAGGAAGGCGAAGCGCAGTCGGCATTGGCGACGGCGACGGCACTGGTCGGCGACCGGGCGGCGGCCCAAATGGCGGCGGCGAGGGACCAGGCGGTCGGCGCACACAAATTGCCTGAGATGCGCGATGCCGCTGCTGCGGCTGCTGCGACTTTCCAACGGCTCTCCATCGCCCGCTCGCAGCTCGAGGAAGAGGCCGGGCGCATCAATTCGCGCCAGAGCGAACTCGACCGCCGGCTGCAGCAGCTCGACGCCGACATTGCCCGCGAACAGCGGATGATCGGCGACAATGCGGCGATCCTGTCGCGCCTCGACGCCGAGGAGAAGTCTCTCAACGACGAGAATGCCGGTGCGATCGATCGGGAAACCAGCACCCGCGCGGCCTTCGAAGAGGCGAGGGCGACGCTGGCGCTGACCGAAGCCGAACTGGGCCGGGTGACTGCCGAGCGCGCCGATGCCGCTGCCGGGCGCACCCAGGCCGAGCGCGCCATGCGCGATGCTGCCGAACGCCGCGACCGTTTCGCCCGCCAGCTTGCCGAACTCGACCGCGAGGCGAGCGAGATTGCCGCCCGCATCTCGGCGCTCGCCGATCCGGCGGAAAAGCAGATACTTGCCGAGGCGGCGCAGGAAGCGCTCGAGGAGGCCGAATTCACTGCCACCGAGGCCGAACGTGCCGTCACCGAGGCACGTCAGGCAGAAGCTTCGTCGCGTTCGCCGCTGCAGGAGGTGAAGGCCGAACTGGCGCGCATCGAGACCGAGGCACGCACGCTGGCCAAGATCATCAACGCTGCCTCGGGCGATCTTTTCCCGGCGGTGCTGGAGCAGATCGGCGTCGAACGCGGGTTCGAGACGGCGCTGGGCGCCGCCCTTGGCGACGATCTCGAAGCAGCGCTCGACCGTGCTGCACCCGTGCATTGGGGCGATGCCGAACCGGCGCCGGGCGATCCGAAGCTGCCCGATGGCGTGCGCAGCCTTGCCGAAGTTGTCCGCGCGCCGCGCCAACTGGCGCGACGCCTCGCACAGGTCGGCGTGGTCGATGCCGCCGAGGGCGCAAAGCTGCAGCGGCTGCTGATGCCCGGCCAGCGCCTGGTGAGCCGCGAAGGCGCGCTGTGGCGTTGGGACGGACTGACCGCCAGCGCGGATGCCCCGACTGCGGCAGCACAACGGCTTGCCCAGAAGAACCGGCTTGCCGAACTCGATGCCGAGGCCGTCGAGGCAACGCTTGCCGTGCGCAAGGCAGAAGAGGCACTGGCACGTGCCGAAAACGCGGTACGCGAAAGCACCGAAGCCGAGCGGCAGGCCCGGCAGGCCTGGCGCGAAGCCCAGCACCAGGTGGGGGCTGCCCGCGATGCGCTGGCCCAGGCCGAAAAGGCTGCGGGCGAATTGACCAGCCGTCGTGCTGCGCTCGACGAGGCCAGGGCGCGCGTCGCCGATGCGCATGAAGAGGCGCAGGAGAGCTATATCGAGGCGGAGGACCTGCTTGGCTCGGCACCTGACCTCGCCGACCTGCAGATGCGCCTCGAACAGCTTTCAGGCGCTGTCGCGCGCGATCGCTCTGCGGTGGCCGATGCACGCGCCGTGCATGACGGGCTCAGCCGCGAGGCCGAGGCCAGGGCGCGCCGGCTTGCGGCGATCGCCGCCGAGCGCCAGAGCTGGGTGCTGCGTGCCGAAAGCGCTGCTGAGCAGATCGAGGCGCTTGCCGAGCGGCGCGAGGAAGCGGCTGCGGAGCGCGAAACGCTGGCAGAAGCGCCAGACGAACTCGACGCGCGCCGTAGGGCGCTGATGTCGGAACTCAGCCGTGCCGAGGTCTTGCGCAAGGAAGTCTCGGATCGCCTCCAGGAGGCCGAGACCAGGCAGGCTGTTCTCGACAAGGCGGCGACCGCCGCGATCCAGGGCCTTGCCGAGGCCCGGGAGGCCCGCGCGCGCGCCGAGGAGCGCCTGACCGCAGCCGACGAACGCCGCCGCGAGGTCGAGGCGCGCATCCAGGAAGTGCTTGCGACACCGCCCCACCTGGTTCTTCGCCATACGGGTCTCGAAGTCGACAGCCCGATGCCGGATCCGGTTGAAGTCGAGCGCACGCTGGAGCGCCTCAAGATCGAGCGTGAGCGGCTCGGTGCGGTCAACCTGCGCGCCGAGGAAGAGCAAAAGGAGCTGTCCGAACGGCTCGAGGCGATCGTCTCCGAGCGCGAGGACATCATCGAGGCCATCCGCAAGCTGCGCCAGGGTATCCAGGGGCTGAACCGGGAAGGGCGCGAGCGCTTGCTGGCCGCTTTCGACCTCGTCAACGGCCACTTCAAGCGCCTCTTCACCCACCTGTTCGGCGGCGGCACGGCTGAACTTCAGCTCATCGAGTCGGAAGATCCGCTCGAAGCCGGTCTCGAAATCCTTGCCCGCCCGCCCGGCAAGAAGCCGCAGACGATGACGCTGTTGTCCGGCGGCGAGCAGGCGCTGACGGCCATGGCTCTGATCTTTGCGGTGTTCCTGACCAATCCGGCGCCGATCTGCGTCCTCGACGAGGTGGACGCGCCGCTCGACGACCACAATGTCGAGCGTTTCTGCAACCTGATGGACGAGATGGCGGCGTCGACCGAGACACGTTTCGTCGTCATCACCCACAACCCGATCACCATGGCGCGGATGAACCGGCTGTTTGGCGTCACCATGGCCGAGCAGGGCGTCAGCCAGCTGGTCTCGGTCGACCTGCAGGCCGCCGAGTCCTTGCGCGAAGCGAGCTGATCAGCGGTTCGCGGCCTTCCGCGAGCAAGGTCCCACCCCAGCAAGTGAGGATTGCTTCGGCATAGGTGGCGCGCGTCTATTGCGCTGCGGCCTGATCGAGCAAATACGCAATCGCCACGTTGCGTTCATCCTCGTGGAGTATGTCCATGTCGAAGAGCTTCATGCTGCGCAGCCCTTCGATGACGAGGAACGCCACGATCAGCTTGGCCGTATCGGGATTTTCGGCCTTGAGCCGGTCGAGCAGATGGCGTTTGAAGTCCCTGACCGGGTTGAGGAAATCGGGGTCTTCGGCAAGCGCGGCGAGGACGCCGGCTGCAGATGGCTGCTTTTGGCTGCACTCCTGGGCGGACAGCTCGATGTAGGCTGCGAGGCTATTGGCCTCGTCGCCGGTCGATTTGGCGGAGAGGGCGTCTTCGAAGGTCTTGAGATAATCCTGGACCAGCGCCTGCATCAGCTTGGCCTTGGTCGGGAAGTTGTATAGGAGCCCGCCTTTCGACACCCCGGCGCGCTGGGCCACGGCATCGAGTGACAGGTTGCCCGGCCCGACAATGTCCGCGAGTTCGGCGGCTGCTGCGAGAATTTTGTCGCGAGAGCTAGGTCTGTGGCCCGACATGGGTGATGTCTCCGTGAAACTTCACATTATCGCCGATTGACAATACCGTCCAGACGGTACAGTAAGCGCTCCACACTTGGGTTTTTCTATAAACAGGTTCAATGTGCATCGCGGCCCGCCCGGATGCCGATTCCTTACCGATTGGGGATCTCCTTTGATCAAGCGTCTCATCATCGCTCTCGTTCTGCTCGTTCTCGTCTGCGGCGGCATCGTTGGATTCAACGTCTTCCGCGACAACGCGATCCAGCAATTCTTCGCCAACATGCCGGTTGCGTCGGTGACCGTGGCCACTGCCAAGGTCGAGCCCGCTCCATGGACGCCGGGCATTGAAACCATCGGAACGGTCAACGCCTCCCAGGGTGTCGATCTGACCGTCGAACAGGCCGGCATCATCAAGGATATCAAGTTCTCGGCCAACCAGCACGTCAATCAGGGCGACGTGCTGATCCAGCTCGACGACACTGTGCAGCAGGCGGACCTGGCGGCAGCCAAGACCCAGGCGGCGCTCGACCAGCAGTCGCTCGACCGCGCCATCCAGCTGCAGCGTCGCGGCGTCGGCTCCGAAGTCGCCCTCGATGCTGCGAGGGCAGCGGCCTCGACATCGGCATCGCAGGTGCAGAAGCTGCAGGCAGTGGTCGACCAGAAGCAGCTGCGCGCGCCGTTTTCCGGCACCATCGGCATTCCGAAGGTGGATGACGGCCAGTATCTGGCGCCCGGCACGATCGTCGCCACGCTCCAGGATCTCGAAACGATGCGCGCCGATTTCTCCGTTCCCGAGCAGCAGCTTGGCCTGTTGAAGATCGGCCAGCCGGTTGGCTTCGGCATCGCCGCCGACGACATGCCGTTCAAGGGCTCGGTGGTTGGCATCGATCCCAAGGTCGATCCTCAGAGCCGCCTGGTCTCGGTCCGCGCCAAGATCACCAATCCGGAAGGCAATCTGAGCCCCGGCCAGTTCGTGCGCGTTCGCGTCGAGCTGCCCGAGGAGGACGGCGTGCTGGCGGTGCCGCAGACCGCGCTGACCACCAGCCTCTATGGCGACTATGTCTATGTCGTTCGCCCGGCTGAGGCCAAGGCTGCGGCCGCAGGCGCTGCGGCTCCCGCCGCTGCAGCTGCCGCACCCGCCCAGCCAGCGGCGGCTGAGCCGGCTCTTGCCGTCAAGCAGGTGTTCGTCAAGGTTGGTCGTCGCTCCGAAGGCCGCGTCGAGATCATCGAAGGCGTTTCGGCGGGCGACGAACTGGTCATCGCCGGACAGAACAGGCTGACCAATGGCACGCCGGTGAAGATCGACAACACCGTTTCGCCCACCACTTCGGCCAACGCGCAGGCAACCGCGAAATGAGTTTTTCCGACATCTTCATTCGCCGCCCCGTCCTGTCGACGGTGGTTGCCCTCATGATCCTGCTCCTGGGTTTCCAGGGGCTTTTCAACCTTTCGGTCCGGCAGTACCCGGAGGTCGAGGAGACGGTGATCACCATCACCACCGTCTATCCCGGCGCCAGTGCCGACCTCATCCAGGGCTTCATCACCGCGCCGATCTCGGCTGCGGTGGCGACCACCGAAAACATCGACTACGTGACGTCGCAGAGCCGTCCGTCGACCAGCATCGTGACGGTGCAGATGGAGCTCGGCTCCAATCCGGATACGGCGCTGACGGAGGTCATGTCCAAGGTCCAGCAGGTGCGCGGCCAGTTGCCGAGCGACGCCAAGGATCCGACCATCGTCAAGGGCACTGGCATGCAGTTCGCCATCATGTATCTGGCGATGCAGAACCCGAACATGAGCTCGGAAGAGCTGACCGAATACATCGAGCGCGTCATCCGTCCGCGCATGTCGACTATCGAGGGCGTCGCCGAAGTCCAAGTCCTGGGCGCTGCCAACTATTCGATGCGCGTCTGGGTAGACCCGGTGAAGCTCGCCGCGCGCGGGCTGACCGCTGCCGAAGTGCTGCAGGCCATCAACGCCTCCAACTTCCTGTCGGCGCCGGGCAAGACCAAGAACGAATACGTCGCCTACTCGATCACCATGAAGTCGACGCTGCAGACACCCGAGTCGTTTGCAGAACTGCCGCTCAAGTCGGCGAACGGCAATGTCGTCCGGCTGCGCGATGTCGCGCATGTCGAGCTCGCTGCCGAAAGCACCGACACGGTCGTCAATTTCAACGGCGAGCCGGGCACCTTCATCGGTATCTTCCCGACGCCTTCGGCCAACCCGCTGAACACCGCAGCAGCCGTCATCGACGAACTGCCGGCCATCAGCGCCAGCCTGCCCGAAGGCATGACCATCACCATGGTCTATGATTCGACCGAGACCATCAGCGCCTCGATCGAAGAGGTCTTCAAGACCATTGCCGAAGCCGTCGCCATCGTCATCGTCGTCATCCTGCTGTTCCTCGGCTCGTTCCGTTCGGTGCTGATGCCGGTGGTGACCATTCCGCTGTCGCTGATCGGTGTCTGCTTCATCCTTCTGATGATGGGCTATTCGATCAACCTCTTGTCGCTGCTGGCCATGGTGCTGGCGATCGGACTGGTCGTCGACGATGCCATCGTGGTGGTCGAGAATATCCATCGCCACATGGAAGAGGGCATGACGCCGATGCAGGCGGCGTTCAAGGGCATGCGCGAGATCTTCGCGCCGGTGGTCGCCATGACCATCACGCTCGCCGCCGTCTTTGCCCCGCTCGCCTTCACGGGCGGTCTCACCGGTTCGCTGTTCCGCGAATTCGCGCTGACGCTCGCAGGTGCAGTCGTCATCTCCGGCTTCATCGCGGTGACCATCACCCCGATGATGTCGGCGCGCCTGCTGAAGGCCGGCAACCACAGCCGCTTCGCGCAGTTCGTCGACCGCACCTTCGAACGCGTCGCCAACCGCTACGAGCGGCTGGTCGCCGGCTCGCTCAAGTACCGGCCGGTGACGCTGCTGATCGTCATCGCACTGGTTTCGGTGACGGGCTTCATGTTCTTCAAAACGTCGAGCGAACTGGCGCCTGAAGAGGATTCAGGTGCGCTGTTCTCGCTGATCACCGCACCTCGCTATGCGACGACGGAGTACACCAGCCTCTACGCCGACCAGATCCGCGACCTGACCAAGGACCTGCCGGAGCTCAAGGCCAACTTCTCCATCGTTGGCATGGGCGGCGAGACCAATTCGGGCTTCTCGGTCTGGGCGTTCAAGGACTGGGCCGATCGCGACCGGTCTCAGGCCGAGCTGCAGGCTGATATCCAGGGTCGGCTGTCAAAGGTCAGCGGCGTGCAGGCGCTGGTCTTCGCACCACCGTCGCTGCCGGGCGCCGGCGGCGGGCTGCCGATCTCGATGGTCATCCAGTCGACCGGCGATCCGAGCCAGGTCTACGAGGTGGCCGAGCAGATCAAGGAAAAGGCGCAGGCCTCGGGACGCTTCATCGTCGTGCAGAACTCGCTGTCCTTCGACGCGCCTCAGGTCACAGTGACCATCGACCGCGATCGTGCTGCAGCGCTCAACCTGTCCGTCAGCGATGTCGGCTCGACGCTGAGCCTTCTCGTCGGCGGCGGCGCCATCGCCGAGTTCGATCGCGATTCCAATAGCTACGACATCATCATGCAGGTGCCGGAGGAGTACCGGAACAATCCCGAGAAGCTCGGCGAATTCTTCGTCCGCAGCGTCAACGGCCAGATGGTGCCGCTGTCGGCCGTCGTGACGATCAAGACCAACTCTTCGCCGGCCTCCATCGAGCAGTTCAATCAGCTCAATTCGGCGACGATCTCGGCACTGCCGGTGCCCGGTGTGACCACCGGCGACGGCCTGAAGACGATCGAGGACATCGCGCGGCCGTTGCTGCCGGGCGGCTTCTTCGTCGATTATTCCGGCCAGTCGCGCCTGGAAAGCGAGCAGGGCAGCACGATCCTGATTGCCTTCGCACTTGCCATCGTCGTGATCTACCTGGTGCTGGCGGCGCAGTTCGAAAGCTTCCGCGACCCGTTCATCATCATGATGTCGGTGCCGCTTTCGATCTTCGGCGCCATCGTGCCGCTCAATCTCGGGCTCGGTACGCTCAACATCTACACCCAGGTCGGCCTGATCACGCTGATAGGGCTGATCACCAAGCACGGCATCCTGCTGGTCGAATTCGCCAACCAGCAGCGCGAGGAGCATGGTTTGTCGCGCAGCGAGGCGATCATCGCCTCGGCCAAGGTTCGCCTGCGGCCGATCCTGATGACCACGGCTGCGATGGCGCTCGGCGTCGTACCTCTGATCACCGCCTCGGGTGCGGGTGCCGCCGCGCGCTACTCGATGGGCTTGGTGATCTTCTCGGGTGTGATCGTCGGCACGGTGTTCACGCTGTTCGTGGTGCCGATGTTCTACACCTTCATCTCGCGCAAGGACCTGGCCGCTCACGCCGAGGTGCCTGACGCCAAGCAGATGGCCGAACCGGCTCATCACTGAGGTGATGGATAAGAAATGAGAAAGGCCCCGGAGCGATCCGGGGCCTTTTCTTGTGGGGCATTGCGATGCACATCGGCGCGGACCAGATCAACGCGCTCGCCATGCGGGTTCTGCTGTGGGGTGCCGCGCGGGCGGAGGCAAACCGGTTACAACACGAAACTGGCGGAAGGCGGTGCGGGCGGTGTCACGGAGGTTGTCTTCACCAGGCTTCGGATCATCTGTCTCGACGGCGGGTCATGACAGACAAACAGCGGATGGGCAGTTGGGCCAATTCGTCGACACCATGTTGGATTGTCGCGTCGAAGAACAGGCTATCCCCGGGCGTCATCCGATAGGTGTCAGCCCCGTGACGATATACGATTTCGCCTTGCAGCAGGTATAGGAAGACCGTTCCCTGATGGCCGGCTGCCGGAAAGACGTCTGTCTCGCAGGTGAGCGAGATCAGCTGGGGCTCGACGACAAGTCCATCGGCGTTGCGGGCTGCATGGCCGAGGGGCTTGCATTGCTGTCTGGCAGCGCTGCTGTTCGGAGCAACCTCGCTACCGGCTTTGACGAAGACGGCAGTACGTTCGGATTCGAAGCGGCTCACCAGCCAGGTAATGGGCACAGCCAAGCCGCGAGATATCGCCTGCAACGTTGTCAGGGAAGGCGAAATGTCCCCGTTCTCGATCTTGGAGAGCATACCAACCGACAGTTTCGTGGCTGCGGCCAGGTCGGTCACCTTCATGCCGTGCCTGGTTCGAAAGGCGCGGACCTCCCGACCGATTGCGGTATGCAACAGTGGTTCCCTGGCTCGCTTCACTTTGGGATCTGGATCGATGGTTGGGGTTGCGTGAAGCGGGTGATCCGTCATGTGAGCGGACCACCCGATCCCGAGATCAATATCCTCCGCGCCGTGCCGGCATCACCAACGTCTTGGTCAGAGCGTAGTGAAGGATCGCTGCCACCAGACAGGCAGGAACAGACGCACTGATCCAGACGAATGGACCATGCGCGGCAAGCGACTGGGGATCGAACAACGCGTAGTAGACCATGCCCCCACCTGCCAAGGCCAGGAACGAAGCCGGATTGATGCCGCGCCAGAAGGCGTAGTCGGAATCGGCACCGTCGTTGAAGACGTCGCACTGCTTGATCCGGCCTCTGCGCAGGACCAGGTAATCCATCGCCGTCACGCCGGAGAGCGGTGCAAAGCCAAGGGCCGTCCAGGCGAGGAACTTGAAGAAGTTGTCGTAGATCTGACCCGGGAAGAAGGCGATGACAATCACCGGAACAAACAATGCGCCGGTCAGCAGGCCCCAGGGCAGGGCTTCGAAGTAGCGTCCGCCTGCCTGCCGCATCGCCAGGCACATGCCGTAGAAGATGCTGACGATGGCGGTGATGTTTGCCAGTCCGACGAACAGCAGCGCGGTCACGCCGACAAAGGCTCCGCCCAGCGGGATCATCCAGGCCGTCGGGTCATGCGATCCCAGGCTCAGGGCGGCAAACAAGCCGACCAGTTCACCGAGAACGGCGGCCGCGAAGATGCCGATGAGATTGGGCCACAGCGCGGCGCGCGGCGTGCGGGTGAAGCGCGAAATGTTGCCCAGTACCGGCCACCAACCGAAGCCGGCGGCAAGATTGAACTCGACGGCGATCATGAAATTGAGCCGGCGGTCGTCGAATGGCGCGAGCGGAGCTGCGTTTGCGATGTCGCTCCAGCTCTTGTGGCTGAAGATGAGGAACAGGATGCCGAAGCAGAGGATGAGCTTGCCCGGCCCGACGAAGCGGTTGAGCCATTTGACGGCAGTCGGGCCCTTCCAGAGCAGAAGCCATGAGATGGTGATTGCCAGGATGGCAAGGAACGTCACGCCGAGATCGTTTTCGCCGATTTGCGTGCCGCCGACCTGGTTCATGACGCCGCTGATCGCGCGCCCGAACATGATCGACAGGATTGCCGACCAGCCGACGCCGTAGATGGCAAGGAAAAATCCGACCAGGATCAGGATGCCGACAGGTCCGAAGACGCTGCGCATCAGCGTGAATTGCTCGATACCGAACTTCCCGGTCGAGATGCAGACGCTGACGGCCATGATCGAAACGCCGATGACGTTGCCGATGATGATGGCGTAGATGCCGTCGCGGGCTCCGACGACAAGGGCCGTGCTGCCGCCGAGCAGGAACGCCCATGTGGCGATGGCAAGGCCGATATTGATCCAGGAATGATCTAGGAAGCCGAGTTCCCGCTCTTCCTTGAGCACGGGGAGCGTGCCGAAGGCAGCACTCGCGCCGGTGAATTTTGGTGCGGCGGCCATCAGTTGCCTCCGCTCCACATGGCGAGCGCGACAATCAAGATGGCTGCCGTCGTGGCGAACCAGATTCCGAGATCCCGGCCCGATATATCCGCACGCGCTGGATCCCCGTAACTCGGATCCGCAACGATGTTCAGTCGCCGGTTTAGTTCCCGACGCATTTCATTGTCTGGATTTTCTGAAGCGATAGTCATTTCATCCTCCTCCAAAGATTAAATGAACACCTATCCGGGCGTTGATTGTCCTCCAAAGTCCCGGTTCGGCATCGTCTTGTTGTCCTGGCAGTCCGGAATCGCCGCGGCACTCATGCGGGCGAGGGCGCGCCCGGTCGATCTGTTCGTTTGAGGCTGGGTGGCGTGCAAGCGGGGTTCTCCTGTCTGATCGACCCCCAAGGTTCAGTCGGATGCGCGGCGCGCCTCTCACCGTGTTTGAGGCCGCCACCCATCACGCTGTTACGTTGCGGCAGTTTGATTGTTGTGTCAAACAATTTTCCTGACAGGCATGTAAAAACATTAGGGGATTTGCATGTATGTGAGCGAAAACAATGTGCCGTCGACCACACTCAGGCGAGCCGACGAAATACAGGAATCAAAATCAACAATGCAGTTAAATTAGATATTTCAGTTAGTTGATCGTTATCAGCAGGTGCTTGCGTTTCTCCCGATGAGGTTGTTGATGACCGCGTATGGCACGAACCATTTTCTCGCGAAGTCGCCAAGGGAGTTCAAAATGCGTGTTGACAGCGGTGTCAAAGCTACGTAGCGTCAAGCTCGAAAGTGCAGTCGAGTACCCAGTGCCCTCGACATCTGAAGCGGCAGCCTGGCCGTACTTCAGGTGCTGAACCGACGCAGTCGCGTCGCGCTTCTCCGGCAATGCTCAAAGTCAGGAAGTCATCGATGGAATCCGCCGCTCTCATTCACCTTGAAGATCGCGTGAAATCGGTCAAACGAGCCAAAAATCGCCTCTACCGCAATCCTGGGGTTCGGGCAGAGTCGTTGCTGGAAGCGGCGCTCGAATGCTTTGCCGAAGAAGATTTTGAGAGTGTAACAATTCCGCTTATTGCCAAGAAGCTTGGCGTCGCTCATTCGCTTATCTATTATTACTTCAAGAATAAGGACTCGCTCTACCAGTCCTCCGTGCTTCACGCGCTTGATCGACTGATGACCAACTATGGCGAGGTGGTCGCGCGGCATGAGAGCCCGGCCGCGTTGCTGAGCGCCTATCTGGACCTCAATGTCGAGATGTCGGAGACGCTGCGCAGCCTCGTGCGCATCATGTTCGTCAATGCCGGAGGCGCCAAGGACGCAGGCCCCAAGTTCATCGATAGCTTCGTCGAGGACTTCTACGAGTCCGAAAAGAGGGTTCTCGCCGATTGCATCCGCAAGGGCGTCGAGGTCGGCATGTTTGCCTGCCCGGACCCCGATGAGATGGCGGCATTCATCTCGCGCAACATCGACGGCATCTACTTCGGCAGTTTCATGCCGCATGGCGCGCCGATCCCTGCAGCGATGCGGTACCTCAAGGAGGTGGTCTGGGGACTGCTGCACTATGCCGGCGATCCTTCAGCCAAAAGCCCTTCCACAACCAAGAGCGGGAGATAGCCATGTGCCAGGTATGCGGCTGCGGGCCTGAGAACATTCGTATTGATGGCAAGAGCGGTGGGGATGACCACCAGCATCTGCATTCCCATCACCATCATGATGGCGATCATCATCATCACCATGATGGGCACCATCACCACGACCACGATGACGGACATCATCACCAGCACCACGGCGACGCCCACGGTCACGTTCATGGCGACGACGGCATGCATGAGCACCAGCATTCCGTTGCTGGTGGCGCCGGCGGTGATCTGCATTTCGGCAAGGATGCCGCCAAGACCCATGTTCCGGGCATGAGCCAGAAGCGGCTGGTGCAGATCGAGCAGGAGATACTGGCCAAGAACGGCATGTTTGCCGACGACGTCCGCGACGAACTGTGCGGGCATGGCGTGCTTGCGCTCAACCTGATCGCCAGCCCCGGGGCGGGCAAGACCACTTTGCTGGTCGAGACCTTGCAGCGGTTGAAGGGCACCTTCCCGACCTGGGTGATCGAAGGTGATCAGGAAACGACCAACGATGCCGATCGCATCCGTGCGACGGACACCCAGGCGGTGCAGATCAACACCGGCAAGGGCTGCCACCTCGACGCCGACATGATCAAGCGTGCGCTTGAATCGCTATCGCTGCAGCAGGGTGGCGTTCTCTTCATCGAGAATGTTGGCAACCTTGCCTGCCCGGCCGGCTTCGACCTTGGCGAAGCCCACAAGGTGGTCATTCTGTCTGTCACCGAAGGCGACGACAAGCCGGTCAAATATCCCGAGGCGTTCGCCGCGGCCGACCTTCTGGTCATCTCGAAGTCGGACCTGGCACCCTACTGCGATTTCGACATCGAGGCCTGCGTTGCCCATGCCCGCGAAGTCAACCCGGCGATCGAAAGCATCGTCGTGTCGGCGCGCGATGGCACCGGGATGACGGAATGGCTGAAGTGGATCGTCCGGGCCCGCCAGCAGCAGCTGCAGGACCTCGCGCGAGACCTGCAGGCGCGGGTGGAGTCCATCCGCAACACGCCCCACGCCTGAGGTCGCGCCATGCACGAACTCACCATCGCCTCAAGCCTGATCGACCTCGCCAGCGATCACGCCGCGCGCAACGGCCGCGCCCGGGTCACCGGAATGCATGTGCGTCTCGGCGTCATGTGCGGCATCGCCCGCTCGCTCTATTTCTGCTTCGGCCCGGCAACGCGCGGCACGCTCTGCGAAGGCGCCAAGCTGCACATCGAGGAAGTGCCGCTGACCATATTCTGCGAGCACTGCGCCGAGGCGCGTTCGCCGCTCTCTCTTTCCAATCTTCGCTGCACGGACTGCGGGAGGCCTTCGCGCAAGGTGCTGTCCGGGCGCGAGATGGAACTGACCCACATCGAGCTTGAGGAAGAAGCTCCACATCCGGCGTTGGCCCCGATTGGGCAAACACTTCAGTAGTTATCTGTTGGGAGGAACAGCATGCTTGATCGAAAAGCAGACATAGCCAAGTGGCAATTCACGCCACATCAGCATCGTGGCCCCGCCGAGCAGTTCGGCGAGAATGACCACATCTACTCTCCGAAGCTGCATAACGGCTCGTTCAAATCCAGGGGGCTCGCCACCTTCATGGGCGCACCCTATTGCCCGCCGGATCGCCACAAGATCCGCGAAATGGGTGCCAAGATCTGCTTCCTGGCCGTTCCATGGGACCAGGGCCAGATCGTGCGCGCCGGCGCCTCGCAAGGCGCTTCGGGGCTGCGCGAGGCGACGACGCAGTATTTTCCCTACATGTTCGAATACGACGTCGATCTGCTGAGTTTTTTCCGTGTCGTCGACTGCGGCGACGTGCCGACGGTGCCGGGCAACAACATCAAGTCGCAGGAATACACCACCGACTACGTCACCGAGTGCCTCGAAGGCGGCGCCAAGGTGATCCTGTTCGGCGGCGATCACTCCTTGCCGATCCCCGGCGCCAAGGCGCTGTCGAAATTCACCGGCAGCGGCAAGATGGGTTATCTGCATGTCGACAGCCACCTCGACGCCGGGCCTGACTGGGCCGGCAACCTGATCACCAACTGCTCGGGCACGCCGCGCGCGCTCGACCTGCCCAACTGCAACGCCAGGAACATGGCGCATATGGGCTCGCGCAACGGCCTCAATCCCAAGGACTGGTGGGATTTCTACGTCGACAACGAAATCCGTGTCGTCACCATGCCCGAGATGATCGAGCGCGGGCTGGAAGTGTGCGCCAACGAGATCTTCGAACGGGTGAAGAAGGACGCAGATACGCTCTACTTCACCTGGGATACGGACTCGATCGACATGAGCTGCATGCCCGGCTCTACCTCGCCGGAATGCTATGGCCTCAAGGGGCGGGAAGCGATCCAGTTCGCGCGCATCGCCGGCCGCCACGGCTGCGACATCCTCGATGTCGTCGAGCTCTGCCCGTACTTCGACTCCAGCCAGATCAGCGCCAAGATGACGGTCAACATGATCTACCACTATCTCGGCTCGCGTGCCCAGACCCTGCGCCAGCAGGGCAAGCAACCGTAAGAATTCTCAGGGAGGAGATTAAGTCATGAACCCAGCAAAATCCTACGCCCACCTGTTCTCGCCGCTTGGCGGCGACGCCGGAGACAACTACCGCGCGCCAGGCCTGATCACGTTCCTGCGGTCTGCCCACGTGCCGCTGAATGCCGAAGCGCTCAGGGCCTGCGGTGCCAAATACGCCTTTGTCGGCGTGCCTTTCGACGAAGGCAATGTCGGCAAGCCCGGATCGGAAGACGGCCCGCGCGAGTTCCGCCTCGTTTCGCAGGAGTATTTCTCCTACTGGTTCGAATACAACGTCGACCTGCATGGCAAGGCTGTCGATTGCGGCGACGTCTCGATGCCGAAGGTCAGCCCCGAGGTGGCCCATGAGCGCATCTATCGTGCGGTCCGCGAAGTCCTGAAGTCCGGCCTCACGCCGATCATCTGCGGCGGCGACCGCTCGATTTCGATTGCGGCGGCACGCGCTCTTTCCGATCATATCGGCGCCTCCAAGAAGATGGGCTACATGCATTTCGGCGCCCAGCTCGACATGGCCGACAGCTGGGCCGGCGAGCGCAATCTCGCCCCATGCGCCATGGCGCGCATCACCGAACTGCCCAATCTCGACATCAGGAATGTCGCGCATCTGGGCGCCCGCAACGCCATGAACCCCAAGGACCATGTCGACCTGTCGAAGGAGCGGGGTCTGCACTACGACTCCATGTTCGACTTGTTCGACGGCGGCATCTACCCGTTGGTCGAGCGCTCGATCGAGCGGGTCTGGGGCGATACCGACGCGCAGTATCTCAGCTTCAATTTCAACGTCATGGATTCGTCGGCGGCACCCGGCGTCACCTCGACGGAACCAGGCGGCATCGAGTCGCGTGAGATGATGCGCATCGCCGACATGATCGCAAAGCGCGGCAGTGTCAGCGTCATCGATCTCACCGAGCTATGCCCGATCTTCGACATTAGCGGTACGGCGGCCCGCCTGGCGGCGTGCGTCATAATGCGCCTGATGGCGTCATTGGCGGCGCAAAATGGCGACGTCATCGATGCCAGCCTGCGCCGCACCGATCTGGTCGCCGCAGAGTAAAGACAACCACTTGGACAAGGCCGGCTGCGGCCGGCCACAGGAGTTGATGGTGAACACGACAACGAACACAACGAAGGTCACGCGGTTGGCTGCAGCGGTTGCCGTTGCATATGCCGCGTCGACGATGCCGAGCTACGCGCATTTTCTACCCGAGGCCGGTGGTCTCGGCGCTGGGCTATCTCACCCGCTCTCCGGGCTTGATCACATCCTGGCCATGGCCGGGGTCGGCATCTGGGCCGGTCAGAATGCAGACAATGAGCCGGTGTTTCGCTGGCTACCGCTCGGCTTCGTCATCGGAATGATCGCCGGCGCGGTCTTTGGCATGACCGGACTGTCGCTTCCCTTTGTCGAACTGGGTATTGCCGGCTCGGTGGTGTTGCTGGGCGCGATCGTGGCGCTGGGCAGCCGCGTGCCGTTCGGCGCGGCCTTTGCGATGACGGTTGCCTTCGGCGGCCTGCACGGTTTCGCCCACGGCCAGGAATTGCCGATTGCCAGCAATGCCTTCCTCTATGGGCTGGGGTTTGTCGCTTCGACAGTTGTGCTGCATGCGCTGGGCTTCTCGCTTGCCAGCTTCGTCGCCCGCTTGTCCTGGCGCAACGCGCTCAAGGTGGGCGGTGGCGGCATCGCCGCCGCAGGCGTTGTGCTGGCAGCCGGCCTGGCCGGCTGATCGGGTCGAACCAGGCGATTGGCGGAGTCGGCGCCCAGCCGCCTCCGCCCGGCCTGAGCGTTGGAGGGCGCTCAGGCCCATCGCTTCGGCCAGACGGCTGAAACCTCCGTATCCTGATCTGTCGCATTCTCTGCGAAGCGACGAACGAATGAGCTCCCTGGCGCGCGAAGCGACGCCGGCACGAAACCTGTTTGCCAAAATGACCGGAGGAACAAGATGACTTTGAGCTGGCGCTTTACCGCCCTCGGCGACCGCCATCGCGCACTCGGCTCCAATCTCGAGGATTGGAGCGGCATGGGAACTGCCTGGACCTACGACGCCGATCCGTTTGACCAGCATGTCGCGATCCGCACCAAGGCCGGGCTGATGGACGTCTCGGGATTGCGGAAGATGCACCTGATCGGGCCGCACGCGATTGCGATCCTCGAGTACATCACGACGCGCAGCGTGGCCAAGATCCAGCCGGGCCGTTCGGTCTATGCCGCGATCCTCAACGAGCGCGGCCACCTGACCGATGATTGCGTGCTCTATCGCAATGGACCCAATTCCTGGATGCTGGTCAGCGGAACCGGCACCGCGCATGAAGAGATCATCAAGCAGGCGGCCGGGCGCAATTGTGCCGTGCTGTTCGACGACGATCTTCACGATCTGTCGCTGCAGGGGCCGGTGGCGGTCGATTTCCTGGCCAAGCATGTGCCCGGAATCCGCGACCTCAATTATTTCCACCACATCCACACGACACTGTTCGGCGCCCCGGTGACGATCTCGCGAACGGGCTACACCGGCGAGCGCGGCTACGAGATCTTCGTGCGCGGCCAGGATGCGCGGCTGGTCTGGGACACGATCCTTTCCGAAGGCAAGGATATGGGCATCATCCCATGCTGCTTCAGCACGCTCGACCTGCTGCGCGTCGAGAGCTACCTGCTGTTTTATCCCTACGACAATTCGCAGATGTACCCGATCCCGGGCCAGCCGGTCGGCGACAGCCTGTGGGAGCTCGGCCTCGATTTCACGGTTTCGCCTGGCAAGACCGGCTTCCGGGGCGCCGAGGAGCATTATCGCCAAAAGGGCAACGAGCGCTTCAAGATATTCGGCATGCTGATCGAAGGCGACAAGATGGCCGATCTCGGCGACGAGGTCTGGGCCGACGGCAAGAAGGTCGGCGTCATCACCTGCCCGTCCTATTCGAAGCTGACCAGGCGATCGATGGCGATCGCCCGTCTCGATGTGCCTTATGCCAGGCAAGGCGTGAAGCTGGAAGTCCGCGGCAAGTCGCTGAGGGCCAACGCAGTTGCCCACACGCTGACCTTTGACGATCCGGAAAAGAAAAAGCGGACCGCAAAGGGGTAATATCCGAAGTAGCGGGGGATCGATCAGCCTGATGCCGGCAACGCTGGCAATCTCGGGCGGGTCTCCCCTGCGGACGGAGTGACGGTCCTGATACGTAATGCTGTTCAGGCGCGTTGCCTTTCTTCGGCCGGCAGGATATTTCTATGGCACCGGAAACAGTGGCGTTTCCCAAATCTCCCCAAGCAGAATCTGTCCGGCTCACGCTGATGACCGGAGTACTTTGTTTCGACCTGCTCAATAGGTGGCATAGATCGCATGGCAAATGTCGACTGGCGTATTGGCGTCTTGTTTTCCAGCAGCGGGGTCACTGCTGCGGCCGAGATGGCGGAAGCGAACGCGACACGCCTGGCAACAGAAGAGATCAACGCAGCAGGCGGCGTTCGGGGGCGACTGATCAAGCCTGTTTTTTATGACCCGGAATGTTCTGCCAAGAAGTACCAGGAACTCGCCGTTCGCCTTCTCGCCGAGGATGGCATCAAGATCATTTTCGGATGCTATATGTCATCGGCAAGAAAAGCCGTCCTTCCGGAAATAGAATCCTACCGGGGAATGCTATTCTACCCAACTTTCTACGAGGGGTTCGAGTACTCGACACGTTGTTTCTATACGGGTTCGTCATCGAACCAGAATGCGGTCCAGCTCGCACGCTATCTGATAGAGAATTACGGCAAGCGCTTCCTCCTGGTCGGCTCGAATTATGTGTTCCCCTACGAGTACAATCGTGTCGTCATGGATCTTGTGACGAGGGCCAACGGGACCATTCTCGACGAGATCTATGTCCCTGTCGAAGCCAACCGCAAGGATTTCGACCGGGTCATCAAGCAGATCAAGAAGCTGAAGCCGGACATCGTGGTGTCGACGGTCGTCGGCACCGGCGCGGTCATGCTCTATGAGGCCTACAAGGACGCCGGCTTCGACGCCGAAACCATGCCGATCGCCAGCCTGACGACAACCGAAGCTGAAGTTGCCGAGATGGCGCCCGAGGTTGCAGCCGGGCATCTGACTTCGGCGTCGTTCTTCGAAACTCTGGATACGCCACAGGCGCAGCGGTTTGTTTCCGCCTACAAGAAACGCTTTGGCCCCAATGCTCCTGTCACGGCAGGTGCCGAGGCCGCCTATTTTCAGGTACATCTCTACGCCAAGGCTCTGGAACTGGCCGGTACGGATGAGCCCGAGGCTTTGGCCAAACACTTGGCCGGGCTGGAATTCGATGCACCGCAAGGCCGCATACGGATTGACCCCGACAATCATCATACGGAACTCTGGTCGCGGATTGGGCGGGTCAATTCGGAAGGCAAGTTCGACGTCATCTGGCAATCCGAAACGAGAGTCAGGCCGGATCCTTACTTTGTCACCGCGTCATTTGATGATTGGATGAACAAGCCACATCAACTGAAACGCAAAGCATAGCGGATCGTTTTCGGTGCCAACCAGGATACTCCAGGACCTGAAAGGCTTGCGCGTTCAAGTCATCCATCCGCCAGATCCGGAGGGATTGGCGTTGGTCGAGCACCTACGGCGTATTGGCTGCAGCTGTGAAACAACATGGCCGCTGCCCGATGCGATAAGCCCGACCGCGGTGGTGGTCCTGGTCTCGATCGAGCAGGAGAACCGGGAAAAGATCCTGCGCCTGTTTCGCCCGGTGCAGCCGTCCGACCCCGCCCTGGTGGCGGTGGTCACTTACGAAGACCCAAGTACACTTCAGGTGGTCCTGGAGTGCGGTGCGCTGGCAGTCATCGAGCGGCCGATCCGCCCATTTGGTTTGCTGACCAATCTGACGATCGCGCGCGCGCTTTGGCTCGAACGGCAGAATGCGGGCAAGCGAATCCGCAAGCTCGAGCGAAAGCTGGCCGGAAACAACCGGATCTTGCGGGCCAAGAGTATTCTGATGGAAACGCAAGGGCTTACCGAGCATGACGCCTACGAAAACATTCGTCGGCAGGCGATGGCAAAGCGCGTTCCGATGGACGATCTGGCGAGCGCGATCATCAATGCACATGAGCTATTGACCTTCAAAGAGATGCGTGACTAGAATGAAAAATAATTGACGCCGGGTGAAGCCTGAGCGTCGATACGGTGCGAGACAAGGTCGTCAGCACCGACAGGCTGTGTAGCCCGCAAAACTCCTAACGGAGTTGGCGGGTTTTTTTGTTTTCGGCT
Source organism: Aminobacter sp. MSH1 (assembly GCF_003071665.1). Classification (GTDB taxonomy): domain Bacteria; phylum Pseudomonadota; class Alphaproteobacteria; order Rhizobiales; family Rhizobiaceae; genus Aminobacter; species Aminobacter niigataensis. The sequence continues at coordinate 4,593,326 of NZ_CP026265.1, read as the reverse complement.
GTTCCCGACAGGGCTGTTGGCAGCCGTTGGTCCAGATTGCAGCGATTACCGACGCTCATTGGCTAGCGCGTGCGAACGCGTGCGCGGCATTGCTTTGGCCAAATTTCGGCTGTCCAAAAAAGGGGAGGGCATCTGCGTTTTGATCGTAACGTCAAATAATAAAAACGAAGAAGCTAAGTACACTCCTCCAAAGTTTGAGTGAAATTGTTAAATGTATTTTTGCAGAAAAAGGAGAGCGAAAAAGGATACTGAATAAAAGTTTATGATCACATCGTTCTAGTACACGTTCTGCACGGCCGCGAATGGGGCGGCTTCCTAAAAATAAATCGCACATAGAGGCGAACAGGAGGAACAATGAAGAACCAAGATCGACGTACGTTTCTTAAAGCATCGGGTCTTGCTGCTGTCGGACTGGCAGCTCCGGCAATCCTGCGACTCGGGGGCAAAGCCTGGGCGGCAAATGAGATTCCTGTCGGCATCATGTATTCGCTGACGGGCACCACGGCGATCGTCGAGAAATCGATGAACCAGTGCGCCCAGATGGCGATTGCCGAAATCAACGCCAGGGGTGGCGTTCTTGGCCGCCAGCTGCGTGCCATCATCGAAGACCCTGCATCCGAGCCGCGCATATACAGCGAAAAGGCGCGCAAGCTCACGATCGAGGACCAGGTTCCGGTGATCTTCGGCTGTTACACCACAGCCAGCCGCAAGGCTGTCCTGCCGGTGGTGGAGCGGCGCAAGGGACTGCTGGTCTGGCCGACCTGGTACGAGGGCGAGGAGTGTTCCAAAAACGTGCTCTACGCCGGCTCGGCAGTGCCCAACCAGCAGCTGGAAAATTCCCTGCCGTGGCTGAAAAAGAGCCTGGGCAAGAACAAGGTCTTCATCGTCGGCTCCGACTATGCCTTTCCCCGCGGGATGGCAAAGACCTCGAAGACGATCTGCGAAAGAATCGGCATGGAGGTTGTCGGCGACGAGTACCTCCCGCTCGGGCATACCGAATGGGCGTCGATGGTATCAAAGATCGGCTCGAGCGGCGCAGACGTCATCTTCTCCAACGTCGTGGGCGACTCCATCGTTGCCTTCTACCGGGAACTGCGCAACCAGGGCTACGACTTCGACAAGCTCCCCTTGTGTTCTTCGACGACGACCGAAGTCGAGATCAAGGCGATGGGTCCTGAATACGCGCTGGGAAGCTACGTTTCGCTACCCTATTTCCAAACCGTCGACACGCCGCAGAACAAGGTTTTCGTCGAGGCATTCAAGGCCTATGCCGGAGCTGACGCTGTGACCCACGCGGCGATGGAGGCGGTGTATATCGGCGTCAACATGTGGGCAATGGCAGCAGAAAAGGCCGGCGATCTCGCGCCGGAGGCCATTGTTGCCAGTGTTGGTGGCCTGTCCTTCGACGCGCCGCAGGGCAAGGTCACGGTCGATCCCGACAACCTGCACAGCTACCTGACGCCGCGCATCGGCAAGACCCGTGCCGACGGCCTGCTCGACGTTGTCGATCAGTACGCCGAGCCGCTTGTGCCGCTGCCTTACTCGAGCGTCGGCGAGACGGCCGAGAAGCGGGTCTGTGCGACAAGCGGGGCGACGCTCTAGTCCCCGATCAGCCAGCTTTGCCGGCGCGGATGCTCGCGCCGGCACGATCCCTCGACAGACGCGGATGAAAGCGGCATGGAAACATTTGTCATTGGCTTGAGTATCGCATCGATACTTTTCATGGTCGCCCTTGGCCTGGCGATTATCTACGGCACCATGAACGTCATCAATCTGGCCCATGGCGAGATGGTGATGATCGGGGCCTACACCACGGTCCTGGCGACCAAGCACCTTGGCTTCAACATCTATCTCTGCCTGCCGCTGGCGTTTCTGGTGACGGCGACCTTTGGGCTGATCATCGAGCGAACTGTCGTTCGCAGGCTCTACGGGCGGCTGCTCGATACCTTGCTGGCGACATGGGGCATCGCGCTTATACTGCAGCAGCTCATCCGCATTCATTTTGGGCTCGGGCTCTTCGGCATCGAGATCGACGGCCTCGGCTCGGACCTTCAGAACGTCCCGGTTCCCGCGGAACTGCAGCAGGCCATACGTGTTTTCGGCGCCAACATACCGGTCTATCGGGCCTTCGTGTTCGTGGCCGCCCTGGCACTGGGCGCCATCAGTTGGTTGCTGATCTTCAAGACGCGTTTCGGCAGCCAGCTTCGGGCCGTTTCGGTTGCCAGGAATACAGCGGCCGCCTGCGGTATCAACGACAAGCGCGTCAATATGCTGGCGTTTGCCTATGGCTCCGGACTTGCGGGCATTGCGGGCGTGCTGGTGTCGGGTTTCAAGACCGTGTCACCCGACATGGGAACGCCTTATGTCGTCGACGCCTTTCTCGTTGTCGTCGCCGGCGGAGTTGGCCATCTGCTCGGCACCATGGCCTCGGCAGGCATTCTCGGCGAAGTCCAGAGCTTCGTCGCCACCTGGGCAAACGACGTCTACGGGCGAACGGTCCTGTTCACCGTCGTGATCCTTATTCTCCTCTTCAAGCCTCAGGGCCTCTTCGTCACCAAGAGCCGCTGAGCTTGGCTGCAACATGGACGAGCGCATGACATACCGCACCGCTTCCATAGTCGCATACGTAGTGTTCTTCGCCGTTGTGCTTGCGCTTCCGCTCGTGCTCAACAGCTTCTGGACCAACCGCGTCGCGATCTACCTTGTCTATTCGATCTGCGCGATCGGCATCAGCATGTCGTGGGGTTATGCCGGCATCCTGAGCCTCGGCCAGGGACTTTTTTTCGGCATGGGCTCTTACATGCTGGCGATGTCGCTGACCCTGGCCGTGCCGGAAAACAATCCGGTACCGCAACTCATGCTTCTCAACATGGAGCCGGATGCTGTCCGCGATCTGTGTTGCGTCACCACCGGTTCGTTCCTGTGGATCCCATTTCGATCCATCACGGTCGGCATGATTGCTGGGATCGTCGTGCCGTGCATTTTGGCTGCCGCGATCGGCTATGTCATGTTCAAGCGACGGACGACCGGCGTCTATGTCAGCATCATCACGCTGGCCTTCGCCTTGATCGGGCAGTTGCTGATCATCAACAACCAGCCGCTCACCGGCGGCTTCAACGGCCTCGCCAACCTTGCGCTGCTGAATATTGGCGGCTTTGAATTCGACCCCTACGGCCCAAGTGCGTATTACACCGTCGCGCTCACGCTCCTCGCGGTGATCCTCCTGGCCCGCTACATGCTGTCAGGGCGGATAGGTCAGATACTCAAGGCCATTCGCGAGGACGAAGCGCGCGCCCGCTACCTCGGCTACGACGTCGAGAACTACAAGCTCTTCATCTTCTGCGTTTCGGCCGGTGTCGCCGGCCTGGCGGGAATGCTGTTCACCCTGACTTCCGAGTTCGCCACGCCGTCACTGATGGCGACGTCATTGAGCATCTCGATGGTGATCTGGGCTGCGACAGGTGGCCGTGCATCGCTGCTCGGTGCTTGTATCGGCGCTCTGATCGTCAATTTCGTCGGCTCCCTGGCCAGCGAAAGCGCGACCTTCCAGCCGGTCTGGCCGATCATATTGGGTCTGCTTTTTGTCTTCGTCGTCCTATTCATGCCGAACGGGATTGCCGGGATATTCAAGGCTTTGGTCGAGCGCTCCGGCAAGGCCGAGCGCTTCGCCGAGGCCGAACTGTCCGCAAGGGAGGCATGATCGATGAATGCCCTTCACAGGCCATCTCAAACTGCGGCACTGGCATCGGCTGCGCCCATTCTGCGGACGCAGAATCTGACGGTGCGATTCGACGAATTTCCGGCGGTACGCGACGTTGATCTGTCGATCGCCGACGGTGAGCTCAGGGTGATCATCGGCGCCAATGGTGCCGGCAAGTCGACCTTGCTCGACCTCCTGTGCGGCAAGACGCTGCCCTCCGAGGGCGAGATCTGGTTGCATGACCGCAACATCACCGGCATCGGGGAGGCCGCCATTGCCCGCAGCGGCGTTGGCCGCAAGTTCCAGACGCCAACGGTTTTCAAGGACATGACCGTGCTGGAAAACCTGCAGGTTGCCAGCAACCGCAGGGTCGGTGTTTTCCAGAACCTGTTCGACCGGGTGAAGCCCAGGCCAAGCGACAGGGAGATTGCCGTCGCAGAAAGGACCGGCTTGCTCGGTTCGATGAAGCGCAAGGCATCGGAACTGTCGCACGGCCAACTGCAATGGCTCGAACTGGCAATGGTCCTGAGCCAGGACCCCAAGATCATCCTCCTCGACGAGCCCGCTGCAGGGATGACCTCGGCCGAAACCGACAAGACAGCCGAGTTGCTGCTCGACCTTGCAGGCCAACACACGGTGCTGGTCATCGAGCACGACATGGCATTCGTCCGCCGCATCTGCCGGACCATTACCGTGATGCACCAGGGATCAGTGCTTGCCGAGGGAACCGCGGAGGAGATCGAACGCAACCCCGCAGTGATCGAGGCGTATCTTGGATCGGCGACGCTCAGCCATGCTTAAATTCAAAGACCTCAACGTGTTCTACGGAACCAGCCACATCATCCACGATCTCAACCTTGAAATTCGCAAGGGCGAGGTCTTCTGCATCATGGGGCGCAACGGCGTGGGCAAGACGACCCTGTTGCGCAGCCTCCTCGGCATCACCGTGCAGACCAAGGGCGCGATCGAGTTCGAAGGCACCGAGATCAGCCGGGACCTTACCTATGAACGTGCGCGGCGTGGCATCGGTTATGTGCCCCAGGGACGTGAAATCGTGCCGGGGCTTAGCGTGCTCGACAACATCCTGCTTGGCTGCAACGCGCGGGCGGATCGCCAGATGTCGGTCCCTCCGTTGGTCTGGACCCTGTTTCCCTTCTTGAAAGATCATCTGAACCGACGTGGCACCAATCTTTCCGGCGGCCAGCAGCAGCAACTGGCGATTGCCCGGGCACTCGCTACGGATCCAAGCATTCTTGTCCTCGATGAACCGACTGAGGGCATCCAGCCGAACATCGTCGAGCACATCGAAAAAGCGATTATTTCGCTCAACCGGGATCATGGGCTGACCATCATCCTCGTCGAGCAGAAGATACGCTTTGCGCGCACTGCTGCGCATCGATTTGCCATCCTCGAAAAGGGACAAGTCGCTGCAGCTGGCGAAACCGCCGACCTCAGCAACGAGCTGATCCACAAGCATATGAGCCTTTAGAGCCGCCGTGGCTTTTTTGGCAGTCGGGATATCCGATGACACCGACGAATGGTCTAGAGCAGAGAGGATTTTGAGATGCTGCGAGTTGAAAGTGTTCTAGGCAGCCGAAGCGATCCGGCCTTGCACGAGGCCATCCACCATCTCGAACATCACCATGCGGTCGAGTTCGTGACGGTCGCGGCCGGCGATCTCGACCGGCGGCGGCTGATGGCGCGGACGGACAAGGGCGAAGAGGTGGCGATCACCCTGCCGCGCGACCAGAAACTGCACGACGGTGCTGTCCTTGTGCTCGACGACCATCGCGCGGTGATCGTCAGGGCCGGCGAGCAGCGCTGGCTGAGGATCACGCCGCACTCGGCCAGCGATGCGCTGGAACTCGGCTATCACGCCGGCAATCTCCACTGGCGGGTGCGCTTCGACGGCGAGGATCTTCTGGTGGCGCAGGATGGGCCGGCCTCGGCCTATGCCGCGCGCATCGAAGCCCTGGTCTCGGGCGGTCGGGTCAAGCTGACGGAGGAGGCCGAATGAGCCTTTCGGCAACAAATCTGCTCGTCGCCCTGCAGCATGCCGACGGGCAATTCCCGTCAGGCGGCTTTGCCTTTTCGCAAGGGCTCGAGGCATCGTCGTCGCTGGCCGACCGGTTGGGTGCATTCGATTTCGCCGATTTCGTAGACATCCAGATCCGCCACCGCTGGGCGGACGCGGACCGTGTCGCGCTGGTGCGGGCGTTTCGGCTTGCCGGCGATCTCGACGCACTTGCCGAACTGGACAGCGAGGTCGAAGCCTCGACCTTCGTCGAGGGGCTGCGGTCGGGCTCGCGCCGCAACGGCACGGCCCTCCTGACCACCCACGGGCGCCTGGGAACCAAGGGAGCAACTGCCTATCGCGGAATGGTCCGTAATGGCAGCGCCTGCGGCCACCTCGCCGTCGTCCAGGGCCTTGTGTGGCAGGCGCTCGGCCTCGACGAGGCGACGGCCGTTGCGATCGGCGGCTACCAGATGGTCGCCTCGCTGGCGACGGCTGCGGTGCGGCTAGGCCTGATCGGGGCCATCGACGCCCAGGCTTCGATGGCCCGGGCGCTGCCCGCGATCGAAGCCGCGGGCAGCAGGCCGGTCGCCGATGGCGAGGCGTTGCGTTCGTTCACGCCGCTTTGCGAGATCGCGGTCGCCATGCACGGCGTGTCCGGCCAGCGCCTGTTTTCGAATTGATGAGGAGCGCACGCCATGTTGCTGACCCCGACCGAACTTGAACGCCTGACCATCTACACGGCGGCCGAACTTGCGCGCAAACGACGGGCAAAGGGGTTGTTGCTCAACTATCCCGAAGCGGTCGCACTCATTTCCGACGAGATCCTCGAAGGCGCCAGGGAAGGGCGCTCGGTCGCCGAGATGATGTCGATTGGCTCCGCTATCCTGACCCAGGCTGACGTCATGCCCGGCGTGGCGGCGATGCTGCCGATGCTGCAGATCGAGGCGACGTTCCGCGACGGCACCAAGCTGGTCACCGTGCATGAGCCGCTGCGACCGGCCGCCGGTGCCGTTGCCGACGACCTCGAGCCAGGCGCCATCATCACCGAAGAGGGCGAGATCGAGCTGAACGCCGGGCGCCGCAAGCTCACTCTGAAGGTGGTCAACACTGGCGACCGTCCGGTGCAGATCGGCAGCCATTACCATTTCTTCGAGGTCAACAAGGCGCTCGACTTCGACCGCGCAGCCGCCTTCGGCATGCGCCTGGACATTGCCGCCGGCACGGCGGTGCGTTTCGAGCCCGGACAGGAGAAGGACGTGCCGCTCACCACTTTCGGCGGGCAGCAACAGCTCTCCGGCCTCAACGGGCTGTCGAACGGCTCGGCCGACGATGCGGCGGTGAAGGCCGCTGCCCTTGACAACGCCCGCGCCCGCGGCTTCCGCGGCGCCTGAGGGGAGGAACGAACATGGCAACCCTGTCACGCCGCGATTATGCGGCAATGTATGGCCCGACCACCGGCGACGGCTTCCGTCTCGGCGACACCTCGCTCGTCGCTGTCGTCGAAAAGGACTATGCCGTCTATGGCGACGAATGCCTGCATGGCGGCGGCAAGACCTTGCGTGACGGAGCCGGCCTTGCCGCCGGCGTCACCAGTGCCGAGGGCGCGCTCGACTTCCTGTTGTGCAACGTCACCGTGATCGATGCCGTGGTCGGCATCGTCAAGGGCGATCTCGGCATCCGGGACGGCAAGATCGTCGGCATCGGCAAGGCCGGCAATCCGGCAATCATGGACGGTGTCGACCCGCGACTGATCGTGTCGGCGGCAACCACGGTGCGCGACTGCGAGGGCCTGATCGCCACCGCCGGCGCGCTCGACGTGCACGTGCATTTCGACAGCGCGCAATTGTGCGATCATGCCATTGCCTCCGGCATCACCACCATGCTCGGCGGTTCGCTCGGGCCGATCACCGTCGGCATCGATTGCGGCGGACCGTTCAATGTCGGCAAGATGCTGCAGGCGGCGGAAGAGTGGCCGATCAATTTCGGCTTCCTCGGCCGCGGCAATTCGCACAAGCCGGCATCGCTGGTCGAGCAGATCGAAACCGGCTGCCTCGGCCTCAAGCTGCATGAAGACTGGGGCACCATGCCAGCGTCGATCGACACCTGCCTGACGGTGGCCGACCAGCTCGATTTCCCGGTCCAGATCCATACCGATACGCTGAACGAATCCGGCTTCCTTGAGGATACGCTCGCTGCCATCAACGGCCGCACCATCCACATGTACCACACCGAAGGTGCCGGCGGTGGCCACGCGCCGGACATCATCAGCGTCGCCGGCGTGCCGTGGTGCCTGCCGTCGTCGACCAACCCGACCAATCCCTACACCGTCAATACCTTCGACGAACACCTCGACATGACGATGGTGTGCCATCACCTCAACCCGGCGATCCCCGAGGATGTCGCCTTTGCCGAAAGCCGCATCCGCGCCCAGACCATCGCTGCCGAGGATATACTGCACGATATCGGCGCGATCTCGATGCTCGGCTCCGACAGTCAGGGCATGGGCCGCATCAACGAGGTGATCTGCCGCACCTGGCAACTCGCCGACAAGATGAAGAAGCAGCGTGGCCGCCTGCCCGAGGAGGCGACGCGCTTCGGCGACAACGAACGCATCAAGCGCTACGTCGCTAAATACACCATCAATGCGGCCCGCACCTTTGGCATCGCCGAGCATGTCGGTTCGCTCGAAGACGGCAAGATGGCCGACATCGTGATCTGGCGGCCTGCCTTCTTCGGCATCAAGCCGGAGCTGGTGATCAAGGGCGGTTTCATCGCCTGGGGTGCCATGGGCGACAGCGCCGCGTCGCTGATGACCTGCGAGCCGTTGTTGCTGCGCCCGCAATGGGGCGCCTTCGGACGCGCCAAGCAGGCGCTCTCGGCCTGCTTCGTCAATCCGCTTGCCATCGACCGGGGCCTTGCCGCGACGCTCGACCTGAAGAAGGCGCTGCTGCCGTCGCGCGGCAATCGTGGCCTCACGAAGAAGGACATGCTGCGCAACGATGCCTGTCCCAACATTCGCGTCGATCCGCAGACCTTCGATGTCTTTGTCGACGGCGAACTCGCCACCTGCGAGCCGGCGCATGAGCTGCCGCTGACCCAACGCTACATGCTGAGGTAATATCATGGACGCCAGGACTTCTTCCGCTACATCGTCAGCCTCGCGCGTGGGGGCTGCCCGCATCGGCATCGGCGGGCCCGTCGGTTCCGGCAAGACGGCACTGATCGAACGGCTGATCCCGGCCTTTGCCGCGCGCGGCGTGTCGCTGGCGATCGTCACCAACGATCTGGTGACGGCCGAGGATGCCGAACGCATCCGCCGCTCGGGCCTGATCGACCCGGCTCGCGTCGCAGCCGTTGAGGCGGGCGCCTGCCCGCACACCGTCATCCGCGAGGATCCGACGCTCAACATCGCCGCCGCCGACGATCTGGAAGTGCTGTTTCCCGATGTCGAGCTGATCCTCATCGAGAGCGGCGGCGACAATCTCGCCTCGACCTTCTCGCTTGATCTTGTCGACTGGTGGATGTTCGTCATCGACGTTGCCGGCGGTGACGACATTCCGCGCAAGAAGGGTCCCGGCGTCCTCAAATGCGACCTGCTGGTGGTCAACAAGACCGATCTCGCCCCCTATGTCGGCGTCGATCTCGAGGCGATGGCAGCGCAAGCCGCAACCGCGCGGGCTGGCCGGCCGATGGCGCTCACCAATTGCCGCAGCAATAACGGGATCGACGCGATCGCCGACCGCATCGTTTCGGACGTGTTGTTCAGATGACGAGCCATTGGCCCCAACCGCCTGCTACCTACGCTCTGGTACAGCCGCGCCAGGCCGAGGCACGCTGTGGCCGTTTCGAGCTCGCCTTCTCCCGCCACGGCGCGCGCACCCATCTGGGCCGCCAGTTCGTTTGCTACCCGTTCCACATGACACGGCCGTTCGCGCTCGATAGAGCCATTCCCTCGCTGCTGACGGTCTATCAGCAGTCTTCCTCGGGCGGGCTTTATCGTGACGACAGGCTGACGAGCCGCTACGAGCTCGGCGCCGGTGCGGCAGCCCATATCACCACCCAGGCGGCAACTGTCGTTCATGACTGCCATGGCCAGCCGGCGCACCAAGTGACCGAGATTGTCCTGGAAGAGAATGCCTTCCTGGCCGTGACGCCCGATCCGCTGGTGCTGTTTCCCGGTGCATCCAGTTCAAGCAGCATCCGGGCCCGGCTCGCGCCCGGCGCCGTGCTGTTATTGTCGGATGCCTTTACCTGCCACGATCCGGAGGGGCGCTTGCGTTCCTTCGACCGGCTTGGCTCCGATGTCTCGATCCGCGACGCGGCAGGCCGGCTGCTCGTGCGCGACAATCTCGAAGTGAGCGGCGCAGATATCGCAGGGCCGGCTTCGCCCATCGGCGGCTGGAAGGTCGTGTCCAACTTCATGCTGTTGGGCGATCCCACCCGGCTTCCGGCAGCCGAAGCACTTGTCGCGCTGAACGATATGGCCTCGGCGATCGTAGGGGTGAGCGCACTTGCCAATGGGGCGGGCTTTGGCCTGCGCTGCCTGGCGGCCGATGCGATCGCTGCCCGCAGCATCGGCGAAAGCCTTTTCGAGCTCGCCGTGGCCGCGGCCTTCGGTATCCAGCCAGCGCCACGACGCAAATGACAACCGCACTCACATCGCAACCGTGAAGGAAAGCCGATCATGAACACCAAGTCTCTCGCCAGGTCCGCCGCGCTGGCCGCCTTCGCCCTGGCGCCCAGCCTCGCCAACGCCCATACCGGTCTCGGTCATGTCGATGGTTTCGCCCACGGTTTTGCTCATCCGCTGGGCGGGCTCGACCACGTCCTTGCCATGGTCATGGTCGGCCTGTTCGCGTCCCAACTTGGCGGCCGGGCCCGCTGGCTGGTGCCGGCGAGCTTCGTTGCGGTGATGGTGCTGGGCGGGGTGCTTGGCCTTGCCGGCATCGCCGTGCCCTTCGTCGAGCTCGGCATCGGCCTGTCCATCGTCGTTCTCGGCGGCGTTGTCGCCTTCAACCTGCGGGCCGGAGTAGCTGCCGCCATGGCGCTGGTCGGCTTCTTTGCGGTCTTCCACGGTTATGCCCACGGTGCCGAGATGCCGGAGAGCGCCAGCGGCCTGGTCTATGGCCTGGGCTTTGTGCTGGCGACCGCAACGCTGCATGCGGCGGGCCTCGGCTTCGGCTTGCTGCTTGACGGCAAGGGCGGGGCGAGGGGCGCGCTGCTTGTCCGTTCGCTCGGCGCAGTGGCGGCTGTCGCCGGTGTCGGCGTGGTGACCGGTCTCGTCTGATAAGCCATCTGCTGCTGCGCGAGCGCAGCACAACGTATATGCCCGACAGGAGGTGCCAGGATGAGTATTTCAGTCCCCCTACATCAGGCCCGCCCTGTCGGGTTCCCCCGGGTCGGAGCCGGTGCCGGCAGGAAAGCCGTATCGCTGCCGCTGCAGCAGGACCCGCACGCCGTTCGCGCGCCGGGGGAGAACGAGCTGCAGGCGGCGATCGGCCGGGAGGTGCGGGCCTGCCGCAAACGCCACGGCATGACCGCCACCGAGCTTGCCAGCGCCGCAAGCATTTCGGTCGGCATGATGTCGAAGATCGAAAACGGCGTCATCTCGGCGTCGCTGACCACGCTGCAGGCCTTGTCCCAGGCGCTCGGCGTGCCGATGACCGCGCTGCTCAAGAGCTTCGAGGAAGAGCGCAGCGCCGTGTTCGTCAAGGCGGGCGCAGGCGTCGGGGTGGAACGGCGCGGCACGCGGGCGGGCCATCAATACAACCTCCTCGGCTACATCGGATCCGGCTCCAGCGCAGTGTCGGTCGAGCCCTACCTCATCACCCTTGCCAGCGACACCGACACGTTCCCGCTGTTCCAGCACCCGGGAATGGAGTTCCTCTACCTGCTGGAAGGCGAGATCACCTACCGGCACGGCGCGAACCTCTACCATATGGCTCCCGGCGACAGCCTTTTCTTCGAAGCCGACACCCCACACGGCCCCGAACAGCTGACCCGGTTGCCGATCCGCTTCCTGTCCGTCATCTCCTATCCGCAGGGCGGAGAGGATTGATCAGGGTCTTGGTTGGCGAATACGAGAGCTTGTCAACCGAACTGCAGGCGCCTACCCGCGCTCTGGTAAGGCCCGTCATTCAGCGGCATTGCCTGCGAGGACCACCATCGTAAGGCTGGTAGGAGTTGTCTTCGGATCGATATGAACGATACCTGCTGAAGCAGGACTCTGCATGATCTGCGCTGACGTAATCAGCCTCCTCGTTTACGTAGGCCAGTTCGACTCGCCCTGCCGATGGCCGGTATGTGGTTTCCTCGTAACCGTACCCGTCCGTTGAATCGTTGCCCGCACCGGAATATGGCGAGACGCATTCGCGCCGTCCGCCGCTGTAGGCAGTGTAGCTGTTGTCGTCGGCGCGATAAGAACGGTATCGCTCCGAACACCACTCCAAATGGGCTGCAATCGTCTCAGCCTGTAGACCGTCCTGAGATTGGTTGCTGGCCTCGATCGAGGGGGACGCTTCTTCCATATTTGCGACGTCGGCCACAACGCTGGTCGCGTCGACCTGGGTCGGGGCTTTGGCGGGCAATTGTTGCAAGGCAGGCCGGGCTGCCAGGCGATCAAATGCTTGCGCTGCTGGATTCACCTTCACAGGGTGGTCGGTCCAAACGCCGTTTGTGTCCGTGGCCAGGGCGAGTTGTCGTTCCGGCTCGGCCGTGAAGAACGCAGTGGCAGCAATCAGCCCACTCAAGAACATGACCAGCGCCAAACCAAGGCCGCTCACGGCTATCAGCAGGGGTCTCATATCGCGCTCCTGTGGATCTCTCCTGGCACAAATGCGCGACGTCCATGGTGGTTCCGTCGGAATAGATTCGCCGCCAAGACGGAAGGAGGCGGCACCGGTCGCAGTGGAGGGCGGGCAACGGCCCGACCGGGAACATCTCAACTGGGTCGGGTGTGACGGGGGCGACGTCCTCGGCCCTTTCCGGAGCCGGTCCAGCGACGTCGGAGCTAGTTGTCGATCGAGCCTGCATATCGCGTGGCTCGACCGTTGATTTCGGCGCCTTCAGCAGTGCTGGGCCGCCTCTCAAATAATATCGGCTCCCCGGTGCACTGCGCGATATCCAAGACACAACTCAAGATGTCCTCGAACGCCACGTTCTCGTGCAGGTTCCGGTTTTGGATCTCCTCCGCGATCGCAACGACATTGATAGGTCTCGCGGATCTGGCGGCTGCGACGGCCGCCGATATCTTGTTTCTCAGGTCCTGGGACAGTGCGCGCATCTGGGTGTCTCCTTGATACCGCATCATCGCTCCAGAACGAGGTCTTAGCAAACAAAATATTCAAATTAAATAACAAAATCATATAGTTAGTCAAATAATGCAAGTGCTTGGAGAGGCCATAATTAGGCTTGGCCGCCGAATGAAAATGCGACAGCGGTTTAGACCATGACAGTCTTGACTAGGTTTGGGATAAGCTACATATTTTAGCCACTTACTCATTCAGCACATTTATGCCGAAAAAGGTGGTGTCGATGCCTGAGCTTGAGAGAGGCGAACGCCTGCAGATAATGCTCAATGCCGATGAACTGGCGGCTGTCGAGGATTTCCGTTTCCAAAGCAGGATGCCGAGCCGGGCTTCCGCAGTGCGCGAGTTGTTGCGTCGAGGATTGGCAGCGGAAGGCTTCCTGGAAGCGGGCGTGGGGGCGAAGTCGCAAGATTTCGGCGTTCTCAATCCCGATGGAAGCAGCGATCCAGGTTCCGCCTGAAAACGCCCGTAGGTCCTGCCAGGAGGGTCCAACCCAGCGGCAGGGGCGCGCCAGATTGGCGGTGGCGGGTGAAACAGGAAGGCCAAGCTAGACCAACTGCGAGTTCGTGCAGCAGCTGCCGCATGACACGAGCATTCGGCGAAATCTCATGCGCCCAGGGTCAGTCGTCCTCGCCGAGAATACTTCCCGGAATCTCGTTTCCACTGCGACAGGGTGGGTCTGCCGGCGGGGCAGCCGCAGGCCTTTAAAGCGTCGCTAGCCGGGCATTCGATATGGTCATTCCGTAGGCTCGGCGTAGCGCCAGCTTCTCTTCCAGAACGGCGATGACAGTTGCGGCAAAATCCGCCTTGTACATTGCGGATAGCCTTGTCAGCCCTCCGGGCGTGAAGACATTGATCTCAAGGAGTTTGTCACCGACGATGTCGAGCCCGACGAGGAACATGCCGTCGCTCACCAGCTTCGGGCGCACAATCTCGGCGAGTGCCAGCATCTTGTCCGTTACCTTGACCTTGCGCGCGGTTCCGGCGGCATGGATGTTGGACCGAACGTCACCCTTGGCTGGCACCCGGCGAAAGGCGGCGTAACTACCATCCCGCTCAAGCGGCCGGCCGTTCAGCAGGAATAAGCGCACGTCACCCGCTTTGGCCTCGGGAATGTAGGCCTGCGCGATCAGATAGCCGTCACCGCTCGCCGCCTCGAAGATCTGGTTCAGGTTGGAATCGTCGGGGGTCGCGATATGGAAGACATTCTTGCCGCCCGATCCCTGGAGCGGCTTGACGATACAGCCCTTTGGCTGATTGTCGATGAAGGCGCGGATCTCGGCAATGCTGCGCGATATCAGCGTCGCCGGCCTGACCACCTCGGGGAAGGCCTGGAGGTAGAGCTTGTTTTGTGCCTGGGCTAGCCCATCCGGATCGTTGACCACCATCACCCCGCGTTCCGCGGCAAGCCTCCCGAACATGATGCCCGCATTGGCGGCCCATGGTCGGTCGGTCGCGTCGAGCGACGGGTCGTTGCGCAGGAACAATATGTCGATGTCGCTTATCGAAAAGGTCTTTTTCTCATTCTTCGCGTCCTGCAAGGCAATGTGCAGCTTTTCGGCGGTCTTGTAGGGAGTGGCCGGCAGGACCACGCCATTGACAGCCAGGCTGTCATCCGGCCGTAGAATGAAGTCGCCTGGCTCTAGATAGACAACCGAATGTCCGCGCTGAACTGCTGTCAGCGCAAGCGTGGTCGTCGTGTAGCCGGCAGTTTCTTTCTCGACGGAATTGACGAAGAGGGCAATGCGCATCGGGGCTCCAGTCATGTTGCAATCATGTCGATCGGATCCATCCCGGCCATCGCCTTCTTGAGGCGCGGCTTTGCCACCTCGGATGACAGGAACGCAGGTTCGAGCCGCGGCGCCCGCAGCAGACCGCGCGCGCTCAACTCCTCGATGACGCCGAAATGGGCGGCGGAGATCTTGCCGATCCAGAACGGCGTCAGGCTGCCGCCGTTCCTCAGATGATCGAGCACCTGCATCACGCCGCGCAAATAGATGGCGTCTTTGGCAAAACCACCACCCCGGAAGACACGCAACACCACGTTGAAGGCGCTGCGGCGGTCGAGCCCGAGATCCTCGTGGAGCAACCGGAAGGTTTCTTCGAACGCCGCGCCACCGAGCATCGCCTGGCAAGCTAGAACCCTTGCCGCGATCAGCCTCAACCGTGCCGGTGTCATGCCGCCGACGAGATATTCCGCCAATACGGCCAGTCCCTCTTGCATGCCCTCATAACCGGCGAGGCCGCTGCGCAGGATGGCAAGCCCCTGCATGTCACCGTTGAAGTAGGTCAGCAGGTGAACGCCGATCTCGTGACTAAGCAGCGCCATCAGGCGCTCCGGTGCGAGCTTGGTATCGCGCGACACGAGCAGCCGGTTCCGAGAGACGAGGAGACCGGCTGGCAGATCCGCGCGGATTTCCACCGACGCTTCGAAGTCGGGATAGGCAGTGCGGTATCGGGAGATCATGTCTCGCGCTGCTGTGGCAACGGTGTCGGCGCCGAGGCATTTCTGCCTGATCGACGGCTTGGGGGCAGGCGCCTTTTCGAGAATGCGTCGCGCCCTTGCGGCCAACTCCGGCTCGACGCTTCCGTAGAGTGCACGCCCGAGTTCAGCGAAGCGAGGGGTTTCGCGCGCCGCCAGCATCGACAGTTGGAGGTCGAGTTCCTGCTGTTTTTCGGAGAGCAGCCCGGCAAGAAGCGGATCTTCGAGATGATCGAGCGAGACCGAGTAGAGTTTCCGCTTCTCTGCGGTGACCTCGAACTCGAGTGGCCTGTACAGCAGCGTTGGCGCCCGCTCGAATTCACCTGCCTCGAATTCCAGCCAGGCCTGCTCGGCATTGATCGGTGTGACCGCGAGCAGGAAATCGAAAGCCGAAGCAACCTTGTCTATGTCCCGGTCGGCGCGGGCGACCGCGTCAATGAAGACACGCCGCCCCAGTGAACGATGTGTTGTTGGCGGATCCAGCTTCGACGCCTTGAGGAAAGCGCTGACCGCCTGCAGCGCGGAATCGACCATGTTGGCCACGACAAGATCGCGCAAGGCGGGGTAAATACGCTCGCCTCCAGGAATCCGATAGATCGGCGCAAAGCGCACGGTCAGGCATGCAATGCCGCCGAGAACATCCGAAAGCCGCGGTTCTTCGCATGCAGCGGGGTTGAGGTCGCCAACGCGTGGGGTCCGATATTTTGCCTCTCGTTCGGAGGCAGCCGCAGTGAAGCGCTTGAGTGCAGCCTTTTCCGCCACGGTGTCGCCGCTGGCCAGAGCAATTTCGAAAGGCGGCAGGAAAGGTGCATCGTGGGTGAGGTACCGGTCTTCGGCCAACTCTCCCATGTCGATGACCAGGAACGCGCCGCAGCGGCCACGCATCCTTGTCGCCACCAGCCGGGCTACTTCGCCGGCAAGGCTTGAATCGCCTGTGACCATGTAGGAGGCGTTGGCGGAGGCGGCATCGAATGCTGCGGTGTGATCGGGTCCAATGTAGACGCAGAGAAAGGGTAGCGGCCGGTCTATGTGCAAACGGCTGCCATCGGCGAAATCATGGCGTATAGGCTTGCTCTCTTTCAGCAGCGCGTCCAGGTCAGCTTCGATGTGCGCTAGCACAGATGCCGGTTCGACGAGCTTAGGCTTCATCCCATGCCTCGCAGCACCGCCTCTAGGACCGGCACTGTCGACGCCAGCATGGCGCGCAACTGGTCGATTGCTGCCTGGTTGGGCTCACCGCTCCATTCGTCCATGAAAACCTTCTTGAACTCGACCGCGATGGCGCATCCGGTGTTGGGAAAGTTGGCATGGACGAAGCGCGTTTGTTCACCCTTGCCCTGGAAAGACACATTTTCACGCACGTCGATAGGCTTGCCATTGAAGGGGTGGCTGCGCAGGGTCTCGATGAAGGCCTCGACGACCGGCGCCCAGCGCTCCCGGTCCATGGAAAACGTGCCGATGTTGATATCGGGTGCCTCTCTTTGCGATGCGGCCATTGCCTCCGGACCATCGCGCCGGTGATTGTAGCTGTGGACGTCGACAAGCACGAACCTGCCGTAGCGCTTCTCTATTTCCCCGAGCACACGCTTCAACTCGCCGTAGTAGGCATCGTGAAAGGCGCGGGCCTCCGTCACGATCTCCTCGGACGGCTGCTCTCGCCAGACTCTCAGACCCCAGGATTGTTCCGGCGCCAGATAGACCGCAGCCTCACGCGCACGGTTCAAGTCGACTTGAAAGCGCGATCGATGAACGATGATCTGGGTTGGGAAATCAGCGATGAAGCGCTCGGTAAACGGATCTTCCTCTCGCCGCCGGTTGGCGTCGGCAAGACATATGAGCGGCCGGCAAGCCCGACCCAAATCGGTGCCATTATGGATAGCTGTCCCGACAACGGGAGATTCTCCCGGCTTGATGGTCCAGCCTGCCGGCGAGCTGTCCGAATCTGTCGTAAGCTTGTCCATGCGATCAAAATGCGCGGAGACGGTGGACGGTTCCGGTTCCTCGCGAGCCAAAAAATGTCAGGGCCGGACCTGGCCTCGCCTGATGCGCTGTTTCCCATGTCCCAGCGGTCTTCCAGAGGCGTTTTCGAGTGTCGTTGCGGCAATGTGCGGCGGCCCGGCGCTCGGAGGGTCGCTCGAGGCTGTTTGCTGGCTGCGACCACGCCGGGTAACGGCCAAACTGCTTGGCCAATTGAGGCTCAACTACTCAACGATTTTCCAGTAGGAGTCCTTGCGGAGCACCTTGCTGTTGCGAAACGTGTAGAAGTCACAGCCTTGGACCTCTATTCTCGTTCCCTCGCGGGTGGTGCCGGTGAGGGTCCATCTTGAGATGCCGGTATCGGCCGCCGCATCTACAAAATGCTCCACGTTGCCGTAGTGGACATCAGGCAAGCCTTCGAAGCGTGTTGCCAGCGCGTTTCGTACATTCGGCTTGCCCTCGAAACGGGAGCCCCAACGCTTGCTTCCCCTCGGCATCTCCAGGATGCAGTCGTCGGAAAAGAACTCCATGATACGGTCAAGATCGTGCGCGTTGAAGGCCTCAGATAGCCCCGTCAGTGTCGACCGAATGTCCATCGCCCGTCTCCGTCCAGTGAGAAAAGCCCGAGGATTTGCTCGCGTGGGTTCTGTGCCCAGGCTTTGAGCCTTTGGGTGCTGTCGGGATGCTATCCTACAACTGTCAGGGCACAATGCGAACAGCATGCCCGCTTCGGCTTCGGGGATCCCGATGCGCGCCATGTTTGGCGGGTTGACCGCCATTGGGATTGTGCGGGCCGGAGGCGATTGCCGTGGGGTTCGCTATCAAACGTGCCTCGGCCCGGCGCCTCAGTTTCGTGCACCTTCTCAAACGAACGTCGGAGTAAGGATTCGCAAGTATCTGATCTGCGGTTGATTCAATGGCTTGTGGATAGGATGGCTGGGGCGCCAGGATTCGAACCTGGGAATGTCGGTACCAAAAACCGATGCCTTACCGCTTGGCGACGCCCCAACAGGCCGCAGGCTTGCAATTATCGAGCCGCAGGCGAGTCAATCGACCGCCGCCTTATATTCAGTGCGCGGCAAAAGCACAATCGCGCCTTTGCCGCTTTTCCTCTGCCAAAAGTGCCTGTTATTCGCCCCACACGGCGAGCTCGTTGCCTGCCGGATCGACGAAGTGGAAGCGCCGGCCGCCCGGGAACGAGAAGATCGGCTTGATAACGGTGCCGCCGGCGTCTTCGACCGCGGCGAGCGTTTGTTCCAGCGACTCGGAATAGAGGATCGGCAGCGGCTTGGCCGCCACTTCGGCCTGGAAACCCCCGTCGAGGCCTTCGGCAAAGGCCGAATAGCCTGGGCCGTAGTCGGTGAAGGTCCAGCCGAAGGCCGCGCTGTAGAAGGATTTGACATGGTCGAGCCTGCCGCCGACCGCTGCCATTTCGATGTAGTCGAGCTTGCCGGTTTTTCTCATTGTCGTCTCCAGAGTATGTTCTTGATATGTTCTATACGAGGTGAATGGCTGCCGCAAGCTTCTGGCTACGCCGGTTCATTAATCGATTGTAGGACATCAGGTGGCGGAACTGCGCCTTGCCTTTCGCAGCGCAGCATCATATCGCTCGGCCCAGAAGCGGGCGGCGGCCACCGCCCTGTTCCACACTCAGTCGGCGAGGAGAAGGCATGACCAAGTGGGTTTACAGGTTTGGCGACGGTGCGGCGGAGGGGCGTTCGAGCGATCGCGACCTGCTCGGCGGCAAAGGGGCGAATCTCGCCGAGATGTGCAGTCTCGGCCTGCCGGTTCCGCCCGGCTTCACCATCACCACTGCCGCCTGCAATTGGTTTTATGCCAATGGCCGCAGCTATCCCGAGACACTGGAAGCAGATGTCCGCACGGCACTCGACCATGTCGGTGCGATCACCGGCCGTCGTTTTGGCGATCCCGAAAGCCTGCTGCTCGTCTCGGTGCGCTCGGGCGCCCGCGCCTCGATGCCGGGCATGATGGACACCGTGCTCAATCTTGGCCTCAACGACGTCACCGTCGAGGCGCTGGCTGTCGATGCCGGCGACGCGCGCTTTGCCTATGACAGCTATCGCCGCTTCATCACCATGTATTCCGACGTGGTGCTGGGCCTCGACCACGAGGTTTTCGAGGAGTTGCTCGAAGAGGAAAAGGCGCGTCTCGGCTACGAGCTCGACACCGAGTTCACAGCGGTCCAGTGGCAGGACGTCATTGTCCTCTACAAGGCCAAGGTCGAGGAAGAACTCGGCCGCTCCTTCCCGCAGGATCCGCATGAGCAGCTATGGGGTGCCATCGGTGCGGTGTTCCAGAGCTGGATGAACCATCGCGCCATCACCTATCGCCGCCTGCACGACATCCCCGAGAGCTGGGGCACGGCGGTCAACGTCCAGGCCATGGTGTTCGGCAACATGGGCGACACCTCCGCGACGGGCGTTGCCTTCACCCGCAACCCGTCGACCGGTGAGAAGATGCTCTATGGCGAGTTCCTGGTGAACGCGCAGGGTGAGGACGTGGTGGCCGGCATCCGCACGCCGCAGAACATCACCGAAGCCGCGCGCATCGCCGCCGGCTCCGACAAGCCGTCGCTGCAGAAGCTGATGCCGGAAGCGTTCAACACTTTCGTGGCGATCTCCAATCGCCTCGAACAGCACTACCGCGACATGCAGGATCTCGAATTCACCATCGAGCGCGGCAAGCTGTGGATGCTGCAGACCCGTTCGGGCAAGCGCACCGCCAAGGCAGCGCTCAAGATCGCCGCCGAGATGGCTGGCGAGGGGCTGATCACCAAGGATGAGGCGATCTGCAGGATCGACCCGTCGTCGCTCGACCAGTTGCTGCACCCGACCATCGACCCCAAGGCTCAGCGCGAGGTCATCGCGGTCGGCTTGCCGGCGTCGCCTGGTGCCGCCACCGGCGAGATCGTGTTCTCGTCCGACGAGGCCGAGGAACTGAAGTCGGCCGGGCGCAAGGTCATCCTCGTGCGCATCGAGACCAGCCCCGAGGACATCCACGGCATGCATGCCTCCGAAGGCATCCTGACGACGCGCGGCGGCATGACCAGCCACGCGGCGGTGGTTGCCCGCGGCATGGGCAAGCCTTGCGTCTCCGGTGCCGGTTCGCTGCGCGTCGACTATCGCGCCGGCACGCTGATGGCCATGGGCCACACCTTCCGCAAGGGCGACATCATCACCATCGACGGCTCCAGCGGCCAGGTGCTGAAGGGCTCGGTGCCGATGCTGCAGCCGGAACTGTCCGGCGACTTTGCCGCGATCATGGAATGGGCGGATGTTGCACGCCGAATGAAGGTGCGCACCAATGCCGAGACGCCGGCGGATGCGCGCATGGCGCGCTCCTTCGGCGCAGAGGGCATCGGCCTGTGCCGTACCGAGCACATGTTCTTTGACGGCGACCGCATCGTTGCCATGCGCGAGATGATCCTCGCCGACACCGAAAAGGACAGGCGCACGGCCCTTGCCAAGCTGTTGCCGATGCAGCGCTCGGACTTCATCGAGTTGTTCGAGATCATGGCCGGCCTGCCGGTGACGATCCGTCTGCTCGATCCGCCGCTGCACGAGTTCCTGCCCAAGACCGAGGAAGAAATCGCCGAAGTCGCCGGAGCGATGAACGTCTCGGCCGACAAGCTGCGCCAGCGCACCGAGGCGCTGCACGAGTTCAACCCGATGCTCGGCCATCGCGGCTGCCGTCTCGCCGTTTCCTATCCCGAGATCGCCGAGATGCAGGCGCGCGCCATCTTCGAGGCGGCTGTCGAGGCCGGCAAGAAGACCGGCAGCCCTGTGGTTCCCGAGGTCATGGTGCCACTGGTCGGCCTGATGAAGGAACTCGACTACGTCAAGGCGCGCATCGATGCGGTTGCCAAGAGCGTCATGCAGGAAACTGGCGTCAACATCGATTATCTCGTCGGCACGATGATCGAGCTGCCGCGCGCCGCCATCCGCGCCCATGTCATTGCCGAGGCGGCCGAATTCTTCTCCTTCGGCACCAACGATCTGACGCAGACGACCTTCGGCATCTCGCGCGACGATGCGGCCTCGTTCCTCGAGACCTACCGCCAGAAGGGCATCATCGAGCAGGACCCGTTCGTTTCGCTGGACATCGAGGGCGTCGGCGAACTGGTGAAGATCGCAGCCGAGAAGGGCAGGGCGACCCGTCCCGAGATCAAGCTCGGCATCTGCGGCGAGCATGGCGGCGACCCGGCGTCGATCCGGTTCTGCGAAAGCGTCGGGCTGGACTATGTATCGTGCTCGCCATTCCGCGTGCCGATCGCCCGGCTGGCAGCAGCGCAGGCCGCGGTGAAGGCGAAAAGGTGAGAACTGCCAACTGATTGAATCAATTCGGCTATACCCAATCTGCAAATTGGGCATAGCCGGCTGGATCAGGTGATCTCGGCAGCGCGCTGGGCGATGCAGCTTCAGGCGGCGGCGCGGAATGCCTCGACCACGCCGACATAGGCTTCGGCGAGCTTTGCCAGCGGGCTAGTGCTGCGCGACGCCGACTCGACCTTCAGCCTGCCGCCACTGACGGGAAGCGAAAGCAGCAGGAACTGGCGGCGCGCACCATCGCCGATCGAGGCGGCCGCGACATGCCTGTCTTCGCCGTCGTCGTCGATGCGCATCTTGAAGAGCAGGATACCGCCAACAGCCTCGAGCGCGTCGTCCACGAGCTGCGTGAATTCTTCCTCCGTCACGCTGGTGGCAGCGATTTCCAGGCCATCGGCAGGTGTTGGTTCGATCGCCTCGTCGTCCGCGTTGCCGGGTTCGGGCGCGAGGTCTTCGGGCGACAGCGCGACAGTTTCAGGTTCAGTGGAACCCTCTGCTATCGGCTCCTCCACCTCGGTCGCTGTCGTCTCCGGCGATTGCTCGGTTTCGAATACCTCGGCTTCGAACATCTCGGGTTCGATCATGCCAGGCGTTTCTTCTGCCGACAGTTCGAGAGGCTCCGTCGCTTCCATTACCGGTTCGCTGACTTCCGCCTGTGAATCAGCTTCGACCTCTGCCTCTTCGACCGGGGCAACCGTCTCGTCGCCGGCCACTTGCACACTGGCATCCGGCTGTTCAGGCGCTACTGTCTGTTCAGATTGCGTGTCGGTCTGCGGCAGGACTTCGTCCTCCGCGCGCGGCTGCGTATCCATGTGATCCCTCACATTACTCTACCCACCACACCAGCCGGTAATAAAGGTTAACCGGGACCGTGGCCGCAATGTGGCCGCCGGCATTTTGCCGGCTCGGATTGGCGGTGCTCAGGCTGGACAATCGCGCCATTGCGACCAGAATGGCCGCATACGATCTGGGAGGATCCGCATGCTTGGACTGATGCAGGAATGGCCGCTGCTGTGCCACAAGATCATTGACCATGCCGCACGGCAGCACCCGCACCGGGAGATCGTGTCGCGGTCGATCGAGGGGCCTATTGTCCGCACCAACTATGCCGAGCTGCGCACGCGGTCCCTGAAGGTTGCGCAACGGCTGGAGCGCGATGGCTACAAGACAGGCGACCGCATCGCTACGCTGGCCTGGAATTCAGCTCGGCACATGGAGGCCTGGTACGGCATCATGGGCATGGGCGCGGTCTACCACACGCTCAACCCGCGCCTTTTTCCCGAGCAACTGGTCTGGATCATGAATCATGCGCAGGACCAGGCGCTGTTCGTCGACCTGACGTTTTTGCCGCTGGTCGAAAAGATCGCGTCACAGGTGCCTTCGCTCAAGCGCATCATCGTCCTGACCGACGCCGCCCACCTGCCGCAGACGACGTTGCCGAATGTCACGGCCTACGAGGAGTGGCTGGCAGAGGCCGATGGCGACTATGCCTGGAAGGCGCTCGACGAGCATGCCGCAGCCGGCATGTGCTACACCTCGGGCACGACCGGCGATCCCAAGGGCGTCGTCTACAGCCACCGTTCCAACGTGCTCCACGCAATGATCGCGGTGATGCCGGACGCGATGGGCATTTCGGTGCGCGACGTGGTCATGCCTGTCGTGCCGATGTTCCATGCCAATGCCTGGGGCCTTGCCCAGAGCACGCCGATGGTCGGCGCGAAATTCGTCATGCCCGGTGGCAAGATGGACGGCGCCTCGATCTACGAAATGCTCGACACCGAACGCGTGACTTTCACCGCTGCCGTGCCGACGGTGTGGCTGATGCTGCTGCAGCATCTCGAAGAGACCGGCAAGAAACTGCCGCATCTCAACAAGGTGGTGATTGGCGGCTCGGCCTGCCCACGCACGGTCACCGAGAAATTCGAGCGCAACTACGGCGTCGAGGTCATCCACGCCTGGGGCATGACCGAGATGTCGCCGCTGGGCACCTTGTGCACGATCAAGCCGGAATATGACGATCTTGAAGGCAATGACAGGCTGAACCTCCAGCAGAAGCAGGGCTATACGCCTTTCGGCGTCGAGATGAAGATCACCGACGACGACAACAATGAACTGTCCTGGGACGGCAAGACGTTCGGCAGGCTCAAGGTGCGCGGTCCGGCGATCTCCGGCTCTTATTTCGGTGGCGCCAGCGCCGAGCAGTTCGATGCCGACGATTGGTTCGACACCGGCGATGTCGCCCATATCGACATCAACGGCTACATGCAGATCACCGATCGCTCCAAGGATGTGATCAAGTCCGGTGGCGAGTGGATTTCCTCGATCGAACTCGAAAATCTCGCCCTCGGGCATCCCGATGTCCAGGAAGCGGCGGTGATCGGGGTCAAGCATTCGCGCTGGGACGAGCGTCCGCTGATGGTTGTCGTGCGCAAGCCGGGCAGGGAGCCTGAGAAGGCCGACATATTGGCTTTCCTCAACGGCAAGGTCGCCAAATGGTGGATGCCGGACGATGTCGCTTTCGTCGACGAGATCCCGCACACGGCAACCGGCAAGATCCAGAAGATGGCGTTACGCGAGAGGTTCAAGGACTATCGGCTGCCATCCGACACCGCCGGATGAGCAGGTTCATGTGCGGGACGGCGAGAGGCGTCGCCTTTCCGCTTCAACCTGGGCATGAAACCTTCTAGTTTGCAGCAGCAGCAATTTTCGCCGTGGGGACGGCAATGCTGCGACATTGCAGGTCGGTACGGGGTTCCATGGTCGAGTTCCAGTCGAGATATCATGAGCAGCGCACCACGCGTTCGGCCGGGCTTTCGCGCGGCATGGCGTCCTTCGCCGCGGTGCTGCTGATCACCGCCGTGCTTGGCCATCGCCGCGGCCTGGTAGAAACCACTGCGTTCTTCTGGGTGCTTGGCATCGTTGCCCTGCTTGCGGCCTTCGCGCTGCTGCTATCCGGCTTTGCATTTTCGCGGCTGTGGAAATTTGGCGATCGCGGCGGCCACGACCTGACCGCCGGCGCCTTGCTGGGGCTTGCAGTTCTCGCGCCGTTTGGCTTCGTCGCTTATCAGATCGCCACCTTGCCGATGTTGCGCGACATCTCGACAGATGCCGAGGTTCCGCCGGCGTTGACTGCGGCTGTGTCGTTGCGAACGCCTGTGATGAACGGTCTGGAATTGCCCTCAGCCGGTGAGCGCGCCTTGCAGGCCCAGGCCTATCCGCTGGTCGCCGGGCGGCGTTACGACCTGTCGCTCGACCGGGTCCTGGAGAGCGTCGCCGTCATCCTGGGTCGACAGGGCTGGGAGGTCGTCGTGCCGCCGCCGGCTACCGAGCAGGCCAGCGGCGAGGTCGATATCGAGGCTGTGGCGCGGACCTTCGTTCTGGCCCTGCCGTCGGATGTGGCGATTCGGCTGGTGGATGACGGCGATTCGACCTTCGTCGACATGCGCTCCGCCTCGCGCTACGGCCGTCACGATCTCGGTGACAATGCCGAGCGCATAACGGCGTTCCTGGCCGAGCTCGACCAGGAGATTGCCGCCCAGGCAGGCACGGCTACCACCGCAATCCCCGCAAACCCCACGCAATAACCTATCTGGCCGGCGAATAGATGCTGTCGATTGCCGGGGCCTCGTTGCTGATGGCCTTGCCGCGCCCGACCAGATCTTCGAGATGGGCGAGGACCGAAAGCCCCGCTGCGCCGTAGAGCCGGGGATCGGTGTCGCGATAGATCGCGCGCACGATGTCTGGAATCGAGCTGTCGCCCTTGTCGAGCCGTTCGAGGATGGCCCGCTCGCGCATCATGCGGTGGGTCATGAGCCCGCGCACGAATTGCTGTGGCGACACCACCGGGCCGCCATGGCCGGGCAGGTAGGTGCGGTCGTCGCGCGCGATCAGCTTGTCGAGCGACGCCATGTAGTCGGACATTGCGCCATCTGGCGGAGCGACGATCGAGGTCGACCAGGCCATGACGTGGTCGGCCGAAAACAGGATGCCGGTGCCTTCGAGCGCAAAGGCGGCGTGATTTGCGGCATGACCCGGCGTCAGCACCGTTCGCATGCGCCAGCCGTCGCCATCGACAAGCTGGCCGTCTGCCACGACGAGGTCGGGAATGAAGTCGGTATCGCTGCTGGCATCGAGCGGGGCGACTTCGCCGATCCGCAGCGGCCGCGCCGACCGGTGCGGCCCTTCGGCAACGGTGATTGCGCCAGTCAGGGCCTTGAGGCGCGCTGCGAGCGGCGAGTGGTCGCGATGCGTGTGGCTGACGAAGATATGGCTGACGGGCCGCCCGGCGATGGCATGGATCAACGCCTCCAGGTGGGCGTCGTCGGCCGGGCCGGGATCGAGGACTGCCAACGTGTCGTGGCCGATGATGTATGTGTTGGTGCCGTGGAAGGTGAAGGCGCCAGGATTGTTGGCGGTTATCCGTACGACGCCCTCGGCGACCGGGACTGGCTCGCCGTAGGCGGGGTCGAAGCGTGTATCGAGGTCGAGGGACATGGCCGGCCGATATCTGTGAGTTCGAGGAGCCAGTGGCAAATTCGTTTGCCGCTTAGCACGGAAGACAATATAGGGAAAACCACGACTGACGTGTCCAGGCACGCGCATTACAAGGGGATTTACATGTCCGTATCCAGCAGTTCCACCGCGCTTATCTCTGCGGCATTGCCCGAAAAGGGCGCGACGCGCCTAGCGACTCAGCTTCTTCTGGCTGTTGCCGGTTCGCTGCTGCTCATCGCCTCGGCAAAGACCAAGGTCATGCTCGGACCCGTCGACATGTCGCTGCAGACGCTCGCTGTCCTCGGCATAGCCGCAGCCTATGGCCTGCGACTCGGCCTTGCAACGATCCTGCTCTACATGGCCCAGGGCGCCATGGGCTATCCGGTGTTCCAGAGCACGCCCGAGAAGGGCCTCGGCCTAGCCTACATGCTCGGCTCGACCGGTGGCTATCTCGCCGGTTTCGTCGCCATGGTGGCGATCGTCGGCTGGGCCGTCGACCGCGGCTGGGGCCGCAGCATCGTCAAGATGCTCGGTGCCATGCTCGTCGCCGAAGTCGTGATGATGGCGATAGGCTTCTCGTGGCTGTCGCTGTTGATCGGCGCCGAGAAGTCGTGGCAGTTCGGCGTCGTGCCGTTCATCGTACCGGACCTGATCAAGGTGGCGCTCGCTGCCGCAGCCGTTCCGGCGATCTGGGCGCTGCTTCCCAAGAAGGGCTGATCGGCCGACAACCGCATGCTGGTTTTAGCAACGCCCCGGCTCTAGAAAGGCCGGGGCGTTTTGCATTTGAAGAGCATTGGGATCATGACTGTTCTCGTCACCGGCACCGCCGGGTTCATCGGCTTCCACGTCGCCAGGCGGCTTCTGGCGGAAGGATACGACGTTGTCGGCTTCGATAGCGTCACCGACTACTACGACGCTTCGCTCAAGCGCTCGCGGCTGGATATCCTGTCGGAAATCAGCGATTTCCGCTTCATCCAGGCCGATCTCGCCGATGCGGCAGCGGTAAAAGCGGCCTTCGAATGCCGCCCGGAGATCGTCATCAATCTCGCCGCGCAGGCCGGCGTGCGTTATTCGCTCGACAATCCGCAGGCCTATGTCGATGCCAACGTCACCGGCTTTCTGAACATCCTGGAAAATTGCCGCTCAACGCAGCCGAAGCACTTGATCTACGCCTCGTCGAGTTCGGTCTATGGCGGCAACAAGAAGCAGCCCTATTCGCCGCGCGACGGCGTCGATCACCCGGTCAGCCTTTACGCGGCGACGAAGAAGGCCAACGAATTGATGGCGCATACCTACAGCCATCTGTTTGGCGTGCCGGCCACCGGCTTGCGCTTCTTCACCGTCTACGGCCCCTGGGGGCGGCCCGACATGGCCTACTACAAGTTCACCCGCGCCATCTTCGCCGGCGAGCCCATCGACATCTACAACAATGGCGATATGTACCGCGACTTCACCTATGTCGACGACATCGTCGAAGGCGTCGTGCGCCTCATCGACCTGCCGCCTAAGGCCGATCCCGACTATGACATCGCCACTGGCGGCGCCTCCGGGAGTTGGGCGCCGCATCGCGTCATGAACATCGGCAACCGCCGCAAGGAGCATCTGATGGAGATGATCCGCATCCTCGAGCGTGCGACCGGTCGCGAGGCGGTGAAGAACTTCATGCCGCTGCAGCCGGGCGACGTGCTCAGTACATGGGCCGATGTCAGCGACCTCGAGGCATTGATCGGCGAGCTTCCACACACGCCGATCGAGGAGGGCCTGCTGCGCTTCGTCGACTGGTACGGGCGATACTACCGCGTCCAATAACCGAGGCATTCAGGCATACTGGCCTCCGGTCGCGGCAGCGCCAGCCACGCTTCCGGGAAGATAGTTCGCGCCGCCGCCGGCGGTGTTGATGACCCCATTGAGTGTCGTGCTGTAGCGCGTGCCGGTCGCGGCACCCCCGAATGTCATGCCGGCGCATGCGATGTCGCCATGCCGGCAGGAGGCAAAGGCGGTCGAGAAAGCGGGCGTACCTGCCAGCGTGGCCGTCCGACCTTCGGTGTTGATGAACCCGCCAGTCTGCGCCGACCAATGCATCGGCGATGCGCCAGAAATGGCGTAGTTGCCGGTAGCGATAGCCACGCCATTGTTCTGGCACACGATGTGCGCCTGGGCGCAGGCGCCGAAACGGACGTTCTGGAACTGGAGCGTGCCTCCGTCGGCGTTGAGGCCGAAGCCGCTGGCCGTCGTCCTGATCTCCATGTCCTTGACCAAACAACGCGTGCCGGAAGGCGCGCTGATGGCGTTCGCATTGTTGGTCGAGACGATCACATTGGCCGGTGCTCCGCTGTTGCCGGCAATGACAAGCGCCGATGGGGCAGCCTGGCCGGTCATCGCCGGAACGACGATCGCGCCGCTGTAGGTGCCATCAGCGACCTGGATGGTGACCGTGAAACCTGCCATGTCGAGGCTCGCGGCGACATCGAGCGCCTTCTGAATGGTCAGGAAGGCTCCGCCGCTGGTGTCCCCCAGCCCGTTATTGGTATCCGAACCGTCCGTTCGGACGAAATAGCTCCGGTTGGCGGCGAGCAATTCGCGGATATGGCGCTTGGCTGCCGCCTGGTTCTGGTCGGTCAATGCCAGGCTCGCCGGCAAAAGCACGCGGCCGTCTGAACGGCTGACCTTCAGCGCTTCCGTCCAGGCGCCGCCATCGGGAGAAACCTTGAGATGCCAGTCGTCGTCCCCGGCGAGGCCGAACTCGGCGCGGCCCGAATAGCCGGTCTGGAACAGCAGCGAGGCGTTGTCGCCTGCGGCTGCCTTGTTGATCTTGACCTGCTGGCCGGCGCCGAGATTGTCGAACAGCACCGCCTGGCTCTTCACCGACAGTCGGTTGGTGGTGTCGGCTGTCGTGTTGACGCCGACCATGGCCGCCGGGTTGATGCCGAGCGCGATGGTGTCGACCCAGCCGCTGCCGTCATGGGCGAGAATGCGCTGTTCATCGGCGACCCAGGTGAGCCAGCCCTTGACCGGGACGTGGAAGGCCCAGGCGCCGTCCTGCCAGGCGGCGACCTGGCCGACCTTGCCGACCCAGCCGCCCGTTGCAGCAGCGGCGACGATGTAGCGATCACCCTCGGCAGGTACAGCAGGGGGCGCCGCCAGATGCCGGTCGAGCACCGAGAGCTGCACGACGATATCGAGCGCCTGCAGCGCTTCGTTGTGGGTGACGTGCTTCTGTGCCTGCGACGGCATGATGAAGGGCATTTTCAGGTTGGTCGTCTGTTCCAAGGCGGGCTCCTGTCGTTGGCTCTTGCGACATGATAGGGCCGGCCGGAAGGGGGTAGAAAAGCGGGCGCGTCTATCCACGTCTCGAGCCCTGTTTGGGCATGCGGTGGAATTGCATTCCCGAAGATGTGACGCGTGGGGCAAATCTGACTTGGCAGGCCGCGAAATTTGGTCTTGCACTGCTTGAGGCGCCTCCTGCTTGCAGGGACAATGCGCGCATCAGGTCGTTTCGGCTCCAAAGCCGCGGCCAAGGAACGTTTTCCGAAGGCTTTTCAATGCTTGCCAGACTGACTCACCTGGACCGTCTCGAGGCGGAGGCGATCCACATCTTCCGTGAGGTCGCAGCCACTTTTTCCAAGCCGGTAATGCTCTATTCCGTTGGGAAGGATTCCTCGGTCCTGCTGCATCTGGCGATGAAAGCCTTCTACCCGGCCAAGCCGCCATTCCCGTTCCTCCATGTCGACACCACATGGAAGTTCCGCGAGATGATCGAGTTCCGCGACACCATGGCGCGCGAGCTCGGCTTCGATCTTCTGGTCCACGTCAACCCGGACGGCGTCCGCGACAACATCAATCCGTTCGACCATGGCTCGAACACCCATACGCATGTGATGAAGACGGTCGGCCTGCGCCAGGCGCTCGACAAATACGGCTTCGATGCGGCCTTCGGTGGTGCTCGTCGCGACGAGGAGAAGTCGCGCGCCAAGGAGCGCATCTTCTCGTTCCGCAACGCCCAGCATGCCTGGGACCCGAAGAACCAGCGCCCGGAGATGTGGAAGATCTTCAACACCCGCGTGGCCGCAGGTGAATCGATCCGCGTCTTCCCGCTGTCCAATTGGACCGAGCTCGATATCTGGCAGTACATCCTGCAGGAAGACATCCCGATCGTGCCGCTCTATTTCGCCAAGCATCGCCCGGTGGTCGAGCGCGACGGCATGCTGATCCTGCGCGACGACGATCGCATGAAGCTCCATCCGGGCGAGGTGGTGGAGAACCGGCTGGTGCGCTTCCGCACGCTGGGCTGCTACCCGCTCACCGGTGCCATCGAATCCGATGCCGACAGCCTCGAAGGCATCGTCAGCGAAATGCTGACCGCTCGCACCTCCGAGCGGCAGGGACGCCTCATCGACCGCGACGAAGCCGGCTCGATGGAAAAGAAGAAGCGCGAAGGGTATTTCTGAGCATGCGCCACGCACTGGCAAACAAGGTCGAGGCTGCAGAAAGCGTCCGCGAATATCTCGCCGGCCAGGAGCAGAAGTCGCTCCTGCGCTTCCTGACCTGCGGTTCGGTCGATGACGGCAAGTCGACGCTGATCGGCCGCCTGTTGTCCGACACCAAGCAGATCTTCGAGGATCAGCTTGCCGCGCTGGAGCGCGATTCCCGCAAGCACGGCACCACGGGCGAGGACGTCGACTTCGCGCTGCTGGTCGACGGGCTGGAAGCCGAGCGCGAGCAAGGCATCACCATCGACGTCGCCTACCGCTTCTTCGCCACGCCGAAGCGCAAGTTCATCGTCGCCGACACGCCCGGCCACGAGCAGTACACGCGCAACATGGCGACCGGCGCCTCGACGGCGGATCTCGCTATTGTGCTGGTCGACGCGCGCCAGGGCGTGCTGCGCCAGACGCGGCGGCATTCGATCATCGCTTCGCTGCTCGGCATCAGGAACATCGTCGTCGCGGTCAACAAGATCGACCTTGTCGGCTTCGACCAGAAGGTGTTTGACCGCATCACCGCTGAATACGCCGCCTTCGCCGAGAGCCTGGGCTTCAAGTCTGTCGCGCCGATCCCCATGTCGGCGCGCTTTGGCGACAACGTGACCCGGCGTTCGGAAAAGATGGACTGGTATTCGGGCCCGACCCTGATCGAGCACCTCGAATCCGCGGTCGTCGAGGAAGAGGCGGTCGAGCGCCCGTTCCGCTTCCCGGTGCAATATGTGAACCGGCCCAATCTCGATTTCCGCGGCTTCGCCGGCACCATCGCCTCAGGCTCGATCTCGCAGGGCGACGAGATCGTCGTCGCCAAATCGGGTAAGCCATCCACGGTCAAGCGTATCGTCGCCCAGGGCGGAGACCTGCGCACGGCGGTCGCCGGCCAGGCGATCACCATCGTGCTCGAAGACGAGGTCGAAGTTTCCCGCGGCAACCTGCTGGTGGCGCCTGCCGCACGGCCGCATGTCGCCGACCAGTTCGTTGCTAACGTCGTCTGGTTCGACGAGCAGGCGCTGCTTCCCGGGCGTTCCTATATCCTGCGCACCGAGACCGACCAGGCCAGCGCCACCGTCACCGACCTCAAGTATCGGATCAACGTCAATGACTTCGCCCATGAGGCGGCGAAGTCGCTGGAGATGAACGAGGTCGGCGTCTGCAACATTTCGGCGCAGTCGCCGGTCGCCTTCGACAGCTTCGCCGACAACCGCACCACCGGGGCCTTCATCCTGATCGACCGGATCAGCAACGCCACCGTTGGCGCCGGCATGATCCTGCATCCGCTGCGCCGGTCGGAGAACATCCACTGGCAGTCGCTCGACGTGACCCGTCACGCCCGTGCCGACCTCAAGAACCAGCGCCCGGCGGTACTGTGGTTCACCGGCCTGTCGGGCTCCGGCAAGTCGACGGTTGCCAACCTGCTGGAAAAGAAGCTGCACGCCACCGGGCGCCATACCTACGTGCTGGACGGCGACAACGTTCGCCACGGGCTCAACCGCGATCTCGGCTTCACCGATGAGGACCGCGTCGAGAACATCCGCCGCGTCGCCGAGGTTGCCAAGTTGATGGCCGACGCCGGTCTGATCGTCATCGTCTCGTTCATCTCGCCCTTCCGTGCCGAGCGCCGCATGGCGCGCGAACTGATGGGGCAGGGCGAGTTCGTCGAGGTGTTTGTCGACACGCCGTTCGAGGAATGCGCCAAGCGCGACCCGAAGGGTCTCTATGCGCGGGCTCTTGCCGGTGCGATCAAGAATTTCACCGGTGTCGATTCGCCCTATGAAACGCCGGAGAATCCTGAGATTCATCTCCAGACCCTCGGCAAGACCCCTGAAGAGATGGTCGAGGCGGTCGAGGCCTGGCTGAATGAGCGAGACATTGCAGAACACCAATACGACGACGGCGGCGGCATCTGACGAGGCCATCCTCGAAGTGATCGAGCGCCTGGCCCTGGATGCCGGGCGGGCGGTCATGGAGGTTTTTCATTCGGAAATCAAAGTGACGGACAAGGCAGATGCCTCGCCCGTCACGCAAGCCGATCGTGCCGCGGAACGCGTGATCCTCGAGGGTTTGCGCTCGGCGTTTCCCGATGTGCCGTGCGTTGCCGAGGAAGAGGTCGCCGAGGGCATCGTTCCGCCCGAGCTCGGCCAGGTTTTCTTCCTGGTCGATCCGCTCGACGGCACCAAGGAATTCGTCAGGCGCCATACCGATTTCACTGTCAACATCGCGCTGATCAGGGGCGGCGCGCCGGAAATCGGCGTGGTCTATGCGCCGTGCACGGGGCGCTTCTTCTCAGGCCGGCCGGGCAAGGCGGAAGCCTTCGAAGCCCGAGACGGCCTTGCCGTCTCGGAGCGCCGTCGCGTTCATGTGCGCGAGGGCCGTCAGCCGCTGACCATCGTCGCCAGCCGCTCGCACCGGACGCCTGAAACCGATGCCTTCATCAAGAAGGTCGCGGCAGCCGAGATCGTGTCTGTCGGTTCGTCGTTGAAGTTCTGTTTGGTGGCTGCCGGCGAGGCCGACATCTATCCGCGCTTCGGTAGGACGATGGAATGGGATACCGCGGCAGGCGATGCCGTGCTGCGCGCGGCGGGCGGGATCACCCACACCCTCGACGGCGCGCCGCTCGTTTATGGCAAGCGCAACCAGGCCGACGACGAGGATTTCGCCAACCCGCACTTCGTCTCGACAGGCCGGATCCTCGACCCGGCCTTCATGTTCTGATCGGAAGTGGCGTCTTACTCGGCCGCGATCTTGGCCGAGTTCGAGCCGACATAATTGCGGATCGTGGTGATGATCCGGTCCTGGTCGGCTTCGCTGAGATAGGGATGCATTGGCAGGCACAGGATGGTGCCCGGGACTGCGTCGGAGACCGGCAGGCCGCCCGGCACACGCGGGTAGTGGCTATAGGCCACCTGCACATGCAGCGGCTTCACGTAGTAGATGACCGACGGGATGCCCTGCGCCTGCAGATGCGCCTTCAGCCCGTCACGGTCGGCGGTCTCGATGGCATACTGCGCCCAAGCGGAGCGGCCAGCGGTTGGCGCGCGCGAGGCTTTCACCACATCGCCGAGGCCGTCGGCGTAGCGCTTGGCGATGGTGGCGCGGGCCTGCATCTCGTCTTCGAGGATCGCCAGCTTCTCGATCAGGATCGCCGCTTGCAGCGTGTCGAGGCGCGAGTTCAGGCCGACATGGATGTTGTCGTACTGCGTCTCGCCCTTGCCGTGGAAGGCGAAGGAGCGCAGCCGCGTGGCAAACTCGTCGTCGTTGGTGAACATCGCACCGCCGTCGCCGTAGCAGCCGAGCGGCTTGGCCGGATAGAAGCTGGTGGCGGCGACATGACCGTAGGCGCCGCACATCTTGCCGTCCTGCGAGCCGCCGATCGACTGGGCGGCGTCCTCGATGACAAGGAGATTCTCGCGCTTGGCGATGGCGTCGATCGCCGCATAGTCGGCGGCGATGCCGAACAGGTCGACCGGGATGATCGCCCTGGGCTTGAGGCGGCCTTCCGCCTTGACCATGGCAATCGCCGCTTCGAGGCTCTCGATCGAGATATTGTAGGTGTCGGGTTCGATGTCGACGAAGACCGGCTCGGCCTTGGCAAGAGCCACAACCTCGGCGGTCGCAGCAAAGGTGAAGCTCGGCACGAACACCGCATCGCCCGGGCCGATGCCAGAGGCCAGCAACGGCAACAGAAGCGCGTCGGTACCGTTGGCGCAGGCGATGACGTGCTTGACGCCGACATACTTGGCGAGCTGGTTCTCGAATTCGGTGACTTCAGGCCCGAGAATGTAGCGGCCCTCGTCGACGACCTTGTCGATAGCCGCCTTCAGACGGTCGCGGATTCGTTCGCGCTGCGCGCCGAGATCGATGAACTGCATGATGGCCCCAAAACCCAATCGTTTTCTTCGAGCCGCTGATAGCAGAGTTGATGAGTCCGAAAAAGCCGAGCCCCCTGCGGCATCCATGGCGCGGCTGCGGTTCTTGTTACTTTCGGTTGCAGCAATTTCGCGCTCAAATTGGCGGAAAACATGGGATTTCCCGCGCTGCCCGTTGAGCCGGCTTGGCGATGCGAAACATAAAGTGATCGGCGAAATCGCCGGAAAACGCCTGTTTCAGGCCAGTTCGCGCCGCCACGGCGGGTTTGCGCCGGCTCTCGACACGGTCACGGCCGCTGCCCGCGCACCGAGCGAAAGTGCTGCTTCGATGGCTGATTCCGAAAGCTCGGCGACAGCGCTCTTGGTCAGGGCATCCTGCTCGTGCAGGGCAGCAAGCACGCCCGCGTTGAAGGTGTCTCCGGCGCCGACCGTATCGACCACGGTTACCTTTTCGGGTGTCACCGAGACGGTGTGCCGGGTGCTGTAGGCGGTGGCGCCCTTGCTGCCCTTGGTGACGATCACAAGCTTGGGTCCCTTGCGCAGCCAGTTGGCTGCGATCTCTTCATGGCTGCCGGTCTCGCCGAACCAGGCCAGGTCTTCGTCGGAAAGCTTGACGATATCGGCCATGCCGAGCATTCGCTGCATCCGTGCGAGGTGCGCCTGCTTGTCCTGGATGAAGCCAGGCCGGATGTTCGGGTCGAGCATCGTCACCCGGTGCCCGTGCTCGCGCTTCATCAGCGCTTCGTAGGCCGAACCGCAGGGTTCCGGGATCAGGCTGATCGCCCCGAACAGCAGGGCGTCGATGTCGTCGCCCAGCGCGGGCAGGTCGGCCTCGGTCAGCATCCTCCCGGCGGTGTTCTCGTCATAGAAGGTGTAGGTCGCATGGCCGTTGTCGAGCCGGACGAAGGCGAGCGTCGTCGGGCGGCCAGACAGATTGGCATAGCGCGAGCCGACGTCGCTTGCGGCAAGCACCTCGCGGATCTGCTGGCCGAACAGATCGGACGACAGGCCGGAGAAGAATTCGGTGGGCACGCCGAGGCGGCCGAGCGCTATCGCCGAGTTGAAGATCGCGCCGCCGGCATAGGGAGCGAAGGATGGTTCGCCGGCCGAACTCTGCCGGGGCAGCATGTCGATGAGCGCTTCGCCGCAGCACAGGATCATGGCTTGCCGGTTCCCTTTGGATAGATGACGCCCTTGCGCACGATAACGTTGGCGTAGAGCCTTGGTTCGCTGGTGGCAATGATGGTGTGGGCCGCCTTGACGCGGCTGTAGAAGGCGTCGCCGGCGAGCGGCACGACAGTGAAGCCGGGCGCTCGACCGGCGCATACCGCTTCGATCTCCTCATGCACCTGGTCGGACAGTTCAGGGTCGCCCTTGACCGAAGAGCGGAAAATCGCCTGCGGCACGAAATCGTCGACGGGCAGCACCTGGAGTACGGCGTCGAGCACCGGGATCAGGTCAAGCCCATCGGCGCGAATGACGCGGCGGCCATGCTCGAGCGCGGGGTAATTGCCGTCGACGATGGCGATCTCATCGCCGTGGCCCATGGCGCGCAGCGTGAACAGCAGATCCGGACCGAGCAGGGAAGGAATGCCGATGAGCACGATCAGACCCCTCGCGACGGTGCCGTCGAACCGATGAGGAAGCGCTCCGACAGCGGCAGGCTGGCACCACCCATGGCACGTGCGTGGATGCCCACCGTGCCTTCGCGCACACTTGGGATACGCAAGCCCTCGACGTCGATCTTGCCGATGGCCGACTGTACGGCCTGCACCATGCGGGCGCGGATGGCAGGTGGCATCCAGCCGTCGATGACGGCGCTTTCGAAGTCGATGACCGATGCCGATGCGACGATGGCGTAGGCCAGCGCGTCCGACGCGGTCGCTATCCAGCTGTCGAGTTCAGGGCCGAGATCGCTCCATTCCTCGGGCGAGGTCCAGAGGTAGGACGCCTCGATACCTTTGGCGTTCAGCGTCTTTTCGAGCACCGCGATCGAGGCGACGTCGATGAGCTGCGTCGGCCTGCCGCCCGGGCCGGGCACCGGCATCGAGCCAAGCGCACCGGCATTGCCGGTCGGGCCGCTGTAGAGCCTGCCGTTCAGCACGACGCCGCCGCCGGCAAAGGCACCGATGTAGAAATAGACGAAGTCGCGCAACGTGCCGATGTCGCCGAACACCAGTTCGGCGCCACAGGCCGAGGTGGCATCGTTCTGCACATAGACGGGGAAGGAAAACAAAGCCTGCAGATCGGCGCGGATGTCGCGGTTGCGCCATTCGTCCATGATCTCGCGCGGCGCGCCCGCCGTATCGACCCAGTTCCAGAGTTCGAACGGCATGGCGACGCCGAGTCCGGCGATGCGCTTGTCCTGCTCTCGTGTCAGGCTGGCGCGCATCTCGGCAATGCCCGACTTGACGAAGTCGATCGTGTCGCGCGGGGTCGGATAGCCATACGAGTTCTGCAGCATTGCGCGCGAGTTGCCGAGAAAGTCGATGAGCACGAGCTCGGCGCTGCGCCGGCCGATCTTGAGGCCGATGAAGAAGGCGCCCTCGGGATTGAGCGCCATCGGGATCGAGGGCTGGCCGATCTTGCCGCGGACAGGCTCCTGGCGCAGCAAAAGCCCCTCGACTTCCAACTCGCGCATGATCACCGAGACGGTCTGTGCCGACAGGCCGGTCATGCGCGCAATGTCGGATTTGGCCAAGGCACCGCTCTGCCTGACCAGCGACAGCACCAGCCGTTCGTTGTGATCGCGCATGCCGCTCTGGTTGGTGCCACGCAGTTGCTGGCTTTCAGCTGCTTCCGGCGAACCGTGCCTCGAACTTCCGGCCTCCACCGGCTTCCTCCCGTAATTTGCGCGGTTTTCTCTCAAAATCCGCAATTTTCTTTTGGGACAGAATGCGGGTCGACTGCAATCCTGTCAATAATAAATAAGAGTGATTTAATTATTGACAGCCGGTCCTGATTGGTGTTTCGTCAGGGCCGGATACTCGACTGGGAAGAGTGCACGAGTATCCGGGGCGATGCCCGCTGATCGGGCTCGCATGGTTTGGTTTTGGGAGGAGTTCCTGATGAAATTTTCAGTTCTGAAGACGACTGTCTTTGGTGCGGCCGTTGCCGCGCTCGCAAGCATTGCTGCACCTGCATCGGCTGCCGAAGTCGGCGCATGCCTGATCACGAAGACCGACACCAATCCCTTCTTCGTCAAAATGAAGGAGGGTGCCACCGCCAAGGCGACAGAACTCGGCATGATGCTGAAGAGCTATGCCGGCAAGATCGACGGCGACAGCGAAAGCCAGGTCGCGGCGATCGAGACCTGCATCGCCGATGGTGCCAAGGGCATCCTGATCACTGCATCCGACACCAAGGGCATCGTGCCCACGATCAAGAAGGCGCGCGACGCCGGCATTCTTGTCATCGCGCTCGACACGCCGCTTGAGCCGGCCGACTCTGCGGACGCCACCTTCGCTACCGATAACCTGCTCGCCGGCAAGCTGATCGGCCAGTGGGCTGCGGCCACCCTCGGCGACAAGGCCAAGGACGCCAAGGTTGCCTTCCTCGACTTGACGCCGTCGCAGCCGACCGTCGACGTCTTGCGCGACCAGGGCTTCATGATGGGCTTCGGCATCGACGTGAAGGACGCCAACAAGATCGGCGACGAGGACGATGCCCGCATCGTCGGTCACGACGTCACCAACGGCAACGAAGAGGGTGGCCGCAAGGCGATGGAGAACCTGCTCCAGAAGGATCCCGGCATCACCGTCGTGCACACGATCAACGAGCCCGCCGC
Source organism: Aminobacter sp. MSH1 (assembly GCF_003071665.1). Taxonomy (GTDB): domain Bacteria; phylum Pseudomonadota; class Alphaproteobacteria; order Rhizobiales; family Rhizobiaceae; genus Aminobacter; species Aminobacter niigataensis. The sequence continues at coordinate 4,554,869 of NZ_CP026265.1, read as the reverse complement.
CGCCGGTGCCTATGAGGCGTTGAAGGCGGTCGGCATGGAAAAGAACGTGCTGATCGTCTCGGTCGATGGCGGCTGCCCGGGTGTCAAGAACGTCCAGGATGGTGTCATCGGTGCGACTTCGCAGCAATATCCGCTGATGATGGCAGCCCTTGGCATGGAAGCGATCAAGAAATTCGCCGACAGCGGCGAGAAGCCCAAGCCGACCGAAGGCAAGGATTTCTTCGACACCGGCGTTTCGCTGGTGACCGACAAGCCGGCAACCGGTGTGGAATCCATCGACGTCAAGACCGGCCTGGAGAAGTGCTGGGGTTGATCTGACCGCCTGACGGCGTGACACTCTCTTGCAGACGAAGGGCGGCCCCTTGGTCGCCCTTCCCGCAAGGGGGATAAAAATCCCTCATGGGAGGAAATCGACATGACCGACGCTTCGGCAGATGCCAGGCGGCCGCAGGAATTCGAGAAGGTTCTCTCGGCCAGCGACACGTCAGTGGCCAGCTTCGACACGCATACACGTTCGCCGATCGAAAAGATCCAGCATTTCCTGCATTCCAATCCGGCCGCGGTACCGCTGATCGTGCTGGTTGCCTCAATCGCGCTTTTCGGCGTGATCATAGGCGGCAAGTTCTTCTCGGCCTTCTCGATGACGCTGATCCTGCAGCAGGTGGCGATCACCGGCATCATCGGCGCCGCCCAGACGCTGGTCATCCTGACCGCCGGCATCGACCTGTCCGTCGGCGCCATCATGGTGCTGTCGTCGGTGGTGATGGGGCAATTCACCTTCCGCTACGGACTGCCGCCGTCGCTCGCGGTCCTGTGCGGGTTCGCCGTCGGCGCTTTCTGCGGCTGGATCAATGGTGTGCTCGTCTCCTACATGAAGTTGCCGCCGTTCATCGTCACGCTCGGCACGTGGCAGATCGTGCTGGCAACGAACTTCCTCTACTCGGCCAACGAGACGATCCGTGCCCAGGATATCGAGACGCAGGCACCGATCCTCCAGTTCTTCGGCGCCAATTTCCGCCTCGGCAACGCCGTGTTCACCTATGGCGTCGTCGCCATGGTGCTGCTGGTGGCAGTGCTCTGGTACATCCTGAACCACACCGCCTGGGGCCGGCACGTCTATGCCATCGGCGATGATCCCGAGGCAGCCCAGCTTTCTGGCGTGCGCGTCAACAGGGTTCTCATCTCTGTCTACGTCATCTCCGGGCTGATCTGTGCTCTCGGTGGGTGGATGCTCATCGGCCGCATCGGTTCGGTTTCTCCGACAGCAGGCCAGTTCGCCAATATCGAATCCATCACCGCGGTGGTGATCGGCGGCATCTCGCTGTTCGGCGGGCGTGGCTCGATCCTTGGCATGCTGTTCGGCGCGCTGATCGTCGGCGTGTTCCAGCTCGGCCTTCGGCTCATCGGCACCGACCCGCAGTGGACCTATCTGCTGATCGGCACCCTCATCATCATCGCGGTCGCAATCGACCAGTGGATCAGAAAGGTTGCAGGCTGATGGCTACCGAACCTCTTCTCACCGCACGCGGCCTGGTCAAGCGATATGGCCGCGTCACCGCCCTCGATCAGGCCGATTTCGACCTCTATCCCGGCGAAATCCTGGCTGTGATCGGCGACAACGGCGCCGGCAAATCGTCGCTCATCAAGGCGATCTCGGGAGCCATCACCCCTGACGAAGGCGAAATCCGCCTCGAAGGCAAGGTGGTGAACTTCAAGGCGCCGATGGAGGCCCGCGACGCTGGCATCGAGACGGTCTACCAGAACCTCGCTCTGTCGCCGGCGCTGTCGATCGCCGACAACATGTTCCTCGGCCGCGAAATCCGGAAGCCCGGCATCATGGGCAACTGGTTCCGTATGCTCGACCGGGGCGCGATGGAAAAGCGGGCCCGCGAAAAGCTGACCGAACTTGGCCTGATGACCATCCAGAACATCAGCCAGGCTGTCGAAACACTTTCCGGCGGCCAGCGCCAGGGCGTGGCGGTGGCACGAGCCGCGGCTTTTGGCTCGAAGGTCGTCATCATGGACGAGCCGACAGCCGCCTTGGGCGTGAAGGAATCGCGCCGCGTGCTCGAACTGATCCTCGACGTGAAGCGGCGTGGCCTGCCGATCGTGCTCATTTCGCACAATATGCCGCATGTCTTCGAAGTCGCCGACCGGATCCATATCCACCGCCTCGGCCGCAGGCTGACGGTCATCGACCCGAAGGAGTACACCATGTCGGATGCGGTGGCGTTCATGACCGGAGCCAAGGCACCTCCGGAGGCTGCAATCGCTGCCTGACCGGCCGGCCACAACCTTAGGTCTCCGCGTCGCGAGATATTGACGCGGAGATTTAAATCGATTGAGATCGCATTCGGGATGGCTAAAATGAATGCGGGAGGACAGGTGTCGGCAAGGGAGGCAAGTGAACGGTGGCCGAACAGGATGCGAGAGGCGACATGACCCGCGCAGTGACCCCGAATATCCCCCAGCCGCCGCTTGGCGACACCAGCCCCGAGGCATTGGCTGCCGAAATCCTGAGCGCGCTGAAATATCGGCTCGGCAAGGACGCCACCGTTGCCACCGACTATGACTGGCTGACTGCGTCGATCAAGGTCGTGCGCGACCGCATCGTCGACGAGTGGATTTCCTCGACCAAGGAAGCCTACGACCAGAGCGCCAAGCGGGTCTATTACCTGTCGCTGGAGTTCCTGATCGGCCGCCTGATGCGCGACGCCTTCTCCAATCTCGGTCTGATGGATGCGATGCGCCAGGCACTCGCCTCGCTCGGCGTCGAGTTCGACGTGATTGCCAAGCTGGAGCCCGATGCAGCGCTCGGCAATGGCGGCCTTGGCCGTCTCGCCGCATGCTTCATGGAGAGCATGGCGACAGTCGACATTCCCGCGCACGGTTACGGCATTCGCTACGCCAACGGCATGTTCCGCCAGGAAATCCATGACGGCTGGCAGGTCGAGCTTCCCGAAACCTGGCTCGAACATGGCAATCCCTGGGAATTCGAGCGTCGCGAGCGTGCCTTCGAGGTTGGCTTCGGCGGATCGGTCGAATCGATCACCGCGGCGGATGGCCGGCTCGAACGCCACGTCTGGAAGCCTACCGACCGCGTCCTGGCAGTCGCCTATGACACGCCCGTGGTTGGTTGGCGCGGGGCGCGGGTCAACACGCTGCGCCTGTGGTCGGGCATGCCGCTCGACCCGATCCTGCTCGACAAATTCAACGCCGGCGATCACATCGGCGCGCTCGCCGAGAGCAACAAGGCCGATGCGCTGTCGCGCGTGCTCTATCCCGCCGACTCCCACAAGGCGGGGCAGGAGCTTCGGCTGCGGCAGGAATACTTCTTCTCGACCGCCTCGCTGCAGGACATCCTGCAGCGCCACATCAGCAAGTATGGCGATCTGCCGTCATTGCCTGACAAGGCGGCGATCCACCTCAACGACACCCATCCCGCTGTCGCTGTCCCTGAACTGATGCGCCTGCTGATGGACGTGCATGGCATGGACTTCGACACGTCCTGGGACATCACCAAGCGGACCTTTGCCTACACCAACCACACGCTGCTGCCCGAAGCGCTGGAAAGCTGGCCGGTGCCGCTGTTCGAGCGGCTCCTGCCGCGCCATATGCAAATCGTCTACGCCATTAATGCCGAGGTGCTGCTGGAGGCCCGGGCGACGGGTCGGTTCAATGGCGAACAAATCAGCCGCATCTCGCTGATCCAGGAGAACGGCGAGCGCCGCGTCCGCATGGGCAACCTGGCTTTTGTCGGCTCCCACAGCGTCAACGGCGTGTCGGCTCTGCATACCGAATTGATGAAGGAAACGGTGTTTGCCGACCTGCACAGTCTCTATCCAGACCGCATCAACAACAAGACCAACGGCATCACGCCGCGCCGCTGGCTGATCCAGTGCAATCCCGGCCTGACCGGCCTGGCGCGCGAGGCGATCGGCGACCGCTTCCTCGACGATATCGAGGCGATCCGCGAGCTCGACGGCTTTGCCGGGGACGCCGCATTCCGTGAGAAGTTTGCCCGCGTCAAACGCGTCAACAAGGAGCGGCTGTCCAACCTTGTCGGCGAACGGCTCGGCATCAGGGTCGATCCGTCGGCGCTGTTCGACATCCAGATCAAGCGCATCCACGAATACAAGCGCCAGCTGCTCAACATCATCGAGGCGGTGGCATTGTACGACCAGATCCGCTCGCATCCGGAACGCGAATGGATGCCGCGGGTCAAGTTCTTCGGTGGCAAGGCGGCGCCGAGCTACCACAACGCCAAGCTGATCATCAAACTGGCCAACGATGTCGCCAGGGTGATCAACAGCGACCCATCGGTGCGCGGGCTGCTCAAGGTCGTTTTTGTACCCAACTACAATGTCAGTGCCGCCGAAATCCTGATGCCGGCCGCCGACCTTTCGGAGCAGATCTCGACGGCGGGCATGGAAGCCTCGGGCACCGGCAACATGAAGTTCGCGCTCAACGGGGCGCTGACCATCGGCACGCTCGACGGCGCCAATGTCGAGCTCAAGGAGCATGTCGGCGACGACAATATCTTCATTTTCGGCCTCACCACCGAGGAGGTCGCCCAGCGCCGCAGCAGCGGCTACGAGCCAGGTTCTGTGATCGACGGTTCGCCCGAGCTCAAGCAGGCGGTTGCCGCCATCTCCTCCGGCGTATTCTCGCCTGACGACCCGGCCCGCTACCGCGAATTGATGGACGGGCTCTATCAGCACGACTGGTTCATGGTCGCAGCCGATTTCGACTCCTATGCCGCAGCGCAACGGCAGGTCGATGCCGTGTGGCGCGACAGCCCGGGCTGGTACGCACGCGCCATTCGCAACGTGGCGCGTGTCGGCTGGTTCTCTTCAGACCGCACCATCCGCCAATATGCCAAAGAAATCTGGAACGTACCGGCCTGATGTGATTGCATGAACTGACCTCGCCGAAGAAACCCTGGGAGGGGACACCGAAACATGCTGAAGCCCGGCGCGGCCGCCGAAACGAAACCGGAGCTCGACAGAGCCACGGATGGCGATATCGAGGCGATCGTGAACGGCACCCATGGCGACCCGTTCGCGGTTCTCGGGCTCCAGCAGTCGGGCAAAGGCTTCCTGGCGCGATGTTTCGTCCCGCATGCCGAGACGGTGACCGCCCACACGCTCGAGGGCAAGGCGTGCGGCGAACTCTTGCGGCGCAACGATACCGGCTTCTTCGAAGGCAAGCTGACTATCCGCAAGCGGCAGCCGATCAGGCTGCACGCAAGCAATGCCGGCGGCGAGTGGTGGCTTACCGACCCCTACAGTTTCGGCCCCGTGCTCGGGCCGATGGACGACTACTTCATATCGGAGGGTTCGCATCTCAGGCTGTTCGACAAGCTCGGCGCGCATCTGATTTCGCATGAAGGCGTCGATGGTGTGCATTTTGCGGTTTGGGCGCCTAATGCGCATCGCGTCTCTGTGGTCGGCGATTTCAATGACTGGGACGGTCGCAGGCATCCGATGCGCCTGCGCCAGGACACCGGCATCTGGGAAATCTTCATCCCCGACATCGGTCCAGGCCACCCCTACAAGTTCGAACTGATCGGAGCTCGCGGCGTCAGGTTGCCGCTCAAGGCCGATCCTTACGCCATCCGCTCGGAATTAAGACCCGCCACCGCGTCGGTCACCGACAGTCCGCAGGCGCATGAATGGGCCGACGACAAGCACCGCGCCCATTGGAAAGCAGCTGACCATAGGCGCGAGCCGATCAGCATATATGAGGTGCATGCCGGCTCGTGGCAGCTTCGCGACGATGGCACCTTTCTGTCGTGGGACGAGATGGCCGACCGGCTTATCCCTTACACGGCGGAGATGGGCTTCACCCATATCGAGTTCCTGCCGATCTCCGAGCATCCCTACGATCCGTCCTGGGGTTATCAGACGACAGGGCTTTACGCGCCTTCGGCCCGCTTCGGTGACCCGGATGGCTTTGCCCGCTTCGTCGACGGCGCCCACCGCGCTGGCATTGGAGTCATTCTCGACTGGGTGCCGGCGCATTTTCCAGTGGACGAGCATGGGCTTGCCCATTTCGACGGGACCGCACTCTACGAGCATGCCGACCCGCGCCAGGGCTTCCATCCCGACTGGAACACCGCGATCTATAATTTCGGCAGGCGCGAGGTCGTCTCGTTCCTCGTCAACAACGCCCTGTTCTGGGCCGAGAAATACCATGTCGATGGCCTGCGCGTGGATGCGGTGGCCTCGATGCTGTACCTCGACTACTCGCGCAAGGAAGGCGAGTGGATCCCCAACGAATTCGGCGGCCGCGAAAACCTGGAGTCGGTGCGTTTCCTGCAGAAGATGAATGTCGCCGTCTATGGCGCCCATCCCGGCGTGATGACCATTGCCGAGGAATCGACCTCATGGCCCAAGGTGTCGCAGCCCGTGCATGAAGGCGGGCTCGGCTTCGGCTTCAAGTGGAACATGGGCTTCATGCACGACACCCTGGAGTATCTTTCCAAGGAGCCGGTCCACCGCAAGCATCATCACAACGAAATCACCTTCGGATTGCTCTACGCCTTCAGCGAGAATTTCGTGCTACCCCTGTCGCACGACGAGGTGGTGCACGGCAAAGGCACGCTGCTCAGCAAGATGGCGGGCGACGACTGGCAGAAATTCGCGACGCTGCGCGCCTACTACGCCTTCATGTGGGGCTACCCCGGCAAGAAGCTGTTGTTCATGGGCCAGGAGTTCGCCCAGCGTGCGGAGTGGAGCGAAGCCAGGGCGCTCGACTGGAACCTGCTCGACTTCGCCCCCCATCGCGGCGTCAAGCAGCTGGTGCGCGATCTCAACTACCTCTATCGCTCGCGCCCGGCGCTGCATGCGCGCGACTGCGAGCCGGAAGGTTTCGAATGGCTGATCGCCGACGATGCCGCCAACTCGGTCTTCGCCTGGTTGCGCAAGGCGCCGGGCGGCGCGCCGATCGCCGTCATTTCGAGCTTCACCCCGGTTCTGCGCGACAACTACCGCGTGCCGCTGCCGCTGGCGGGCAAGTGGCGGGAGATTTTCAACTCCGACGCGCTGGAATATGGCGGGTCGGGCAAGGGTAACAGCGGCATGGTTGCGGCCAGGCAGGTGGACGGAGGAGGGGCAGCCGCGACGCTGCTTCTGCCGCCACTGGCGACGATCATGCTTGAGTTTGTGGCGGACTGAGCAGGGAGGATGGCATGGAACTGAAGAGAAACCAGCCGCTGGCGCGCGATGCCATGGCCTATGTGCTTGCCGGCGGCCGGGGCAGCCGCCTGAAGGAGCTGACCGACCGGCGCGCCAAGCCCGCCGTCTATTTCGGCGGCAAGACGCGTATCATCGACTTTGCGCTGTCCAATGCCTTGAACTCAGGCATCCGTCGTCTCGGGGTCGCCACCCAGTACAAGGCGCATTCGCTGATCCGCCACCTGCAGCGGGGCTGGAACTTCCTCAGGCCGGAGCGAAACGAGAGTTTCGACATCCTGCCGGCAAGCCAGCGCGTGTCGGAAACGCAGTGGTACGAAGGCACCGCCGACGCGGTCTACCAGAACATCGACATCATCGAGGCCTATGGCCCCGAATACATGGTCATCCTTGCCGGCGACCACATCTACAAGATGGATTACGAACTGATGCTGCGCCAGCACGTCGACGCGGGCGCCGACGTCACCGTTGGCTGCCTCGAGGTGCCGCGCATGGAAGCGGTGGGCTTCGGCGTGATGCATGTCGACAAGAAGGACAACATCATCTCCTTCATCGAAAAGCCCGCCGACCCGCCCGGCATTCCCGACAAGCCCGACTACGCGCTGGCCTCGATGGGCATCTATGTCTTCAAGACCAAGTTCCTGATGGAGCAGTTGCGCCGCGACGCCAATGAGCCGGAATCGAGCCGCGACTTCGGCAAGGACATCATTCCCTACATCGTCCAGCACGGCAAAGCGGTGGCGCATCGCTTCGCCAAGTCCTGCGTACGCTCGAGCACCGAGGCCGAGGCCTATTGGCGCGATGTCGGAACGGTCGATGCCTATTGGGAAGCCAACATCGACCTGACCGATATCACGCCCGAGCTCGACCTCTACGACCGCGACTGGCCGATCTGGACCTATTCCGAGCTGACGCCGCCTGCGAAGTTCGTCCATGACGAGGATGGCCGGCGGGGCTCGGCGGTATCATCGCTGGTGTCGGGCGATTGCATCGTCTCGGGTGCTTCGCTCAAGCGCAGCCTGATCTTCACCGGCGCACGGATCAATTCTTACTCCACGCTCGAGGATGTGGTGATGCTGCCGGCCTGCCATGTCGGTCGCAACGCCAGCCTCAAGCGCGTTGTCATCGATCACGGCGTACACATCCCCGAAGGGCTGGTCGTCGGCGAAGACCCGGTGCTGGACGCCAAGCGCTTCCGCGTCTCGGAGAAGGGTATCTGCCTGATCACCCAGGACATGATCAACAGGCTGGAGCTGTAACTGGTGCAGGTGCTTTCGGTCACGCCCGAGATTTTTCCGCTGATCAAGACCGGCGGGCTGGCCGACGTCACCGGCGCGCTTCCGGAGGCGCTCGCCGGGCTCGGCGTCGGCACGCGCAGCCTGGTGCCGGGTTATCCCGTCGTGATGAGCGCGCTGAAGAAGAAAAAAGCGGTTCATCAATACACCGCCCTGCAAGGCGGCAAGGCAGCACTCCATGCGGCCGAGATCGGCGGGCTGGATATGCTGGTGCTCGACGCGCCGCATCTGTTTGACCGGCCGGGCGGCCCTTATGGCGACGCCACCGGGGCCGACTGGCAGGACAATTGGCGGCGCTTCGCGGCACTTGGCCGTGTCGGCGCCGACATCGCCGCCGGCGTGGTCAAGGACTACAAGCCCGACATCGTCCATGCCCATGACTGGCAATCGGCGATGACGCTGGCCTACATGCGCTACGGCGAGGCGGCAAAGGTGCCGTCGGTGATGACGGTGCACAACCTGGCCTTCCAGGGGCAATTCGGGGCCAGCATCTTCGCCGGCCTTGGTCTGCCGCAGCAGGCGATGGCGCTGGACGGGATCGAATATTACGGCGGTGTCGGCTTCCTCAAGGCCGGCTTGCAGGCGGCCTGGGCGGTCACCACCGTCAGCCCGACCTACGCCCAGGAAATCCGTACGCCGGCGTTCGGCATGGGGCTCGACGGGCTGATCAACCTGCGCGCTGCCGAACTCCACGGCATCGTCAACGGCATCGACGACGAGATATGGAACCCTGAGACGGACCAGCATCTGGCCGCGACGTACACGGCCAAGAGCCTGAAGGGACGCAAGGCCAACAAGCGCGCCATCGAAGAGCGCATGACGCTCGACCGCGACGATGGGCCGATCTACTGCGTGGTCAGTCGCCTGACCTGGCAGAAGGGCATCGACATCCTGGCGTCGATCATCGACCCGGTGGTGGCCTCCGGCGCGCGGCTGGCGATCCTGGGTTCGGGCGATGCGGGGCTTGAAGGCGCGCTTTTGGCTGCCGCCGCGCGCCATCGTGGCCGGGTGGGCGTCGTCATCGGCTACGACGAGGGGCTTTCGCACCAGTTGCAAGGCGGTGCCGACGGCATCCTGATCCCGTCGCGCTTCGAGCCTTGCGGCCTGACCCAGCTTTATGGCCTCCGCTATGGCTGCGTTCCGATCGTGGCGCGAACCGGTGGACTTGCAGACACCGTCATCGACGCCAACGAGGCCGCGGTCGCGGCCGGTGTTGCCACCGGTTTTCAGTTCGCGCCGGAGAATGCGGGCGATTTCCACCATGCCATCCTCAGGGCCAACGCGCTTTACGCCGACCCGGCTGCCTGGGCGTCGTTGCAGAGGCAAGGCATGAAGGCGGATGTGTCCTGGGATCGAAGCGCCCAGAAATATGCCGCACTTTACCGCATGCTTCTCTCAAAAAGGGATGCCTGAATGATTCGCACCGTCTCCACCACGCCCTATGGCGACCAGAAACCCGGCACATCAGGCCTGCGCAAGAAGGTACCTGTCTTCCAGCAGCAGAATTATGCCGAGAACTTCATCCAGTCGGTGTTCGATGCGCTCGAAGGTTTTGCCGGCAAGACGCTGGTCGTCGGCGGCGACGGCCGCTTCTACAATCGCGAGGTGATCCAGAAGGTCATTGCCATGGCGGTGGCCAATGGCTTCGGCCGCGTCGTTGTCGGCCAAGGTGGCATCCTGTCGACGCCGGCCGCCTCCAACCTGATCCGCAAGCGCAAGGCCTTCGGCGGGCTTATCTTGTCGGCTAGCCACAATCCCGGCGGCCCGCACGAGGATTTCGGCATCAAATACAATGCGGAAAACGGCGGTCCGGCGCCGGAGAAGCTCACCGATGCGATCTATGCCCGCAGCAAGGTCATCACCAGTTACAAGATCGCTGATGTTGGCCAGGTCGATCTCGACCACACGGGCACCTTCGAAGTGGGTGGCATCAAGGTCGAAATCGTCGATCCGGTGGCGGACTACGCGGCGTTGATGGAGACGCTGTTCGACTTCGATGCGTTGCGCGCGCTGTTCAAGTCGGGCTTCCGCATGCGTTTCGACGCCATGCATGCCGTGACCGGCCCTTATGCGAAGGAAATCCTCGAGCGCCGGCTGGGCGCTGCCGAGGGTACGGCGCGCAACTTCGTGCCGCTCGAGGATTTCGGCGGTCACCACCCGGACCCGAACCTGGTCCATGCCAAGGAACTCTATGACGAGATGATGGGGCCGAACGCGCCTGATTTCGGCGCGGCTTCCGACGGCGACGGCGACCGCAATCTGATCATCGGCCGCGGCATCTTCGTCACGCCATCGGATTCGCTGGCGATGCTGGCGGCCAATGCCCATCTCGCGCCGGGCTACAAGGCAGGCCTCAAGGGCATTGCCCGCTCGATGCCGACCAGCGGTGCCGCCGACCGGGTTGCTGAAAAGCTTGGCATCGGCATGTACGAGACGCCGACTGGCTGGAAGTTCTTCGGCAACCTGCTTGACGCCGGCATGGCGACGATCTGCGGTGAGGAAAGCGCCGGCACCGGCTCCGATCATGTTCGCGAAAAGGACGGGCTGTGGGCTGTGCTGCTCTGGCTCAACATCCTTGCCGTACGTGGCGAGAGCGCCAAGGAAATCGCTGCCAAGCATTGGGTTACCTACGGTCGCAACTATTACTCGCGCCACGACTATGAGGAGGTCGAGACTGATCGCGCCAACGCGTTGGTCGACGCCTTGCGCGCAAAGCTGGGCTCGCTGCCGGGCACGAGTGTTCGTGGCATGAAAATCGCCAGTGCCGACGACTTTGCCTACAACGACCCGGTCGACGGCTCGGTGAGTAAGAACCAAGGCATCCGCATCCTGTTCGAAGGCGGCTCGCGCGTCGTCTTCCGGCTGTCCGGCACGGGCACCTCGGGTGCTACGCTGCGCGTCTACATCGAGCGCTATGAGCCCGATCCGGCACGACATGGCCTGGACACGCAGGCAGCCCTTGCCGACCTGATCCAGGCTGCCGAGGACATCGCAGGCATCCGCAGCCACACCGGCCGCGACAAGCCGAGCGTCATCACCTGATGCCAATGGACGCAGCGGCTGCATATCGGCCGCGGTTCGGCGCGACCGTATCCGAAGACGGCATCCGTTTTGCCGTCTGGTCCGGTGCTGCCGAGCGCATCTGGGTGTCGATCTTCGATGCGGCAGGCAAGGCCGAGACCGCCAGGCTGGAACTTCAGCGTGGGGGCGACGGCGTCTTTGCGCTATCGGTTCCGGGCCTGCCTGAGGGAATCCGCTACGGCTTCCGCGCCGACGGGCCATATGCGCCTGACGAAGGCCTGTGGTTCGATCCCGACAAGCTGCTGGTCGATCCCTATGCCGTTCGAATTGACAGAGCCTATCGCTATGACGGACGGCTGGCGGCGGGAAGAGGGCAGGGCGGCGACACCGCCGATCTGATGCCGAAGGCTGTGGCGGAGATGCCTCGGAGCTTGCAGTCGGCGCCACCGGTGTTCCGGGCAGGCGGGCTGATCTACGAGGTGCCGGTGCGGGCCTTCTCGATGGCACATCCGTCCATCCCCAAGAAGCTTCGCGGTACGATCCGGGCCCTGGCCGAGCCGGTTGTCATTGAACATCTCCTGCGGCTCGGCGTGTCGGCCGTCGAACTCATGCCGGTGACCGCAACGATGGACGAGCGTCACCTGCCGGCGCTGGGGCTCAGCAATTCCTGGGGCTACAATCCCGTCACCTTCATGGCGCTCGACCCGCGCCTGGCGCCCGGCGGGATAGACGACCTGCGCGTGACAACGGCTGCGCTCCACGAGGCCGGCATAGGCGTCATCCTCGATCTCGTTTTCAACCATACGGCCGAAAGCGACGAACTCGGACCGACGCTGTCGCTGCGTGGCCTCGACAATCGCGCTTATTATCGCGCGGCGGTCGATGACCCCGGCCGCTATGCCAACGACACCGGCACCGGCAACACGCTCGCCTGCGACCATCCGGTGGCGGAGGAGCTCATTCTCGACAGTCTCAGGCATTTTGTCGTTCATGCCGGCGTCGACGGTTTCCGTTTCGATCTCGCGCCTGTGCTGGGACGGGTCGGTGGTGAGTTCAAGGCCGATGCGCCGCTGCTCCAGGGCATGCGCCAGGATCCGATCATTGGCGACCGTGTTCTCATCGCCGAGCCATGGGACATCGGCCACAACGGATATCGCCTTGGTGGTTTCCCGCCCGAATTCCTGGAGTGGAACGATCGCTACCGCGACGACGTCAGGCGCTTCTGGCGCGGCGACCGCGGCATGGTGGGCGCCCTGGCGACCAGGCTTGCGGGTTCGTCCGACATATTCGGCGGGGGAGCGCAAACGCGGACTGTGAATTTCATTGCCGCCCATGACGGCATGACGCTGGCGGACATCGTGCGCTACGAACGCAAGCATAACGAGGCCAATGGCGAACATAATCACGACGGCCACAACGAGAATTTTTCCTGGAACAACGGTGTCGAGGGTGAAAGCAGCGACCCCGAGATCGCCGCCGAGCGCGGCCGGGACGTGCGCGCCATGCTGGCTGTCCTGTTTGCCTCGCGCGGCGCCATCATGCTGACTGCAGGCGACGAGTTCGGCCGCAGCCAGCATGGCAACAACAATGCTTACGCGCAGGACAACGAACTGACGTGGCTGGACTGGGCCGACCGGGATGTCGCGCTCGAGGATTTCGTCGTCGCCCTTGCCAGGTTCCGGCGCGAGATACCCGCGCTGGCCGAACTGGATTTCCTGGCCGGCACACCCAGGCATGGCTCGGCCGTATCTGACGTGGAATGGCTTACGGAAGCGGGCCGGCCGATGAGCGACGCCACCTGGCACGAGCCCGACCGGCATCGACTGACCATGCTGCTTGGAAACGGAACCGCCTTTGGCGGACGGCTCGCCGTCATGATCAACGGGGCGCGGCGCGACGCCACCTTCAAGCTTCCAACTCGTCCCGGCTTCGAATGGCAGCCGGCGGCAGGCGGGACAAAGCCGGTCGAGAGCCGCGCTGCGGTGCCGGCGCGCACCGTGCTTTTTGCCATCGAACATCCCGGCGAGTGACAGCCAAGGAGAATTGCAATGGTGCCGAAAGAGGGAACGATGCCCGCGGCTGACTGGTGGCGCGGCTGCGTCATCTATCAGGTCTACCCTCGCTCGTTTCAGGACACGACGGGCGACGGAAGCGGCGACCTTGCAGGCATCACGCGTCGCCTGGCGCACATTGCCTCGCTCGGTGTCGACGCAGTCTGGCTTTCGCCATTCTTCAAGTCGCCGATGGCGGACATGGGCTACGACGTTTCGGACTACTGCGATGTCGACCCCATGTTCGGCACGCTGGCGGATTTCGACGCGCTGATTGCCGAAGCCCATCGCCTCGGGCTGAAGATCATCATCGACCAGGTGCTGTCGCACTCTTCGGACCAGCATCCGTGGTTCGTGGAGAGCCGCGCCAGCCGCGACAACCCCAAGGCCGACTGGTACGTCTGGGCTCCGCCCAAGCCCGACGGAGGCGCCCCCAACAACTGGATATCGATCTTCGGCGGTCCTGGCTGGGAGTGGGATTCGACCCGCAGGCAATATTACCAGCACAACTTCCTGGCCTCGCAGCCCGACCTCAATTTCCACAATCCCGACGTGCAGGACGCCCTGTTGGAGACTGTGCGCTTCTGGCTCGATCGGGGCGTCGATGGCTTCCGGCTCGATACGGTCAATTTCTACGTCCACGACACGTGGCTGCGCGACAACCCACCCTTGCCGAAGAGCATTGCCGGCGAGAACGAGGAAACCAACCCTTACGAATTCCAGGACCATTTGTTCGACAAGACGCGGCCGGAAAACCTCGAATTTCTCAAGCGGTTCCGGGCGTTGCTGGACGAATATGACGGGCGAAGCTCGGTCGGCGAAGTCGGAGACGGAGAGCGCTCGCTGCAGACGGTAGCCGCCTACACCTCCGGCGGCGACAAGCTCGACATGTGCTACACCTTCGACCTGCTGGGGTCGAAATTCTCGGCTGCGCATGTCCTGAAGTGCATTGCCGATTTCGAGGCGGCGGTCACCGACGGCTGGATTTGCTGGGCTTTCTCCAACCATGACGTAACCCGCCATGTCACGCGCTGGACCCGGCCCGGCGGCGATCCGGAGGCGGTCGCGAAGTTTTCGGTCGCCTTGCTTGCCTGCCTGCGCGGCTCGATCTGCATCTACCAGGGCGAGGAGCTTGGCCTGACGGAGGCGGAGCTTGCCTTCGAAGAGCTGCGCGATCCCTACGGCATCCGATTCTGGCCCGGCCAGAAGGGCCGGGACGGCTGCCGCACGCCGATGGTTTGGGAGGCCCAGTCGGAGCAGGGCGGCTTTTCCGACGGCAAGCCGTGGCTGCCGATTCCGGCTGGTCATCGCGCCCATGCCGTTGACCGGCAGCAGCGAGAGCCGGACTCGGTTCTGGCCCGCTACCGCGCCGTGCTCGCCGCTCGCAGGGCGCTTCCCGCACTTATCCACGGCTCGATCTCATTGCTGGAAGCCGACGGCGACGTGCTTTCTTTCGTGCGCGAGACGGACGGCGAGCGGCTGCTTTGCGTCTTCAATTTTGCCGAGGATTCCGCCCTTTGGCCGGTTCCTGCACTGCTCACCGGGTTGCTTCCGCTCGATTTTCCCGGAGGCTCGGACGAACTCGCAGGAGGCAGGATCGCGCTTCCGCCGCTCGGTTACTTTATCGGACGCTTGGTTTGAAGGCGCTTGTCCGTCGTCAGAACATTTGGCGCAGATTGGGGCGTAGACTAGCGGAGAGCGGGCCTCGTCTGGGATTTGATGTTAGGCTGCGAGCTTGCGGTGCTGCAAGCGCCGATATTCGATGGTTTTTCGTTTGATCCTTTCGCGCTGTTTGATGATGGCCTGTGCCCTGCCGAAGTAGACATCGGCAGGCGTCACGTTGGCCAGGCTCTCGTGGTAACGCTGGTTGTTGTAGTGCTCGACGAAGGCCTCGATCTGGGCTTCGAGGTCGCCGGGCAGGAAGTAGTTCTCCAACAGGATGCGGTTCTTCAGGGTCTGGTGCCAGCGCTCGATCTTGCCTTGGGTCTGCGGGTGGCACGGCGCGCCGCGCACATGGCTCATCTTGTTGGCCTCGATGTATTCGGCCAGCTCGCCCGCGATGTAGCTGGGGCCATTGTCCGATAGCAGCCTGGGTTTGTGTAGAACGGTGGCGCTGTCGCAGCCCGAGGCGGCGAGCGCGAGGTCCAGTGTGTCGGTCACGTCCTCGGCCCGCATGTTGGTGCATAGCTTCCAGGCGATGATGTAGCGCGAGAAGTCGTCAAGCACCGTCGAGAGGTACATCCAGCCCCACCCGATGATCTTGAAGTAGGTGAAGTCGGTCTGCCACATCTCGTTCGGCCGCGTGGTCTTGGTGTGGAACTGATCGGCCGCCTTGATTACCGTATAGGCTGGGCTGGTGATCAGGTCATGGGCCTTGAGCAACCGGTAGACCGTGGCTTCCGACACGAAGTAGTGTTTCTCGTCGGTGAAGCGCACGGCCAGTTCGCGTGGGCTGAGGTCGGTCGCCTCCAACGCCATCTCGACGATCTGGTCCTGGATGTCCTCGCCAATGCGGTTCCACACCCGGTTCGGCGCCGAAGGGCGATCCTCCAGCGCTTCCGGCCCACCTTCCCGGTAGCGGTCATACCAGCGGTAGAAGGTCCGGCGGGCAATGCCGAGCTGGTCCAGCGTCCGCCTGGCCGGCAGGTGCGACTGCTCGACGATACGGATGATCTCCAGCTTCTCGGATGCGGGATACCTCATTCGTCGTCGCCCCCATCCGCGATCATGCTTTTTTTAAGCAAGCGGTTTTCCAGCGTCAGGTCCGCCACGCACTCCTTCAGCGCACGGGCTTCGCGGCGCAAGTCCTGCACGTCACCGGAGGTCGCCGCACGGGCGGTGTCCCCGGCCAGGCGGCGTTTGCCGGCTTCCATGAACTCCTTGGACCAGCTGTAGTACAGACTCTGCGCGATGCCCTCTTTGCGGCACAACTCGGCGATACTGTCGTCACCGCGAAGACCTTCAAGCACGATGCGGATCTTGTCTTCGGCCGAGAAGTGGCGGCGGGTCTGACGCCGGATGTCCTTGACCACCCGCTCTGCAGGGGGCTTGGTCGGTGATTTTGAATTGGAGGA
Source organism: Aminobacter sp. MSH1 (assembly GCF_003071665.1). GTDB lineage: Bacteria > Pseudomonadota > Alphaproteobacteria > Rhizobiales > Rhizobiaceae > Aminobacter > Aminobacter niigataensis. The sequence continues at coordinate 4,538,232 of NZ_CP026265.1, read as the reverse complement.
TTTGGGCTTCATCTTCGTTCCTTCGTCACTACGACGAAGCCCAAATCCTCCTTAAATCACAACCTCAAATCTGTGCCATAGCCGCTGACGGGGGACAGAAGAGAGTGTCGGGCCACAACCAATATGCAGCCAAAGCCTGCCCGTCTTTCGACGTGCGCAAGGATCCGCTGGGGCAACTGGTATGACCGCGGAGAACGTGCCGCCGAAGTCCAGCCGGCGCTTCTCCAAGCGCATGGTCATCGCTAACTGTGCGCTGGCCTGGGGGGCGGTGTTTGCCTCGATCTATTTCGCGCAGGCGGCCTACGTTGCGGCAAGCGCAATTGCGCTGATCGCCGTTCTGGGTGGCGCCTACATGGGGGTCGGGCATCTAGATCTTAAGCGCCTACTCATGACGCTCGGATCCGTGCAGGGGCAGGGCGGCTACTTCCCGACCTATAGTGGGCCGCCGCCAGAAGGTGAGGGCGAATGATCACCAAGCTTCTTGGCGGCTATCTCTATCCGGCCATTGCGGCCGCGGTACTGCTCGCCGGCGTGCTGGTCTATGGATGGGGTCATTCAAACGCCTCCGCCTCTTGGGAGGCGAAATACGCCAAGCGCGAAGTCGAGATTGCGCAGCAGGTGACGGCGGAAATGTCACGCATGTCCCAGGCGAACGCGATGGCAAAGGCGATCGAGGCAAAGCGCCTGGCTGACCTTGCCGCAGACAACGCCGCGCTCGAATCCAAAATCAAGGAACTATCGGATGAAGCAGACGCTGATCCTGATCGCGACCGCGTTTGCCTGTCTGATGGCGGCCGGCTGCGGATCGATTCAGTCCATTAGGCCGGCCTTGCCGCCGCAACTCGAGCGAGCAGACACGACACTGACTGGGCCGTGCTCGCGGCCTGTTCGGCTTACCGCCGAAATGACCCAGCGCAACATCGAGCGCCTTTGGACCGCTGATCGTAAGGCGCTGGTCGACTGCGGCAAGCGGCATGGCGCACTCGTCGATTTCTACAATGACCGCGACGCGCGGCTACGGGGAACTAAATGAACAATCTGTACGCGGCCGCATGGCTGCAGGCGCTGTCGCTCGCCGTGGGGCTGCGAGGGCTGGTGGGATGATTATCACAGAAGGAATGGTAGGCTTTGTGCTCCTAATCGTAGGCGCGCTGTTCGGTGCGTTCTGGCGCATCTGGGGGCTCATTCGGGAGGCGTCTGGCAAGGGCGAGCAGGCACAGACGGATCTTGCCGCACACAAGCTCCACGTCGCCGAGCACTATGTGTCGAAGCAAGGCCACCGCGAGGCGACAGATCAGGTCATGGAGGCTATCGGTGCGGTAAAGACCGCGGTCGAGGGCACCAACCTACGCATCGATCGCATGTGGGAGAGCCACGGCAAGCCGGCACCCAGGGCGAGACAGTAGCGCTACGAAAGAAACCGCAGCGCTTCAACCCCGACGAAGATGACGAACTTCGCCACGGGCAGCCAAGCGACGATGTCTGCTCGTGGCGCGGTCCAGCGCTTACGGCGTTTCTTAGGGCTGGGGGCTTTCTTGGGCATGGGCGCACTTCTCCATTAAGTATTTCAGGAGAAGTCTTCATTTCCAATTTCTACTTGTGGTCGAATAATTTGAGTCGAAGCAAGAGACTTTTTTTGAAATATTTCTCTGTCCCCAGTGTCCCCAGGGTGATTTAGAGTTAAGCCATTGAAAGCGCTACAAGAGTTCTGAAGGCGCTTCGGCATGGCTGGTGGTCCGCCCCCCCCCCCCCCCCCCCCCCCCCCCCTGTTCCCACCCGGCGCTTGATGAAAATCGCGCCGCGCGTGGCCTATCCGCGGCGCTTTTTGGTCAGGTCTTTTTTTGAACCTTGGGTTTTGTCTTGACGGGTTTAACCGTCGGCTTGGCAGGTTGCGGGGCTGACTTGACCGTTTTGGTTGCTGTCTTCTTCTGGTCTGGTTTCTCCGCGCTAGCCGAGAGTTTGGCAGCTTTGTCGATCAGATCATCGACCTTCTTCAGTTTCTTCCGCGCGTCGATATCAGCGGTCTCAACCAGATTCGCCTTACGCTCGACGGACAGCTTTTCGCGCTCAACGGCTTTGGTAGCCTTGTTGTCCAATCGCGCTGTTTCATCGTTGAAATCTTTGTGGGTCGATCCTGCTTTTTCCAAGTTGGCGGGCTCCCGTGGCCCTGGCCGGTTTGCTAAACGACTAAGCGCGTTCTTAAGAAACTGAAGTATTCCCATTTTGCCCTCTCCCGGTGTCGTATCTATTCGGCGCCAGTTCCTGGGAAGGGTCAATCCCAAACGTTTACCTCTCACTGAAGGCGCACCGGGCGCCCCCCCCCGCTGCCGAAGGTGGCGTGTGTGATTGATAATTGATGGAACAGGAGCGCTGTCGGTTCGTTTGCGCGTTCAAGGGGAAAGCGAAAATGGCCGATGAACCTAATGAGCCTCAGACTATAGATTTTGTAGTTCGGCGCTTGATGAAAGAAACCGGTGTCACTGAAGAGCAAGCTCAGATGCTTGTTGCTGATCTCGGTTATCAGTGGTCGTCCCTCTTAAGGGAAGCCCGGATCCTGGCGAAAAAACGCTAGCCAGATACATCATCGGTAGCCTTGCACCTGAGCGTTCTCTCGTCGCCGGCAATATGCTAAGCTGTCGCCTTGAGTGGTATGACCAACTGCCCCGCTGCCGAAAGGTGGCGGGGCTTTTTTGCGTTTCAGGGACATCTGCCGGGTTGAGCATGCCCGTCGCGAGGGCAGGCTACGTGGTCGTCCGTTTCAACCACGTGAGGTGAAAGCCTGCCGGTCTTTCTTTGCCTACGGCAGGCCTTCGCACGTCGAGGAACTATTCCGTCCTTTTTGTATTCCTAGATCGGAGCGACCCGCACTCCCTCAGTACGCTCGCTCCAGCAGCGGGCCTGCCGTGAACCCTCCCGGCAGGCCTCCACTCATTTGTCACTCCGTGCTTCAGGTCTGTTTGTCCGCCCCAAGCGCCGCCCAAACCAGCGCATTGATCATTTCATCCGAATAAGGCCCATCGGGTCAGTAGTCCTCGGCGATGGTCCGAGCCAGACGGCGCAGATCGTCAGGCGCCGTAATGCCCCCGGTAGCGAATTTTTCCATCACACTCTGGATGACGTCAAAGTCGAATGCAGAAATGGGAGCTGTCATGGCTTCCTCCATCGGGGCGGAAGCACTCAAGCTCTCAGTCGGCGATGCCCCATAGAGTTACCGTCGATGGTGGGACAGTACGCCTAGCAGCCACGTATAGCCACATTGCAGATGGTTCACGCCAGGCGCCTGATGCGCCCTTTATCGATACGGAAAATCCCGTTTGTGCCACCTTGCCGTCCGAAGTCGGTTTGAAGGTCATCCCAGAGGCCTAGAAACTGGCCGCAATCAGAACAGGTGATTGCCGTGTCTGGACCTGCATCATCAGGGATTCTCAACCTGACGGTAGCGCAGAACGGGCATTCTAGTTGGTGATTGAGATAACCATCGGACATCGCCAAGCTCCCTCATTTCGCCCCGCCGCGAGTAGCGCGAGCAAGGCATGGGAGTATACGACAGTTGTCGATATTTTCCAGCTTGGCGTTCATCAGGTGAAGACTTTGCGGCTCAGCAACCGTTGCGTTTCACCACGCTGGCAAAGCCTCGTTTTTTATTGCGGCATCAAGACCTCGGTCACGGTTAGCCGTAAAATCGTTGCGCCATAATGGCGTCGAGCTTACTTCGCGATGGGCCGTAGCGCTTGATGATGGTCGCGGCTTCGCCTCGGCTCAGGTCATACTTGCGGGCGAAATCGTCGACTTCATATTCCTGCTGCGAAGATACGAGTTTGCGGTCCTCTTTTGTTTTGGCGGGGTCGTCAGGCATGTCAGCACCTCCAACAATGCATTAGAGGATTCTAAAACGCGTAAGTGTGGAATCCGATCCCGCGAGTCTGACCTCATTCCATATAGGCACTTCGCCAGCCTGGTAGAGGATCGCGGGTACCCGTACTCGCCAATGGCAGGGTTGACTTCCCGGCTCCATGCGATGACGCCCGCGTGCTGGCTCTCGATCGTCTTGGCTAAGCGCCTGGCTGCATCTTCGCTCTGCATCTGGCGAGGATCGAACGCTGGCTTTAAGTCGCCTTCGTCGTCGCGGTTGAAAGCCGCCACCACGATCAGCTTCGGCATCTTCTGCTGTGGGATGATGTTACCGGTACTCGACATCCAGAAATCTCCTAGATCAACGGCCCCTGGGGTTCAGTTGAAACAAGCTGGGTCGGCGGAAGATCCACGATCGTCAGCATGTCGTCAGGGAGAGGACGCTGTAGCTTGCTCGCTTCTGTCCAGGGCGCTGTCAGCCACGTTTCAATCTCGGCCGGCGTCGTCAGGATGACCGGCATGGCCTTTTCATGGATCGGTGCGACGATAGCGTTCGGACTGGCGGTCAGGAAGGCATAGACCTGCCAATCGAGTACGCCGTCCCGGATGGTGCGGGCGCCACGCCATGGCGTCCAGAACCCGGCGAAAACGGCCAACGGCTTGCTTTCATTGAGGGCGAACCAGTAGTTCCGGTGCTGGCCGGTAGCCGGATCCTTGTCGCCTTCCGTGGGGCTGGGTTCGGCAAAGCTCGTGAAGGGAACCACGCAGCGGTTTTCGATCCCCAGCCATTGCGCCCAGTGCTTGCTGTCGGTCTTGCGAATGTTAGTGACACCGCGGTCGGGTTCCTTAGCCAGCATTGCATTGAAATCGACCGTTTGGCCTTTGGCCTGGAGCTTTTGCACCCGCTTCTTGGTTGCATCGAACATCACCCTCGACGACGTCGGCATGCCCCAGTTGAGCATGGCAAGCTGGCGGCGACCTTTGAAGTTGCGCACTACCGGTCCATTGCGGCCCGGATAGACGTCGATCGACGGCTCGAGATTGCCGGCGATGTCGTCGAGCACCTTGGTAAGGGCGCGCAATTCATCCTGGGATGAGGAGAAATTGTAGAGGTTGCACATCGGCCAAAACCTGCCTTGAGCAGCGCGCGACGTCAATCAGTGGTTAGGGCTCTCGGCGTCGGTGTAATACTCTAGAGAAGACAAGCTGCCGGGCATTTTGTGGTCGGGCCAGCCAACACAACAGGCATCTATGGCTGCTGCCTCCGCCTCAAGCCACACGCTGGCCGCTTTCGAGTCCTCCTCGCTCAGCTCTCCCTCAAATCCGTCGTCATCCCAGCATTCCAGCTCGAACATCCCAGAGCAGGCGCGAAAAGCTGTAATGCCGGCGGCTTTGAACACGGCTTCTGCCGCAGCGATGCCACGTTGGATGTCTGCCGGGGAAACTCCCTTGATTCTGAGGCGCAATCCCATCAGGGCCTCCATCGTTCATGCCGATAGGTTAGCGCGATGTGAATTGACTTCGCAAGGCATTTGTTCCTATTTCGTTCTCATGCAGATCGAGACGATTGGAGATGCCTGGAGCGCCGGTGCGACGGTGTGGATGGCCTGCGCCTTCGGCCCCTACACCAAGGGCATGAAGCGCGGCCGCGAGTGTCATTTCCGCAAGGATCTCGATATGGAGACACTGGTCTGCACGCGCGGTCGAGATTTTCCAATAGCTCGACTGTCTCAACGGCTGCGCTGCCCGCGGTGCGGTTCGCGTGAGGTTCGGGTAGTGTGGAAGTTCCCGCCTGTTTCATCGACAGATGCGGCGAGGGCGGTAGGATAGTCCATGCCGATGCTGTCTGAATTCCCCTCCGAGAAGGTCATTGTTTCCTGCGGAAAATGCGGGATGTGGAAGCAATACGACAGGGACGCGATGGTGCGGGCGGGCGGAGACCGCACGTTAGCTCACTTGCTCGACGAGATTGTTGCGCGCGCCGGGTGCACCAGAAACCAGAACGTCAATGTCTACGACCGGTGCGGCGCGAAGTACGAGGAGTTGGCGCGGCTGCTTGGCGGTGGGAATGCTTACGCGAAGGCCAAGGGTGGGTAGTCACTCGGCGTGTGGTACGGTCTTATGTAACAATTTCCCACTCATCGTCTTCATCCACATCGCCGCCAGGCAATTTGTCAAACGCCTTGTCGATCTGACGAATGTCCCAAACGGTACGACTGTTGATGCGCTTGGGTCGCGGCATTCTCGCGTCCTTGACCATCTCGTCGAACAGAGTTGGCGACACCCCGACATAGGCTGCCGCTTCTTCCCGGCTTAAACCACGTGGGGGAAGATTGGCGGGTAGTTTGGGCTGTCGCTTTGTCATGACTTAGCGCCCAAGTCCTTTGTTGCTGGCCACGGCAAAAAGTCGTCGTCGAAAGCGTCTTCTGAAAAGTAATCCAAGGCGCGCTGGCCTTCCGCCGTTTCGAACAGGCCGCACTCTGACAACAGCCATCCAATGACCTGATACGCTTGGCCGGACTTGGCCTCGAGCTCTTCGATACGTTCCGCGTCGGTCATGGTGTCTTCTCCAAATCGGTTCTTCGGCCCGTACCCTCGACCAGCCGGCTTGCCCATTTCAGTGGATCCGCCACCCACGGCAGCGCGCGCCAGGAGGATGGCACCGGGAGAGCGTCGATCGCCTCGATCATCGGCTTCTGTGGCACGTGGGTGTAACGCCGGCTCATGTCGTCGACTGCGTGCCCGAGGATCTGATCTTTGATGTATGGGTGAACTCCAGCCACCACCAATTGCGTCGATACGCTGTGGCGCGTCGTATAGGGCGATATGTCCATAATCCCGCTCCGGTTTCGGGCGCCGGTAATGGCCGACTTGAGTTGACCGCCACCACCTCGAGTTAGCGCGTAGGGCTGCCCCTTGTGGGTGCGGAACATGATCCCACCACGCTCGACCAGCGGGCAAAGCCATTCAGCCAGGAACCAGTGCAACGGTACGCCTCGTGGTTCGCCCGTTTTACTGGATCGCACCACCAGCCACCGCTTCTCCAGGTCAATGTCTGTTGCCTCGATCGCGAAAAGTTCGATCGGCCGGAGACCGGTGTAGAAGAGGGCCGTCATCAGCATAGCCGGGGCAGGGGACATCGAGGCGACAAAAGCGGCGGCGCGATCGTATTCGACCGGCTTCGTCCCGGTGCGGGCGACACTGCGAACGATGCGGGTGCCCTTTGGCTTGCGGGGGCGGCGCCACTTCCTAGACCTTGCCCAATCATTGAGCACGGCTTCGTTCCAGACCGCGACGAATGGCGTGTAGCACTGCCGATTGCGCGTCTCAGGCTGAGCGGTCGGGTAAAGTTCGCGGGCCGCAGCGTCCAGATCGTTCTGGGTGATGGCGTTCAGGCGGCTTTGGCCGAGTCGAGACAGCAGCGGTTTTAGGAACCGGCCACTGCCGCCCGATGCTAGGTAGGCCTCTGCAGCGTCGGCGAAGGTCTTGGTGGCGCTAACTCCGAACGCGTGTTCTTCCGCAATTTCGCGCTCTGTGCGCACCCTGAGCGCATCGGCAAGCTGGCGATTTTTGAGCTTGGTGCTGGTGTAGACATGCGTTCCACACACTGAGCCCCGCAAATACCAGATTTGACCTCGGCGAAGCAGCTTGAGTCCCATAGCCTTCACACACGTCAGAAGCCCTGGCGCACCATGCGCCATGGGGCTTTATTCTCCTCGTGTGGTGATGCACGCCGGCTCGGTGGTGGCAGCTAGCGTGATGATAGCGGGGGTAGGGTGGAGGTCAAGGTGGCATGGCAGCCAGTCACATTGCATTCTTTGATCGGCGGCCACAGTTGTCTTCGAATGGGTACTGTATATTCTCATGGCGTGCTGGGGAGCGAGAATTGCCTTTAGATTTGAGCGATCGTCAGCGGGCAGCAATCAGGGCTGCGTTGCAATCCTGCATTGGCCAAATAAAAGTCAACAACTCGCAATTTCTGCAATACGGAACAGCAACTCCGCTGCTCGGGATAGATGTGATGCTGCCGCAAAACGGCTTATTGCGGAAAAGCATCAATGAGGTTTTTGGTGGAGATGAATACGTAATTTACGAGTTTTCTCTGGACTGGATCTCACGTCTCTTGAAGTCAAGTGAGAAGTACGAAAGCGACAGAAGTGACGTTGATCTAGTTTCTTACAAGGCCTTCGCAAAAGAATCTGTGGTGGCAAAGGCGATAGTAGACGCTTTCTGCAATCTACCGAATTTGTATAAGGTAAGTTTCCCGCTTCCATCAGCCTTGTCGGAGGCTTTGGTCGATGAGCTAGGCGGCCGGAGCCTTGGCGAATCTGTTCGGTTTGTCGCCTCCACGGCCGATGAATACCTCCCGTCAATCCCCAAAGAAAACAATAGTACGCTGATGGGATTGTTGGCCGGTCATTACCCGCGCTGGGATGGTAGGGCGTGTTTACTACAATTGGATATCACCGGCTTTATCGATACTTATGGAAAAGCTAGTACCGCAACGGAAGCGATAGACCAAATTCGGTCGTTCTTAGGATTGGGAATCGCCTTAGGTTATCTTCGATACAAGCGTTCCTATAGGTCGTCAGGGTTGTTTGGCGGAGCCATTAGCCGGGTAGCATATGTCCATCGTTTGCTTGACGGACAATGGGTATTTGACGGCCAAATTGAACTGGATAGCGACCTTTCGACCGCTTTGGACAATGTCATAGTCGCCGAGACTAACGAAGATAATTTGAAGCTATCTGGCGAGGAATTTGTAAGCGTTGCAAAAGTTGCTTTTGGTGTTGGCGATGAGTCGATTAGGATCAAGCGTTCTTGTCGGTGGTTGTTTGATAGCCATATCGGCATGAATGAGTCATTATCGTTTTTGCAAATGATGACGAGTCTAGAAATACTTCTGGGGGACAAGGATTCTCTTAATGGTGACCTGAGACTATCAGAACTTTTACGAAATCGCTGCGCCTATCTCGTTGGCAAAAGCAGATCTGAGCGCGATCAAATCTTGAAGGATTTTCGTTTGGCGTACGACGTTAGATCGCGGATCGTCCATGCAGGACACAGTCGTCTGGCTACTAGAGACAAGGACCTGTTTTGGACGCTGAAGAGGCTATGCGGCAAGGCTATCGCGCAGGAAATCTTTATGATTCTACGTGGTGGTAAATAGAGCCCAAACTATCGGTCACTCCACCGGTTCCTTTTTAGCCCGAAACGCCTCGAGCGCCTTTCGTTTCTTCTCTGCCCAGGCGTCGCTGTTAGCCTTGGCGCGGGTTTTCTTCTCTTCGTTGCGCTTTTTCCAAGTGCCTAGCCTTTCCTCGCCGTCTTGCGCCCACCCAGTGTGCGCGCCAGTCATTCCAAGATAGCCTTCATAAAACAGTCGCACTAGCGGCACGGCTCTGCCGCCGTGGAACGCGTCTACGCGGGGAAACCCTGGTCGGGCGGCCAGCGTCGGAAAGCTGTCTTTGACCCATTTTGCGGCTCGGACCTTGCCGACGATGGCGGTCGCGATTTCGAGATCCGTTGCAAATAGGGGAAGGTGGCCGAAGGGGTCTGGCGCCATGCCCTCTACTCCTGCCTCTCCCTAAGCCTTACGCCTGGACCATTACCGTTCTGGTCGATGAAGAGGACGCCTGCGGATTCGAGGGCAGCGCGGATGTCATCAACAGTGCGTTCTTTGAGTAGCTCACCCTTCTCGAAACGGGTGATGGTGTTGGTGGATACCTTTGCCATCTCTGCAAGATCGCGGACGCCTATCTCCAGGGCTGCTCGAGCCATTCGGCACTGCGAGGGCAACATTTTCGCTACTCCGTTGCGATTTCGCCTTGACGCGGCGATTTTGATTGATATTGTGGACACAGTAGCGAAATCGCCACTGATACACAACTGAGGAGCCAGCCATGAACGCACGTCCTGCCAGATTAAGACGAAGCACCTTCCGGTTCGCGCGCTCCCAGATCGTCCGCATGGGCGACCTGGTGGGCATCATTGCGGCCTGCGAATACACCTTCGCAGGCCGTGAAATCTACATCGTTACCTTTGACTGCGCCGAGCGGCCGGTCCGAACTGTCCTTGGTGACTATCTTAGCCTTGACCATGCGCCAGCAGCGCGCCAGCGGCGCGCATCAGTTCTTCCCACCGCATTCCGCCAATCGCCAAAGCTTCATCCGCTCGAAATCGCTGCCTAATCGGCGCGCGACGCTAACTCGCTGCGTCACCAGCGCGGCAGCAGGGCTGTCAATCGTCGCAAGTTGCGACGATTGAGCCACCACCGGCCCGACCTCTTGAGGATAGCAACAAGCGCTTATAGAACCTACCGTGAACGTGCAGGGGGAATGAATGATCTACCACTTTACAGACACCGCGCGGTTGCCGTGGATACTCCACGATGGTGAACTACAGCCCGGTCGGTGCCGTGTCGGAGGTTTCCCCGATCCTGATTTTCTGTGGGCGACGGCATCTCTAGTGGGCGACCGTACAGCCTCGGCCGGCGTCGGTGGGTTCAGAGACGGTCTCGTCAGACTGGTTCGTATTACCCTACATCCAGAAGACTTCACCCCTTGGCGCGTTGCCTCAGAGCAGCACCCCGATTGGACAGAAGACCACATCGCCAGGCTTGAGGCTGCGGCCATCCGCGCGGGGTCGTCGCAGGCTGACATAGCGGGGTGGTATTGCAGGTCGTCGAGCATACCCACTGATAGGCTGGTTGCCGTAGAGACTCGCAGTTGGTCGAACAAGTCTTGGAAGCCTTTCCCTCTGGCAGCAGACTGCGTAATTTATGCGCGACAAGACCACAAAGTAGCTGCCGGAATCGCGATCGAAGGCGTCAGATACTTTTCAGAGAGGGTCGAGCATCCATCTGACGGTAGGAGAGGCTACGCTACATTTCGAGCGGAATAAGCCAGCCCGACAAGGGGTCTGCCCAGTTTTGGACAGGCCCTATTGACAACGTGTCCCGAGTCTACCCCTTAATGTAGCTCGTTCTTCGGAACCTAGGGCCCTTCGGGGATTGCCCTCGCCGCTCGTAACCCATCTAGCGGCCTTTTCATCGCAACGATTGCACCCTTGGGGGTGAACCTAACCGCTTGTCCGCAAGGCAGGCATGTTGAAAAGCGCTCGCCCTGCGTGGGCGACGAGGAGGACGTGTCCGTGAAGAACAAACCGCTTACAAAAGAGACGAAGGAGTTCGTCGCGCAGGCAATCATCCGTGCCATGGTTGCAGATGCCACGGCGGATCCTGACTACGATCCGAAAGGATGTGCTGCAAAACTTTGCGCAGTGGTGTCGCAGTGCGGCATCGATGCGGCGTCTCTGGCGATTGCTTTCGCTATTGAGGGGTGTTCGCGAGGCGGCCCTGACCCCGATATCCTTGAAGAGGTTGAGGCCGCACTGAGTCAGCGGTTAGGCGACGGCTATGCTGTCGAGTTCCTGCAGCGACTGAGTGGGCATAACAACTACTATAATAAGGTGAAGGGCTTCGTCTGAGTGACCATGCGCTCTGACAATGACAACATAGGGCCGGACGATCCTGTCCGGCTCGTCGACATCCTGCCGGTAGCCTTCCCGCGTGGCGGTATGTCGGTCAGCGGCCTGCGGCGAGAGGCCGGGCGAGGGCGCCTTGTCATCATGCGTATAGCAGGCAAGGACTTCACAACACTGGCGGCGATAGAGGAGATGAAATCGAAGTGTCTCGTGCCCGCAAACCAGCTCGCCTATGGCTCCGGCCCGGAAGCAAAGACCGCGAGCCTGTCTGGATCATCCTCGACGGCGGCAAACAATTCGGCACTGGATGCGGCGAACATGCTCGTTCAGAGGCTGAGCAGGCGCTCTCCGAACATATCGCCAAGCGCTTCCTTGCCGCGCCGTCTGAGAAAAACCGGGCAGCCTCTGACGTCCCAATAGCCGAGGTCGTCGCCAACTATCTCTTGGTCAAGGAAGAGGCGGTTAAGAACCCGAAAGAACTGGCTGCCAGGGCGAAAGCCTTGCTCTCGTACTGGGGAGACAAGACGCTTGACGACATTTCAACCAAGACATGCACAGGCTATGTGAAGTCCCGTCGATCGCAGACGATGGCGCGCCGCGAACTCGAGGATCTGCGGGCGGCCTGTCGCATGGCCATCGCAGACAATCTGACACGCCATGCAGTGACGGTGACATTGCCGCCAAAGCCGAAGGGCAGGACGAGGCATCTGGATCGTGACACCATGGCGAAGCTGGTCTGGGCCGCCTACCGAAAGCGGGAGACGCAGAAGGGGGTGCCAACGAAGAAGCGACCAACTGTGCATGTGGCTCGGTTTCTCGTCACCGCCCTTTACACTGGCAGCCGGTCGGCCCGTGTTTGGCAGGCATCGTTCAAACAGGAGCCGGGACGCCCCTTCGTCGACCTGGAGGCGGGAGTGTTTTACAGGGCCGCGGATGACGAGGAGGTGGCAGCGAATAAGCAGGCACCTCCTATCCGCTTGCCTTCACGACTCCTCGCGCACATGCGGCGCTGGCACCGCAATGGCGCGCAATACGTAGTCGAGTATCAAGGAGCACCGGCCGACCCGAAGCGAGCTTTCCGCAATCTCGTCGATGATGTCCTGGGAGATGACGCCAAGGGCGTCGTGCGTCATACGATGCGACACACAGCAGCGACATGGCTGATGCAGGGGGCTGTCGATATGTGGCAGGCTGCCGGCTATCTTGGGATGACGAAAGAAACGCTGGAGAAGACCTATGGTCATCATCATCCCGACCATCAGGGCGATGTCGGCAACGCCTTCACCAGCGGCAAGGCCGGACGGATTCGGCAATGACAGCGCAATCGTTGCCGTATTCATTGCCGTGGAATTTTGGGATGATGGGTAAGTGTTTGATTTTTCTGGTCGGAGTGGCAGGATTTGAACCTGCGACCCCATCGTCCCGAACGATGTGCGCTACCAGGCTGCGCTACACTCCGTGACCAGTCGGCGGGCTTATAGCCGCCGCTTCTGCTTCCTGCAAGCGCCAAAGGATTGGCTGGCGTAATTTTTCGCAAGCGAGTTATCTTATTGAGCTTTTTTGGCTTTGTTCCTGTGCTGCAGGTGAGGACAGTGCTCCAATCTTGCGATAAACCGTTCGGAAAACAATCGGTTCGTAAATCTTTGCGAATGCCCGGAGTGACGTTGTGAACATCAAGCCAGTCGGCCACGTGGCGCCCAATACGTTCGAATTCGAGACGCGCGCGCTGGTAAAACCGACGGGTTTCCGCGAATACGACGCGCGCTGGTGGTTCGGGCATCCAAGTTCGCCCAAGGAGCCGGAACTCAACCTGATCGGCGTGCAGGCGCTCGGCATGGGTATCGGCACGTTGATTCGTCGCTTGGGCGCAGGCCCCGACATCGTCACCGGCCATGACTTCCGCTCCTATTCGATGGCCATCAAGCTGGCGCTGGTTTCCGGGATGATGGCAGCGGGCGCACGGGTCAAGGACATCGGGCTGGCGCTTTCGCCCATGGCTTATTTCGCCCAGTTCGCGCTCGACACTCCTTCCGTCGCGATGGTGACCGCCTCCCACAACGAAAACGGCTGGACCGGCGTGAAGATGGGGGCACAGCGTCCACTGACCTTTGGGCCTGACGAGATGTCGGCGCTCAAGGAAATCGTGCTCAACGGAGATTTCGAGCTGATCGGCGGTGGCACCTATGAATTCGTGCCGGATTTCCGCAAGACCTACATCGACGACCTCGTCGCCGGCAAACGCATCACCCGCAAGCTGCGGGTCGTTGCCGCCTGCGGCAATGGCACTGCGGGCGCATTTGCACCCGAAGCACTGGAACGGATCGGCTGCGAGGTCATTCCGCTCGACGTCGAGCTGGATCATACTTTCCCGCGCTACAATCCCAACCCCGAGGACATGCAGATGCTGCATGCCATCCGCGACAAGGTTCTGGAGACCGGCGCCGACGTCGGGCTGGGCTTTGATGGCGATGGCGACCGCTGCGGCGTCGTCGACAACGAAGGCAACGAGATTTTTGCCGACAAGGTCGGCGTGATGCTCGCGCGCGATATCTCGGCGCTGTATCCGAATTCCACCTTCGTCGTCGATGTGAAGTCGACCGGCCTGTTCAACACCGACAAGGTGCTGGCTGCCAATGGCGCCAGGACGGATTACTGGAAGACCGGCCATTCCTATCTCAAGCGCAGGGTTGCCGAGTTGGGCGCCATCGCCGGCTTCGAGAAATCAGGCCATTTCTTCTTCAATCCGCCGATCGGCCGTGGCTATGATGACGGCATCGTCACCGCAATTGCCGTTTGCCAGATGCTCGACCGCAGCCCGGGCCAGTCGATGGCCGACCTGTATCGCGATCTGCCGCTGACCTATGGCACGCCGACCATGTCGCCGCATTGCGACGATGAGCTGAAATACGGCGTCGTCGACAAGGTCGTCGCCGATTTCGAGGCGATGCAGCGTAATGGCGAAAACTTCGCTGGCCAGAAGATCATCGACCTGATCACCGTCAACGGCGTGCGCGTGGTGGCCGAGGATGGCACCTGGGGGCTGGTTCGCGCTTCCTCCAACAAGCCGGAATTGGTCGTGGTGGTGGAAAGCCCGGTATCGTCCGAAAGGCGGCGTGAGATGTTTGAGGGCGTCGACGCTGTTTTGCGGCGCAATCCGTCTGTCGGCGCCTACAACCAGACATTCTGAGGACTGGGCATGGCTGAGAGAATCGTCAGTTTTGTCATGAGCGGCGGCGTCGGCTCCAGGCTCTGGCCGCTGTCACGCGAAGACAACCCCAAGCAGTTCCACGACCTGTCGGGCGACGGCTCGATGCTGGTCAAGACGCTGAAGCGGCTCGCCGCGCGCGATGTGGGCGAAACGCCGATCTATCTGATCGCGTCCGAGCGCCATGCCGCGCGCGTGCGTGCCGACCTTGCCGCAATCGACCTTTCCGGCGGCGGGGCGATCTTCGAGCCGACCGGACGCAACACGGCAGCCGCCGTGGCAATCGCAACACTGCAGACGCTCAAGGACTACGGCGACGGCATCGTATTGGTCGTTCCGTCGGACCATGAGATTTCGACGCAACGCCAGTTCTGGGACACCGTCGAGCACGGCGTGCCGGCTGCATCGGCCGATCGCATGGTCGTTTTCGGCATCCGCCCGACTGCGCCCGAGACGGGCTATGGCTATATCGAGGCCGGCGTGGAAGCCGGTGGCATTTCTGACGTCACCCGCTTCGTCGAGAAGCCGGACCTCAAGACAGCCGAGGCCTATCTCGCAGCCGGCAACTTCTTCTGGAATGCCGGTATTTTCCTGTTCAAGGCGAGCGCCATGCGCGATGCCTTCCTCAAGCACCAGCCCGAAATCTGGCAGAAGGCAGAGGCGGCGTTCAAGTCAGCTACGATCGACCTCTCAGGCGTCTACATGCCGCTGGATCTGTATCAGGACATACCGTCCAACTCGATCGACTACGCCATCATGGAACGCGTCAGCGGCATCGCCATGGTGCCGGCGAGCTTCCGCTGGAACGATCTCGGCTCCTGGCAATCGCTGCTCGATGTCAGCCCCTCCGACAAGGACGGCAACGTCATCGTCGGCGACGTCGTCGCCATCGACTGCGAGAATTCCTACCTGCGCGGCGAGGGGCGGCTGCTCTCAGCCATCGGCCTCAAGGGCGTCGCCATCGTCTCGACGTCGGACGCGACCTTCGTTGCGCCGGTCAGCCACAGCCAGAACGTCAAGAAGATCGTCGAGCAGCTTGAAAAGAGCGGGCGTCTGGAGACGAAATTCACGCCCGCCCATGGCCGCGTGCAGGTGAATGGCGCCTGGCGCCGACGGGTTCAGCACTGGCTGATGGAAGAGACGCTGCCGCTGTGGTCTACGGCGGGGGTGGATGAGCAGTTCGGCGGTTTTCACGAGGCCCTGGGCTTCGACGCAAGGCCGCTGGCGAAACCGAAGCGCATGCGCACCATGGCGCGCCAGGTCTATGCCTTTGCAGTCGCCAAGCAGCGTGGCTGGGACGGCAGGGCCGATGCGCTGATCGACCATGGCATACGCTTCATGGCCGACAAGGGCCGCACCGACCGCGGCGGCTGGGTTCGTGCGCTCAACCCCGATGGCAGTGTCGTCGATCCGGTCGAGGATGCCTACGACCACGCCTGCGTGCTGCTGGCGCTGGCGCACGCCCATCGCTCCGGCAACGCCGAAGCGCTGAGCCTGGCTACTGAAACATTCGCCTTCCTCGACAAGCACCTCGAGGACGAGCGCATGACGGGCTTCATGGAAAGCCCCGATGGGGAGGGTGTCCGGCGCTCAAACCCGCACATGCATCTGCTGGAAGCGTTCCTCGCCTGGCATGCGGTGACCGGCGATCGGGCCTATCTGCGCAGGGCGGCCCGGATCATCGACCTGTTCCGCAGTCACTTCTTCGAGGTGGACAGCTGGACGCTGGGCGAGTTCTTCGACCGCGACTGGCACCCGGCGCCTGGCGAGAAGGGACAGTGGACCGAGCCCGGCCACCATTTCGAGTGGGCCTCGCTGCTGGTCGACTTTGCCGACAAGAGCGGCCAGAAAGACCTGGTTGCCTTCGGGCGCAAGCTTTACGCCTCGGCGGTGGCCAACGGGCTCAACCGCGCCACCGGATTGGCCTATGGCGCGGTCTCGCGCCAGGGCCTGCCCCTGGACCGCATCTCGCGCAGCTGGCCGCAGACCGAAGCCATCAAGGCTGCGGTGGCGCTCGACGGCACGGGCGGTCCTGACCTCAAGCCGGAGATCGAGGCGCGCGTCGGCCGCCTGTTCCGCTGGCATATAGACCCCGCGCCGCAAGGCCTGTGGATCGACCAGATCGACGAGCACGGCCGTTCGCTGGCCAAAGAGGTGCCGGCCAGCATCTTCTACCACCTGGTGACGGCGCTGACGCAGTATCTGGACAAGACCGAGGACGTCGCACACTAACGTCTTCCAAAACAAAAAAGCCGGCCAATTGGCCGGCTTTTGCTTTCCAGGCGATGCCGTTCAGTAGGGGCTCGCGACGTCGCCGGTCTCGACATAGACCGACTTGAGCTGGGAATAGTGCTGGAGCGCGGCTAGGGAATTCTCGCGTCCGATGCCCGATTGCCTCGCGCCGCCAAAGGGGATTTCGACCGGCGTCAAATTGTAGGCGTTGATCCAGCAGGTGCCGGCCTTGAGTTCGCCGACGACGCGATGGCCGCGGGTTATGTCCTTGGTGAACACGCCGGCGGCCAGGCCGAACTCGGTGTCGTTGGCGCGTGCGATTGCCTCTTCCTCGCTGTCGAAGGACAGCACGCTCATGACCGGGCCGAAGATTTCCTCGCGGGCGATGCGCATGTTATCGGTGACGCCGCTGAACACGGTCGGCTCGACGAAGAAGCCGCCCTCGAAACCCTGGAGTGAAGGCGTGCCGCCGCCGCAGCGCAGTTCGGCACCCTCGCTTTTGCCGATGGCGATGTAGTCCAAAACCTTGTCGTGCTGGGCCTTGCTGACCAGCGGGCCCATCTGGGTTTCGGGATCGAGCGGATCGCCGATACGGATCGCCTTGGTGCGCTCGACCAGGCGTTCGACGAAACGGTCGTGCAGGCCTTTCTGGACAAAGACGCGGGTGCCGTTGGAGCAGACCTGGCCGGTCGAATAGAAATTGCCGAGCATGGCGCCGCCGATAGCGTTTTCGAGGTCGGCGTCGTCGAAGACGATGATCGGCGACTTGCCGCCGAGTTCCATCGTGGCGTGCTTCATGTGCGAGCCGGCGAGCGCCAGCACCTTCTTGCCGGTGGGCACCGAGCCGGTGAGCGAAATCTTGTCAACGACAGGATGCGCGGCGAGGGCAGCGCCGACGTCGCCATAGCCCTGGACCACGTTGAACAGCCCGTCGGGCAGGCCGGCCTCGGTGTAGATTTCGGCCAGCGCAAGAGCGGAAAGGGGCGTGTTCTCGGAGGGCTTGAACACCATGGCGTTGCCCATGGCCAGCGCAGGCGCCGACTTCCATCCGGCGATCTGGATGGGGTAGTTCCAGGCGCCGATGCCGACGCAGACGCCGAGCGCTTCGCGCTTGGTGTAGGCGAAGGGGCCGCCGAGATCGACATAGTCGCCGTTGAAGGCGGCGATCGCGCCGGCGAAGAATTCGAGGCAGTCGGCGGCGGATGCCGCGTCGGCGACAAGCGTCTCCTGGATCGCCTTGCCGGTGTCGAGGGTCTCCATCCGCGACAGTTCCTCGTTGCGGGCGCGCAGGATGTCAGAGGCGCGGCGCAGGATGCGGCCGCGCTCGACCGGCTTCAGCCGCGCCCACGCCGGCTGCGCCTCGCGTGCGGCCTCGACGGCCAGCTCCACGACGTTGGCTGTGGCCGAGTGCAGCGAGGCGACCGCTTCGCCGGTGGCCGGATAGATGACCGGGATTGGTGCCCCACGCTCGTCGTCGATGTAGCGGCCGTTGACATAATGCGAGGCTTTGGGCTGGGCGCGCATGCGATTGCTCCAGTTGTATTTTCGGTGTCCGGCGTGTTGGCCGGATGATGCTCTATCTGTCCGAGACCTGCCAGCGCGGATTGATCCACGGCTCCTGGTTCGACGGCGCAAGCGGCGTACGGCCTAGGATGTGGTCGGCGGCCTTCTCGCCCGTCATGATCGACGGGCCGTTGAGGTTGCCGTTGGTCACGCGCGGGAAGATCGAGGAGTCGGCGACGCGCAGCCCCTCGACGCCGATCACCCGGCATTCGGGGTCGACCACGCTCGTGGGGTCGTCGGCGCGGCCCATGCGGCAGGTGCCGCAGGGGTGGTAGGCGCTTTCCGAATGCTCGCGGATGAAGGCGTCGAGCTCGTCGTCGGTCTGAACCTGGCTGCCCGGCGAAATCTCATTGCCGCGGAACGGATCGAAGGCCGATTGCGCGAAAATCTCGCGAGTGAGGCGGATGCAGTGCCGGAAGTCCTCCCAGTCGTCGGGATGCGACATGTAGTTGAAGCGGATCTCCGGCTTGGCCCACGGGTCGCTCGAGCGCAGGGTGATCGCGCCGCGCGACTTCGAGCGCATCGGCCCGACATGCGCCTGGAAGCCGTGAGACTTGGCAGCTGCCTTGCCGTCGTAGCGCACGGCTGCCGGAAGGAAGTGGAACTGGATGTCGGGATAGTCGACACCGGCTTTCGAGCGCACGAAGGCCGCCGCCTCGAAATGGTTGGTGGCGCCAAGCCCGGTCTTGAACAGCAGCCATTCTGCCCCGATCAGCGCCTTGGAAAACGGGTTGAAGACCGAATGCAGGGTGATCGGCTGGGTCGCTTCCTGCTGGATGTAGAGCTCCATGTGGTCCTGAAGATTCTGGCCGACGCCACGCCGGTCGGCCACGACGGATATGCCGTGTTGCTTCAGGTGCTCGGCGGGGCCGATGCCCGACAGCATCAGCAGTTTCGGCGAATTGATCGAGGACGCAGCGACGATCACCTCACGCCGCGCCTTGACGACCTGGACCTTCCTGCGCGCTTCGATCTCGACGCCGACGGCGCGTTGATTCTCGATCACCACGCGCCGGGCGAAGCCATTGACGACACGGACATTTCCGCGTTTCAGCGCCGGACGCAGATAGGCGTTGGCGACCGACCAGCGGCGCCCGCCATGGATGGTCTGCTCCATGGCCCCGAAGCCTTCCTGCTTGGAGCCATTGTAGTCGTCGGTGAGCTCGAAGCCGGCCTGCTGGCCTGCTTCGACGAAGGCCTGATAGAGCGGGTTCCTGCGCGGGCCACGCTGCACGTTGAGCGGACCCGAAGTGCCGCGCCAGCCGTCCTCGCCGCCGTTCGAATGCTCCATGCGCTTGAAGTAGGGCAGCACGTCGGCATAGCCCCAGCCGGACGCACCCTGTTCGGCCCAGTGGTCGAAGTCGCGGGCGTGGCCGCGAACGTAGACCATGCCGTTGATCGAAGAAGAGCCGCCGAGCACCTTGCCTCGCGGGGTCGCCAGCGTGCGCCCGCCGAGATGCAGCTCAGGTTCGCTGGAATAGCCCCAGTCGTAGCGGCTCATGTTGAGGGGGATCGACAGCGCGGACGGCATCTGGATCAGGGGGCCGAAGTCGGTGCCGCCATACTCGATGACGATCACCGAGTGCTTGCCGTCCTCCGACAGGCGATAGGCCATGGCCGAGCCGGCGGAGCCGGAGCCGACGATTACGAAATCTGCTTCAAGCATTGTTCACATGAACCATGAAATCGGCGAGCGAGACGTTGCCGCCGGTTGCGACGACGAGCACGGTCTTGCCGGCTACGTCGACCTTTCCTCCCAGAAGTGCCGCCAGCGACGAGGCGCCCGAGGGCTCGAGCACGAGCTTCAGGCGCTCGAACGCTACCTTCATCGCACTGCGGATGGCTGCGTCCTCGACAGTCAGTCCGCGCACATTGGTCGTCGTGACCGCGGCATAAGGTGCTTCGCCCGGCTTGCGTGCCATCAGGCCGTCGCAGATCGATTTCGGACCCAGCGGCATGGTTTCGATCGCGCCATGGGCGAGCGACGAGCCCATACCGTTGAAGCCTTCCGGTTCCACCGCGAACACCTGTGTTGATGGCGACAGGTAGTGGAAGGCGAGCGAGACGCCGCCAATGAGTCCACCGCCGCCGACCGGGCAGAGCACGATGTCGGCCGCAACACGTTTCGCCGCCAGTTGGTCGAGCGCTTCGAGCCCGGCACCGGCCTGGCCGGCGACGATTTCGGGGTCGTCGAAGGGATGGAGCAAGGCGAGGCCCTCGGTGTCCGAGATTTCGCGCGCCTTGGCGGCGGCGACTTCTTCGCGGGCGCGGTCGCCATGGTCGGTCAGCACCACGCGGGCGCCGTAACCCTTGGTCGCCTCGCGCTTGGCTGCAGGCACATCGATCGGCATGACGATGGTGACGGGAATGCCGAGCGCCTGGCCGGCGGCGGCAAGGCCCTGGGCGAAGTTGCCGGACGAATAGGCAACCACGCCGCGCCGCGCCTCGTCAGCTGTGAGCTGCTTGAGCCGCCAGTAGGCGCCGCGCGCCTTGAACGAGCCTGCCCATTGCAGCGACTCCGCCTTGACGAAGACGCGCGCCGCGCCGGTCTGGCGGGCCAGCGCAGCGGATTCGAGCAGGGGCGTCAGCTGCGTCGCACGCGATGTTTCGGCATAGGCCTGGCGGAGCCTGTCCAGGGTGGGGACTGTTGTCGTCATCATTCGCCTCTCGGGAAACGCTTGCTCTCTTCGAGCACGTTCAGGTCCATGTGGTTGCGCATGTAGCGCTCGGATGCTTTCTGCAGCGGCTGGAAATCCCACGGATAGTAGGCGCCGTTGCGCAGCGTGGGATAAATCACCCAGCGGCGTGCCTGGCTTTCGCGCACGGCCGCATCGAAAGAGGCCATGTCCCAGCGAGCGTGGACCTTGGCCACGAAGTCGGCCACCAGATCAGCATGAGCAGGGTCTGCGGCCAGGTTGTCGAGCTCCTGCGGATCCGATTCCAGATCAAACAGTTGCGGCGGGTCGATCTCGCAATGGACGAACTTGAAACGGCCGTCGCGGATGGCGACCAGCGGGCAATAGGAACCCTCGGCGGCATATTCCATGAGCACGGGGGCGGTTCGCTGCTCGCCGCGCATCAGCGGCAGAAGCGACTGTCCGTCGGTCCAGGGCATGATGGCCGAAAGGTCGATGCCGGCGAGGTCGCACAGCGTCGGCAGCACATCGAGATTGGAGGTCGGCGCCTCGATCAGTCCGGCGGGCAGGCCCATGCCTGATATCATCAGCGGCACGCGCGCCGAGCCCTCGTAGAAGCACATCTTGAACCACAGGCCGCGCTCGCCGAGCATGTCGCCGTGGTCGGAGCAGAACAGGATGACCGTGTCATCGAGCATGCGCGTGCGCTCGAGCACCGACAGCAATTCGCCGACCTTGTCGTCGATGTAGGAGATGTTGGCGAAGTAGCCGCGGCGCGAGCGGCGTACCTGCTCGGGCGTGATGTCGAAACTGGCGTAGTCGCTGGCGAGATAGAGGCGCTGCGAATGCGGGTCCTGTTGCTCGGTCGGGATGAAGCCGACCTCGGGATCGAGGGCAGGGCTATCCTCGTAGAGGTCCCAATATTGGCGCCGCGCGACATAGGGGTCGTGCGGGTGAGTGAACGAGACGGTGAGGCACCACGGGCGACGCTCGGCCTGATCAGAGGTGCGTGCGAAGTCGTAGAGCTTCTGGGTCGCTAGGAAAGCGACCTCGTCGTCATACTCCATCTGGTTGGTGATCTCGGCCGTGCCGGCGCCGGTGACCGAGCCGAGATTGTGATACCACCAGTCGATGCGCTCACCCGGCTTGCGGTAGTCCGGCGTCCAGCCGAAATCGGCGGGATAGATGTCGGTCGTCAGGCGCTCCTCGAAGCCGTGCAACTGGTCCGGGCCGACGAAATGCATCTTGCCTGACAGCACGGTGTGGTAGCCGGCGGCACGCAGGTGGTGAGCGAAGGTCGGAATGGAGGAAGTGAATTCGGCAGCGTTGTCGTAGACCCCGGTGCGGGATGGCAACTGTCCACTCATGAAGGCGGCACGGCCGGGCGCGCAGAGCGGCGAGGCGGTGTAGTTGTTCCTGAACCGTGTCGACCGTGCCGCCAGCGCCTTGAGATGCGGGGCATGCAGGAAGTCGGCGGGGCCGTCTGGGAAGAGCGTTCCGGCCAACTGGTCGACCATGACGATGAGGATGTTGGGCTTGCTGGTCATCGTGCGCGGGCCGCCTGCGACAGCTTGGTTTCCAGATAGTCCTCGACCAGCGCGATCGCCGAAGCGGCATTGGGGATGCCGTCGCGCAGGGCCCGGCGAATGTAGAGCCCGTCGATCATCGCTGCTGTCGCCTCGGCGACGTGCTCGGCGTCCGCGCGGGGCAGCAGGCGCGCAAGGCCGCTCATCAGGTTCGAATGAAGGCGATGGGCGTAGATCCGCAGCAGGCGGCGCAGACCCGGCGACTTCTGCGCCTCGACGTAGAAGGCAAGCCAGGCGGCGATGGTTGCGGCGCGGAACTGCTTGTCGGAGAAATTGACCGAGATGACGGCCGACACGCGTGCACGCGGGGTCTCGGCAACGCGCAGTGCCGCGGTGGTGTCGGTCAGCAACTCGGACAGGAGATGCCGCATGGTGGCGGCGAGCAGGTCTTCCTTGGCGCCGAAATAGTGGTGGGCGAGGGCGGAAGACACGCCGGCGCGGCCCGCGATCTCCGACATGGTCACATCAAGGCTGCCGCGCTCGCCGATCGCCGAGATCGTCGCGTCGATCAGCGCCCTGCGGCGCAGCGGTTCCATTCCGACCTTGGGCATACAAACTCCTCCAGCGGCCAAACTATTTTTAATTGACGCATCAATCAATAAAAAACACGGCGCATTTCGTCTCGAATGCGCCTGTTCATATTTGAACGGAATTGAAGGGCGTTGGAATCGCCCGGCAAATGGCGCAACATAGAACTGGCGATGGAGACGAAGATGACCGCATGCATCGTGGGCTGGGCGCATTCGCGCTTCGGCAAGCTGGAAGGCGAGACGCTGGAAAGCCTGATTACGCAGGTTGCCACCGAGGCGCTGGCGCATGCCGGCATCGGGCCTGACGACGTCGACGAGATCGTGCTTGGCCACTTCAACGCCGGCTTTTCCGCCCAGGATTTCACCGCGAGCCTTGTGCTGCAGGCCGACGACCGCCTGCGCTTCAAGCCGGCGACGCGCGTCGAGAATGCCTGCGCCACGGGTTCGGCAGCGGTGCGCCAGGGCATCCGCGCGGTGAACGCCGGCCAGCGCATCGTGCTTGTGGTCGGCGCCGAGCAGATGACCACAACGCCTGGACCCGAGATCGGCAAGAACCTGCTGCGCGCTTCCTATCTACCCGAAGACGGCGACACCCCGGCCGGTTTTGCCGGTGTGTTCGGCAAGATCGCCCAGGCCTACTTTCAGCGTTATGGCGACCAGTCGGACGCGCTGGCGATGATCGCCGCCAAGAACCACAAGAACGGCGTGGACAATCCTTATGCCCAGTTGCGCAGGGATTTCGGCTTCGACTTCTGTCGTCAGGAGAGCGAGAAGAACCCGTTCGTCGCTGGACCGTTGAAGCGTACCGACTGTTCGCTGGTTTCGGACGGGGCTGCAGCCCTGGTGCTGACAGACAGCACGACTGCGCTGAAGATGCGCCGGGCGATCGCCTTCCGCGCCAACGAGCATGTGCAGGACTTCCTGCCGATGTCGAAGCGCGACATCCTGCAGTTCGAAGGCTGCGAGGTGGCGTGGAACAAGGCGCTGAAGTCGGCCGGCATTTCGCTCGACGACCTCTCCTTCGTCGAGACGCATGACTGCTTCACCATCGCCGAGCTGATCGAATACGAGGCCATGGGCCTGGCACCGCGCGGCGAGGGCGCCCGCATCGCCATGGAAGGCATCACCGCCAAGGACGGCCGCCTGCCGGTCAATCCCTCCGGCGGTCTCAAGTCGAAGGGCCATCCGATCGGCGCAACCGGTGTCTCGATGCATGTGTTGACCGCCATGCAGCTTGCGGGCGAGGCTGGCGGCATCCAGGTCAAGGACGCCAAGCTCGGCGGTATCTTCAACATGGGCGGTGCCGCGGTCGCCAACTACGTGTCGATCCTGGACCGCATCAGATGAGGCATTCCGCCGTTGTTATCGGCGGTGCGTCGGGCGTCGGCCTTGCAGTGGCTGAACGCCTGATATCGGACGGATGGCCGGTGGCGGTGATCGATGACGACGGCGGCGCGCTCGAGGCGGCCGAGGACCAGATCGACAACGACGAGGTCGTGTTCATCGAATGCGACCCGACCGACGAGGATGACATCGCCGAGGCGTTCGACCAGGTTGTGGACCGGCTTGGTCTTGTCGGCGGGCTTGTCTCGATGGCGAGTTTCGCCCGCAGTGCCGCCATCGAGGACACCAGCGCCGAGATGTTGCGGGAAGCGCTCGACGTCAACCTCGTTGCCCCCTTCATCGCCGCGCGGGCAGCGCTGGAGCGGATGGGCGCCTCGCTGTCCATCGTCAGCATCGGGACCGTGGCGGGCCTTCGGGCCCATCATGGGCAATTGGCCGTCGCCGCGTCGCAGGCCGGGCTCAAGCTCATGTCGGAAGTGCTGGCGCTGGAGTATGCCGGCCGGGGCGTGCGCGTGAATGCCATAGCCGCCGGGCCTGCGGACGTGGATGCTGCAAGCAATGGCGGCATCGCAGCCCATCATGTGCCGCAAGGCCGCGGTGCTGAGCCGGATGAAATTGCCGCCGCCGCTGCTTTCCTGCTTTCGCCGGAAGCCAGCTACATCAATGGCCACACGCTCGCGGTGGATGGCGGATTTCTCGCCGGTGGGTTATCGGGGAACAGATCATGATGCTTGGCTGACCGCTGGCGGAAATGACCCCAACCTCGATCTCGCAAGCGCATGAAGGCACGCACACAATGACAAATCCGGTCCTGGTCGAGGTGCTACGCGGCGATCTCGTTGAAAGCGTACATCGCGGCGCGGTTGTCGTTGTCGATGCCGATGGCACGCAGAAGCTTGCCTTGGGCGACGCCACGCAGCCAGTGTTTCCGCGCTCGGCGGTCAAGGCCATCCAGGCGCTGCCCTTCGTCGAAAGTGGCGCGGCCGATGCCTATGGCTTTGGCGATCGCGAACTGGCGCTTGCCTGCGCGTCGCATTCGGGCGAGCCGGCTCATGCCGAACTGGCCAATGCGATGCTGGCCAAGGCCGGTCTCGGGCCGGATGAGCTGGAGTGCGGCGCGCATTGGCCTTCGAACCATGCGGCGACGATTGCACTAGCGCGCAGCGGGGCGTCGCCGAGCGCGTTGCACAACAATTGTTCGGGCAAGCACTCGGCTTTCGTCTGTACCTGCCGTCACCTCGGCATGGCCCATCTCGGCTATGTCAGACCCGAGCATCGCTTCCAGCAGATGATCCGCGAGACGATGGAAGCCGTCACCGGTGCACCCCATAACGAAATGAACCGCGGAACCGACGGCTGCTCCATCCCGACCTTTGCCGTGCCGTTGCATAATCTCGCACTCGGTTTTGCGCGCATGGTCACTGGCAATGGCCTCGGCACGGAAAGAGCCAAGGCCGCGCGGCGGCTGATGTCGGCATGCATGGCGGAACCTTTCCAGGTCGCTGGAACCGACAGGGCTGATACGGAGTTGATGCAAGCTGCACCAGGACGGATCTTCGTCAAGGTCGGTGCCGAAGGCGTTTTTTGCGCGGCCTTGCCGGAACTTGGCCTCGGCATTGCGATTAAATGCGACGACGGCGCGGGCAGGGCTGCCGAGGTTATGATCGCGGCGGTCCTAGCAAAGCTTTTGGCTGGAGACGAGGCCTTGTCCGGGACACTGGACAAGGCGGCGAGGCCGGTGCTGAAGAACTGGAACGGAATCGAAGTTGCATCGCTTCGACCGACTTCCGCGTTCGCCTGAAAGCATAAGTAGTCGGTCAGTTTGGCTGGCTTGTTATCGGAGCTATGAACACCTAGGTTTATTTCATGAGCAGAGCTTTCACCCGCGAAGACGACAGCGAAAACGTCATTGCCGATATCGGCGAGCGGCCGGTCAGTTCGTCCCGCAACCTCGTGACCGAACAAGGGCTGGCCCATATCGAGGCCCAACTCGCGAGCCTGCGCGAGGATCTGGCAAAGGCGGAAGCCGATGCTGACCGGGAGCGGATCGCGACCGTGTCGCGCGACCTGCGCTATTGGCAGTCCCGCCGGGAGACGGCCGAAGTGTCGGTTCCCGAGCCTGACAGTACGGTTGTCCGCTTCGGGATGAAGGTTGTCGTCGAAGATGACAATGGCAAACGCAACGTCTGGGAAATCGTCGGTGAAGACGAAGCCGATGCAGCCAAGGGCCGCATCTCGCATTCCTCGCCTATGGCTATAGCGCTGTTCGGCAAATCCGTTGGCGATGTCGCTTCGGTCAACGGGCATGAGTGGGAAATCGTCGAGTTCGCCAGCTAGGCTTCGATTGGAACCGTGTGGTCGCGGAAGAACGCGGCCGCACCTGTCTCGTCGATCTCGCCGGCGGCGACCATCAATACGAATTGAATGATGTCTTCTTGCGCTGCTTCGACGCTCAATCCGTTGAAATATAGAAACAAATCCGCTGCTGCAAAGGCAGTTCGTTTGTTGCCGTCGACGAATGGGTGGTTCTTGGCTATGCCAAACAAATAAGCGGCTGCGAGGTCACAGAGGTTTGGCTCGCCATACGCTTGCTTCTGAAGCGGCCGTGCAAGGGCCGATTCCAGCATATCCTCGGATCGTACGCCTTGAGCGCCTCCGTGCAGCTTCAGTTGCTCGGCGTGTAGCGCCTCGACGAACTGACGCGAATGGAACTCAATCATTTGGCGAGGGCGCGATACGCGACCTCATATTTCTTCATCCGCTCGCGCGCGATCTTCATCTTGCGTTCGAACTCTTCCGGATCATCCTCAGCCGGCCGAAGCCGCAACTCGTTGCCATCCTCGGTGAGGACGAGCGTGTCACCCGCGCGCAGATTATGCCGCTCGAGCACTTCCTTCGGCAGGATCACGCCTTCCGAGTTTCCGATCTTGCGAACAGTCACGTTCATGGCTGCGTCTCCATGTTATAACTTATGTATAACATGCGTGCGGATGCGATCCAAGCCATTGTCGCACCGTAGCGCCGCCACTATACCTGTGGTCTGACTGCTGATGCGGTCGTGAAAGAGCATTGCCGGAGAGACAGCCCATGGCGCAGGACGACAGCATTTTCATTGGTGCCAGCCGCAAGCCCGACGACAGTTATCAGCGGCCCGAAGATCTGTTGCTGAAGTACGGCAATCGCCATGGCCTAGTTACCGGTGCCACAGGTACCGGCAAGACGGTAACACTGCAGATTCTCGCCGAAGGCTTTTCGAACGCCGGTGTTCCGGTGTTCTGCGCCGACATCAAGGGCGACCTGTCGGGCATCGCCATGATGGGCGAGGCCAAGGATTTTCTCACGGCCCGTGCCGAGGCGATCAAGCTCGACCCGTATGATTTCCAGGAATTCCCCGTCATCTTCTGGGATCTGTTTGGAGAACAGGGCCATCCAATCCGCGCGACCATATCGGAGATGGGACCGCTGCTGCTGTCGCGGCTGATGAACCTCAGCGAAGCGCAAGAAGGCGTGCTCAACATCGCCTTCCGCATCGCCGACGAAGAAGGGATGCTGCTCCTCGATATGAAGGACTTGCAGTCATTGCTCGCCAACGTCGCCGAGCGGGCCGACGAGATCGGCGCGCGCTATGGCAATGTCACCAAACCGTCGGTCGGCGCCATCCAGCGGTCGCTGTTGGTCCTGGAGCAGCAGGGCGGCAACAACTTCTTCGGCGAACCCGCACTGAAGATTGCCGATATCATGCGCACGACGCGTGATGGTCGCGGCGCGATCAACGTGCTGGCCGCCGACAAGCTGATGATGAACCCGCGGCTCTACGCGACGTTCCTGCTCTGGCTACTGTCGGAGCTGTTCGAGGTGCTGCCGGAAGTCGGCGACCCGGACAAGCCCAAGCTGGTCTTCTTCTTTGACGAGGCGCATCTTCTGTTCGACGAGGCGCCGAAGATCGTCGTCGACCGGGTCGAGCAGGTCGTGCGCCTGATCCGCTCCAAGGGCGTTGGTGTCTATTTTGTCACCCAGAACCCGCTCGACGTGCCCGAAACCGTTCTGGCGCAGCTCGGCAACCGCGTGCAGCATGCGCTGCGCGCTTACACGCCGCGGGAGCAGAAGGCGGTGAAGACGGCCGCCGACACTTTCCGCCCCAACCCTGACTTCGATTGTGCCAAGGCGATCACCCAGCTCGGAACCGGCGAGGCGCTGGTCTCGACGCTCGAAGCCAAGGGCGTTCCGTCGATGGTGCAGCGGACGCTGATACGCCCGCCGGCCTCGCGGCTTGGCCCGATCACGCCGCAGGAGCGCCAGAAGCTGATCAGCGAGAGCCCGGTCGCCGGGCAGTACGACCAGACGGTTGACCGTGAATCGGCGTTCGAAATGCTGCAGAAGAAGGCGCTCGACGCGCAGAAGGCGCAAGAACAGGCCCAGCAGGCGAATACCGGTGGCGGTGGTGGTGGTTGGACCATTCCGGGCTTTGGCAATGACGCGCCGCCGGCTTCGGGCGGCCGCAACACGGGCAGTGCGCCGAGGCCGCGGACTTCAAACCGACAGACGGTGACCGAAGCGGCACTGAAGTCGGTCGTGCGCTCTGTTGGTTCGTCTGTCGGCCGTGCGCTGGTGCGCGGAATTCTCGGAAGCCTGAAGAAGGGCTTCTGACCCGAGAAGCCAATAGCAAAACGGCGCGTCGATGACGCGCCGTTTTTCGTTGATGGCTGAGCCCAGGGTCAGGCAGTGCCGAGGCCGCTGGTGACCAGGATCGGCGTCTTGCCGGGCACGCGATCATAGAGATCGATGATGTCCTGGTTCATCAGGCGCACGCAGCCCGACGACACCGACTTGCCGATCGTCCACCATTCCGGCGAACCGTGGACGCGATAGAGCGTGTCCTCGTTGTTCTGGAAGATATAGAGCGCGCGCGCGCCGAGCGGGTTGTTGAGGCCCGGGGCCATGCCGCCATTCCTGACGCTGTACTTTTCGAGGTCGGGCTGGCGGCCGATCATTTCGTCCGGCGGCGTCCACTTGGGCCACTTGCGCTTCCACTGGATGACAGCGCGGCCCTGCCAGGCAAAGCCGGCACGACCGAGGCCGACGCCATAGCGCATCGCTTCGCCGTTTTCGCGAACGAGGTAGAGGAAGTGCGTCGAGGTGTCGACGACCACGGTGCCGGGGCGCTCGCCAGTGGGGTCGCGGACGATCTGGCGCAGGAACTGCGGCTTCACTTTCTTGAGCGGGATGCCGGGGATTTCATAGCCTTCGTCGGCGACCGGGGCATACATGCTGGCATAGTCGCCACCGAAAGCGGGATCGACGCTCATGGGCGGTGCAACCGGAGGTGCATCGACGATCTGACCGCCTCCGCCAACCGTGGAGCAGGCAGAAAGCGCTGCCGACGCGGCGCCCGCTGCCGCCAGGTTCAAAAAGCCGCGACGGCTGAGCGGACGTGATTCTGTAAATGTGGACATGACTGCGATCTAGAGTTCCAGTTCGAAAGAAATGGTGAATTTAGAGGAAACCAACTGCGTCGCCCCTTAACGCTCGCGGAGATAGGCGGGTCAAATTCCGACCTTAGGGTGGACAAAGCATGGCGAAGGTGTGACAGGCCAATCACTGTTGCGTTATGGCAACAATATTGACCTATGGTAAGCTAACCAATTGTAACTAAACCTTCCAGAGAAGGTAGGATCAGCGATGGAGGCAGGTCGCGATACTCGTCCGGCTGGTTGCTGCGGTTGATCCAGACGGTGCGGCAGCCGAACTTTGCCGCCCCTGCAATGTCCCAGCGATTGGACGACTGGAACGACATTGCTTCCGGGTAAAGACGCCAACTGCTGGCGACGAGATCATAGACCGCCTGGTCCGTCTTGAATCGGCGGACGCTGTCGACCGAGAACACCTCGTCGAGGATCAGGTCCAGCCCGGCCGAGCGCACGGCCGCTTCCAGCATGTCTGGCGAACCGTTGGAGAGAATGGCCAGCCGTGCGCCGTTGTCCTTCAGGTTGCGCAGCACTGCCGGAACCTCGGGATAGCAATCGAGGCGCCAATAAGCGTCGAGCAGCTTGCTGCGCATCGCGGGATCGACCGACGGCACCTTGCGGAATGCGAAGTCGAGCGCCTGCTCGGTGAGCTGCCAGAAATCGGCATAGGCGCCCATGAGCGTCCGCACCCAGGAATACTCGAGCTGCTTGGCCCGCCAAATCTCGGAAAGCAGCTGGCCCTCGGGTCCGATGTCGGCCGAATGGCGGCGAACCGCCGCATGGACGTCGAACAGCGTGCCATAGGCATCGAATATGTAGGCTGCGTGGCGCATGCCTTTGGTTGTCCAACGGCTTGGTTCCGAGCGCAAGCGCAACTATCGGCTGGCTCCAACATTTCGGCTTGCTGCCGATTGACGGGGCGCGCCAAAGCCTCTTCCATACCGGCGATCAACAAGATGGATGGGAAAACACCATGACGCTCGCGGCGGCTGCACAATCCACGACCTGGAGCTTTGTCGATGGCGACTGGCACGAGGGCAACGTTGCGATCATTGGCCCGCGAAGCCATGCCATGTGGCTCGGCTCCACCGTCTTCGATGGCGGCCGTTGGTTCGAAGGCGTGGCTCCCGACCTTGAAGCACATTCGCGCCGGGTCAATTCTTCGGCCATCGCATTGGGCCTGAAGCCGACCATGAGCCCGGAACAGATCGTCGGGCTGACCTGGGACGGGCTCAAGAAATTCGACGGCAAGACTGCTGTCTACATCCGGCCGATGTATTGGGCCGAGCACGGTGGCTACATGGGCGTGCCGGCCGACCCTGCGTCGACGCGGTTCTGCCTGTGCCTGTACGAATCGCCGATGCTTCCGCCGACCGGCTTTTCGATTTGCTTGTCGCCGTTTCGGCGGCCAACTCTCGAAACCATGCCGACCAATGCCAAGGCAGGCTGCCTCTATCCAAACAACGGCAGGGCAATCCTCGACGCCAAGATGCGCGGTTTCGACAATGCCCTGGTGCTCGACATGCTAGGCAACGTCGCCGAAACCGCCTCGTCCAACATCTTCCTGGTCAAGAACGGGCAAGTGTTCACCCCGGCGCCCAATGGAACTTTCCTTTCCGGGATCACCCGCAGCCGCACGATTTCGCTTCTTGCCGGCAGCGGTGTCTCTGTGGTCGAAAAGACGCTTTCGGTGCGCGAGTTCCTCGAAGCCGATGAAATCTTCTCCACCGGCAATCACTCCAAGGTTGTTCCGGTCACGCGCATCGAGGAGCGAATTCTGCAGCCCGGACCGGTAGCAAAAAAATCGCGCGAGCTATATTGGGAGTGGGCGCACTCGACCGGCAAGGCCTGAGTGTAGCGAAGAAAAACAGCGCCTCTCATCTGTTGTCACACGATGATGACGACCTATCTGTAGACGGCATAGTCATGCCGCGAAATTGCCAGCAAGGGAGTATGATCCATGGCTTTTGAATTGCCCGAATTACCCTACGACTACGAGGCGCTACAGCCCTTCATGTCGAAGGAGACGCTTGAGTATCATCACGACAAGCACCACAAGGCCTATGTCGACAACGGCAACAAGCTGGCTGCCGAAGCAGGCATGGACAAGCTGTCGCTGGAAGAGGTCGTGAAGCAGTCGTTCGGCAAGAATGCCGGCCTGTTCAACAACGCCGCCCAGCATTACAACCACGTCCACTTCTGGAAGTGGATGAAGAAGGGCGGCGGCGGCAGCAAGCTGCCCGGCGCGCTGCAGAAGGCGGTAGATGCCGACCTCGGCGGCTACGACAAGTTCAAGGCTGATTTCATTGCCGCCGGCACGACGCAGTTCGGTTCGGGCTGGGCGTGGCTTTCGGTCAAGGATGGCAAGCTCGCCATCTCCAAGACCCCGAACGGCGAGAACCCGCTGGTTCACGGCGCGACCCCGATCCTCGGCGTCGATGTCTGGGAGCACTCCTACTACATCGACTACCGCAACGCCCGCCCGAAATATCTCGAGGCGTTCGTCGACAGCCTGATCAACTGGGACTACGTGCTCGAGCGTTACGAAAACGCCTGAGCCTGGTTCACCCACGAAAAGCCCCGGCAAGTCCGGGGCTTTTTTTGTCGAGAGAACGCAAATTTATTCCACCGACTCACGTAAGCGTGAGGAGAATCTTGGGACGAATTGGGCCAGTTTCGCCGTTCACCCTAGGCAGCTTTTGCAACCGAAAGAGGACCTGATGAGAAAATTTGTGCTCGCCGTCGCAGCGCTGGCGCTCGCATCCACTGCAGCATTCGCCGATGTGATTACCGACCGTCAGGCGGTGATGAAGGAGAACGCAAGGCAAGTCGGCACGCTCGTCAAGATGGTGAAGGGCGAATCCGCTTTCGACGCCGCCACCGTTCTGGCGGCCTTGACGGCGCTCAACGACAATGTCCAGAAAATCGATGTCGCGGCGTCGTTCCCGGTAGGAAGCGACAAGGGCGACACCACTGCATCCCCCAAGATCTGGGAGGATCCGGCTGGATTCCAGGCCGAGGTCGACAAATTCAAGGCAGTGACGGCCTCGGCAGTTGGCGCCCCGGCCCAGGACCTGGACGCCTTGAAGGCACAGGTCGGCACCATCGGCCAGACCTGCGGCACCTGCCATGAGGCGTTTCGCGTCAAGAAGGGTTGATCCCTTCGCATGGGTGCTTTCAAGAAGTTTGCAGTGGCGGCTCTGGCGCTTGGCGGTGCCGGAGCCGCGACTTTGTGGTGGCTGGCGTTTCCCGAAAGACTGGGGCCCGATGCCGTGGCTGCCCTGGGAGCCGGCGACGCGGCCCGCGGTCAACGCATCTTCGATGCGGGCGGCTGTGCCTCCTGCCACGCCAAGCCGAAATCGGAGGGCGATGCACGTCTTCAACTCGCCGGCGGTCTCGAGCTGAAGACGGCGTACGGTACCTTCGTTGCGCCGAACATTTCCACCGACCCGAACGACGGCATCGGCGGATGGTCGCTCGAGGACTTCGCCAATGCAATGCTCAAGGGCGTGTCGCGCGACGGACAGCACCTCTATCCGGCGTTCCCCTATGCCTCCTATGGCCGCATGAAGCCGGCTGAGGTCGCAGATATCTACGCCTTCATGAAAACGCTGCCGCCTGTTGCGGGCGGGGCGCCGAGCCATACGCTCGCCTTTCCGTTCAATGTCCGATCCGGCATCGGCCTCTGGAAGCTGTTCTACCTGAGTGACCAGCCCGTGATCGCCTTCGCCGACGGCACGCCTGAAAAAGTCCTGCGCGGTCGTGACCTCGTGGAAGGCGCAGGGCATTGTGGCGAATGCCACACGCCGCGCGGCTTTGACGGCGGGACCAGGAAGGGCCAATGGCTGGCGGGTGCTGCGGCGGCCGAAGGACAGGGCATCGTGCCCAACATCACGCCGCAAGGAACTGGGATCAGCGGCTGGTCGGAGAGCGACATCGCCAGCTATCTCGAAACAGGTTTCACCCCTGAGTTCGATTCGGTCGGTGGCACCATGGTCGAGGTGCAGAAGAACATGGCGAGACTGAGCGCCGAAGACCGCGAGGCAATCGCTGCCTATCTCAAGGCGATCCCGCCGCATCCCAACGGTTATCCCGCGCCACAGCCGAAGCCTGCCGGTTGACGCAACCGGCGGCCCCAAGCCGCCGGTCTGCCGTTTCCAATGTCAGGCGAGCCCAACGACCTTCAGTGCGAAAGCGTAGTTGAAGGCGATTTCCTCCAGCCGCGAGAAGCGGCCCGAGGCACCGGCATGGCCCGAATCCATGTTGATCTTGAACAGCACAGGACTGCTGCCCGACTTGCGTTCGCGCAGGCGCGCGGCCCATTTGGCTGGCTCCCAATAGGTGACGCGCGGATCGGTCAGGCCGGCCACCGCCAGGATCGGCGGATAGTCGAGTGCGGCGACATTGTCGTAGGGCGAATAGGCGGCGATGGTCTTGTAGTCGTCCTCCGAGGCGATCGGGTTGCCCCATTCCGGCCATTCGGGCGGCGTCAGCGGCAAGGTGTCGTCGAGCATAGTGGTCAACACGTCGACGAACGGCACTTCGGCGATGATGCCGGCAAAGGCATCCGGCGCCATGTTGGCTATGGCGCCCATCAGCATGCCGCCGGCCGAACCGCCCTGGGCGACGATGCGGTCATGTGCCGTGTAGCGCTCGGCGACGAGGTGGTGGGCACAGGCGATGAAGTCGGTGAAGGTGTTGGTTTTCGCCGCGCGCTTGCCGTCGTCATACCAGGCGTAGCCCTTGTCCTTGCCGCCACGGATATGGGCGATGGCATAGACGAAGCCGCGATCGACCAGCGACAGGCAGTTCGTGTTGAACGAGGCCGGAATGGTCATGCCGTAGGAGCCGTAGCCATAGAGCAGGCACGGTGCCGTGCCGTCCAGCGGCGTGTCGCGATGGTGGATCAGCGAGATCGGCACCAGTTCGCCATCGGGGGCCGGCGCCATCAGCCGCCGCGTGACGTAGTCTTCGGCATTGTGGCCCGAGGGGACTTCCTGGGTCTTGAGCAGGACCCGTCCGCGCGTCCGCATGTTGTAGTCGAACAGTTGTGTCGGGGTCGTCATCGAGGAGTAGGAGAACCGCATGGTGTCGGTGTCGTATTCGTAGGAACCAGACAGACCAAGCGAGAACGCTTCTTCCGGGAAAGAGATGACGTGCTCCAAGCTGGTGGCGCGTTCGTGCACCACGATCCGCGGAAGGCCTTCCTTGCGTTCCAGGCGAACCATGAAGTCCCTGAAGCCGATGACCGACAGGATCAGCCGGCCGGGTTCGTGGGCGACAAGTTCCTTCCAGTTGGCGCGCCCTGGAGCCACCGCTGGCGCGGTCATGATCTTGAAGTCCTTGGCGCCGTCGGCATTGGTCAGCACGAAGAAGATGTCGCCGCCTTCCTCGAGGTCATATTGCAGGCCGGTTTCGCGCGCTGCAACGAGTGCCGGCGAGGCGAGGGGATTGCTGGCGGGAAGCAGCCGGTATTCCGACGTTTCATGATCGCTGATCGAGATCATGACCCAGTCATTGCTGCGGGTGCCGCCGACACTCATGAAGAAGCCGGGATCGGTCTCCTCGTAGACCAGGCGGTCTGTCGAGGCGTCGCTGCCGAGCGCGTGGTAGAAGACCTTCGATGGCCGGTGGTTGGGGTCGAGGCGGGTGTAGAAGAAACCGGCATTGGCCGCATCCCACTCGCCCGAGCCGCCCGTATCGGCGACGATGTCGGCGAGTTCGGCGCCGGTTGCCAGGTCGCGGACACGCAGGGTGTAGAATTCCGATCCCTTGTCGTCGAACCCCCAGATCAGGCGGCTATGATCGGAGGAGTGGTCGATCCCGCCGAGGCGGAAATAGGCGTGACCTTCGGCTTCCTTGTCGCCGTCGAGGATGATCTCTTCCGTGCCGCCTGCGCTCGGGAGGCGGAAATAGCGCGGCTGCTCGCCACCCTTCTTGTAGGATGAGCCATAGGCGAAGGGGCCGTCCTTCATCGGAACCGAGGAATCGTCTTCCTTGATGCGTCCCTTCATCTCTTCGAACAGCTCCTTGCGCAGGTCCGCCGTGCCGGCCATCAATTCGGCCTGGTAGCTGTTTTCCGCTTCGAGATGTGTGCGGATTGCCGGATCGAGCAGGCTCGGGTCGCGGAAAACCTCCTGCCAGTTGTCGGCGCGCAGCCAGGCATATTCATCGATGCGAGTGATGCCGTGCCGGGTGTCGGAAACGGGGCGACGCTCGGTCGATGGCGCGGCGATGTCGGCGAAAATGGCAGGTCGGGTCATCATGTCTCGCATGCGGTGAATCTTGAATGGCGAATGAACACGCCGATCAGGGCGGGTTCAAGGGCTGAGTTGCATTGTTCGTCAACGTTCCAATTGACCGGTTCGCCGGAGGAGAGAGATGAACACGTTCTTGAAGACCGCCGTAGCCCTGACCGTCGCCACGACAGCAATGTTCGCCGGCAACGCCCACGCGGCTGCTTTTGCCGCCTGGCAGGTGACCGACGTTCCGTTTGGCGACACGTTGAACATCCGGAAGTATCCGTCCAATGGTTCGCAGAAGCAGGCAGCCTATCCCAATGGCACGGTCTTGCAGATGACCGGAAAATGCACCGGCGGGGTCGATCTCTTCGCCATCTCGCACCTGCCGGAATGGAAGCAGGCACAGCGTGTGCGTTATCGCTGGTGCCAGGTCTGGCACGATCCCGCCCAGAACGGGCAATTCACCACCGGTTGGGTCTATGGCAAGTACATCGCGCCGTATTGAACAGGCAAAACTGTTGCTTGCGTCGCGTTGAGCACTCGGGCGGGCACCAGTTATTGACAAGATAGGTTCAGGTTTGGCCCTGCATGGCTGGTAATGACTGGGGTAGCGGCGCTTTCCTCGTTGGCCTTCTTGCGACTGTTGCGTTCCCGCATTTTTTGACCAGCGGCGGCGTCCGTCTCAAGCAAGAGGCCGAAGAAAAACCGGTCATGATCAGCAGCGTTGGCGATTATCTTGCCGGCGGCCCTGTCATGGTTGGTGCGTTGCTTGCGATGGCCGTTTTTCCTGGGGCTGTTGCGCCTCCCCGATTTCCACACGGTCTCGAAGGCCGGAACGGTTGGTTCCTGTCCTGAGTTGCTTCGTCTCGCGGTGCATATCGCCGAACTCTCCACGGCATTGCCGGCGCGGGCTGGAGTGGTGTTCTTCATGCTAATGGCGCAGATTTTGGCCGATTTGCTTGCCAAGGCGGCTTATTCAGCCGGATATCGCTTGTGGCAGGGGTCTCTCAGCGACGATTTGGCTGAAACTGTGGCGCGGGATAAGAAGAACCGCATTGTTGCCACCTAATGCCGACAATGACCCCGGAGAGAACATTCAGCGTTGTGTAACTTGATCTCGTGCGATGACATTGCCCTGTCAAAAAGGCTCATTTGTTAGAGAAGTGATGAATGCATTGTTCTTGGAGTTGCAAAGAATAGTGAATTGACTTGTTATGGCTACAGGCTCATTAAAGTGATGGAACGCGACTCGTAATGGCAAATTGCGATACAAGATCGCGCCGCACCCCGGTCGCAATATCGGGCAAAAAAACAACCAGTCACATTGGGGCCTGAAGCATATGGATACTTCCGAAACGCCTGCAGCAAATAGCGAAACGCTGATCGAACTGACCGCCGACGTGGTGGCCGCTTATGTCAGCAACAATCCGGTCCCGGTAGGAGAACTTCCGGGGCTGATCGCCGACGTTCACGCAGCCCTTGGCCGCGTCGGTAACGTCGCCGACACACCACCCGCCGACAAGCAGAAGCCGGCCGTCAACCCGAAGCGTTCGGTGCATGACGACTACATCATCTGCCTGGAAGACGGCAAGAAGTTCAAATCGCTCAAGCGTCACCTGATGACGCACTACAACATGACGCCCGATCAGTACCGCGAGAAGTGGGGCCTTGACGCCAGCTATCCGATGGTGGCGCCCAACTACGCGGCAGCTCGCTCGCAACTGGCCAAGAAGATGGGCCTGGGCCGCAAGCGCAAGGTGGGTAAATGATACTCCCTTCGACAGACGTTTAGCGAGCGGCGCCTTCGGGCGCCGTATTGCTTTTGTGCCGGCGCCGGCGCGGCCTGAGCGACAGTCGCCCAGGCTGGTCGGGGAAGACGCCTTTCAGCCGATCGCGCACTTGCTTGAGCGCGATGTGCCGGTTGAGATCGTAGCTCCAGTGGCGGTTGACACCCCGGAGCCGTTCGCGCTCGATCGCCCGTTCGAGCCGTTTGAGCAAGGCGACGGTCGATGTCGGCTCCCCAGAAAGCGCATTCGAAAGCTCGATCCCGCAGCAGAGCTGCAGGGCTGCCCGCTGCCGGGCGTCAGTCAATTCGGACAGCTTGTTCTGCCTGAAGGCTGCAATTTCATTCGAAAAATCCCGCATCGCGATCCTGCCTGATGTGACTGTGATCGTGCGATGATGCTGCCATCTTGCAGGGTGGGGAGAAACTGCGCCAAGAATTCACTGGAGCGGAATAAATAGAACAATGATTACAGCGTGTTGAAGTTTCGTCCGCTGCTTCATCGTTCTTTTTTTGTTCACACCCTGTGACGTGCCCGGTATAAGAACTTATTCCTATCCACAAAGGGGGAAGAGTTCGGTGGGATCCACGTCGGCAACATTGGTCAAACGGCAGAAGGAGGCGCGCGAGGCCGCCGCCAGGGACGAGCGTTCCGTTCTTGAACTTGTCGCCGACCGGCGTCGTGACCAGGTGGTGGAGCGTTGCGATGCGATGATCGACCTCATGGCGGCGTTGTTCGGCGTGCCAAGCAGGGAGATTCGTCGAATTGGCCGGACTGGCAACGACATCAGCCGCCTCCGCCAGATTGCCATGTATGTTGCCCATGTCGTGTTTCGTCTCAGCATGCGCGAGGTCGGCCGTGGCTTCGGGCGCGACCGGACCACAGTGCTTTATGCCTGCCATACCGTGGAGGACCTGCGCGACGATGCGGAGTTTGACCGGATCGTCGCGCTGGCGGAGCGGGTGGCGATCGCTGCGTTTCGCGACAGGCTGGAGGGTTGACATGAGCACCACTGACGAAAAGGCACACAAGCGCGTGCTCACGCTGCTGGCCAAGGGGGCGGCAGAATGCGAGCCGGCCGCAACGGCCGGCAAGATGCTGCTTGAGAACGACAGGAACGACAGGATCGCTGTCGGCGCCGAGGTGCTTGCGGCACTGTCCCGGCAAGGGCTTGTCGTTTGCGTTGGCCGGGTGATGCGGCTTACGCCGGAAGGGCAAGCGGCCGCACGGCGAGAGGAGAGCCCAGTCGATCCTTTCCAGAGCCAGCACCGCGAACTGGACACGGCGATGGTCGATACCGCGGCCGGGCAACATGTGGCGCTGATCAACCTTTCGGAGTCGCCACTCGGCCAACTCGCCCGACGCAAGACCAAGGCCGGCAAGCCGTTCCTGAACAACAGCGAGTTCGTCGCTGGCGAACGGCTGCGTGCCGACTACACGCGCGGCCAGATCATGCCGCGCATGGGCGCCAACTGGGTGGCGAGCGTCTCTTCCGGCAAACGCAGTGCCGGCGGCGGCCTGGCGGAACTGACGGATGCGGCGCTCGTCGCGCGGCAGCGGGTCGACAGGGCGATCGATGCGGTCGGGCCGGAGTTATCCGGCGTCCTGATTGACGTCTGCTGCTTCCTGAAGGGGCTGGAACTTGTCGAAGCCGAGCGCGGCTGGCCGACGCGGTCGGCCAAGGTCATGCTCAAGTCGGCACTTGGCGTGCTGGCCAGACATTACAATCCTCGCGCCGGTTCCGTTGCCGGTCGCAAGGTCCTGCATTGGGGGACCGAGGATTATCGCCCGCGAATGGGCTGAACGGAACTCAGGCGACCTGGTGGAGGGCAGCCTCGGCGTCGCGCTTGATGCGCTTGACCATAGAGCGCAAGCCATTGGCGCGTTGCGGCGAAAGGTGCTCGTTGAGGCCGAGCGCCTTCAGTG
Source organism: Aminobacter sp. MSH1 (assembly GCF_003071665.1). GTDB lineage: Bacteria > Pseudomonadota > Alphaproteobacteria > Rhizobiales > Rhizobiaceae > Aminobacter > Aminobacter niigataensis. The sequence goes on along the minus strand of NZ_CP026265.1, from coordinate 4,498,385 downwards.
TGGCTTCCGCGTCGGTCGCCATGATCTCGCTGGCGCGATGACCTGAAAACAGTGCAAGCATGATGGCGACGAGCCCGCGCACGATATGCGCGTCCGAGTAGCCTTCGAAGCGGATGGCGGGGTCGGCACCGTCGCCCTTGTGGGTCACAAGCCAGACCTGGCTGACGCAGCCCTGCACCTTGTTGGTGTCGGTCTGCGCGCTCTCGGGGAAAGGCGGAAGTGCCTCACCCAACTCGATGACATAGCGATAGCGATCCTCCCACTCGTCAAGGAAGGAGAAGTCGTCGCGGATGGTGTCGATCGAGGTGGTCATGGTACCTTCGATATAGTGCCGGCACCGCTGCCCGTCACGAAAAAAAGAAATGCACCGCAGATGCCAGAGGCGGGCGTATCGCGGTGGGACCTGGCGTAGGCCCGGAAGTCGGAATCAGTTTGCCGGGGCCGGGGCCGGGGCCGGGGCCGGGGCTGGGGTCGGGGTCGGGACGGCCATGGCCGGTTCGTCATCCGTCGCAGGGACGCTGCCGGTCCGGGTTGCAGTGTCGGGCTGTCCGAACTGCTGGTCGAGCGCCTCATAGGCGATGCGGGCGCTCTCGCGTGCCCTGACACCGATGGTCTGCATCGCGGCCTTGCCTGTTTCGCAAACCTCGGGCTTGCGTTCGCAGATGCCGGCGATGTCGCCAACCGCCTCGCGCGCGGCGAAAATGGCCTGTAGCGGGCTCACGCTGTTCTCACCATCGGGGCCCGTGCCGAGCGGCAGCAGGAGAAGGACGAGCGAGAACCAGAAAGCGGTTCTGAAGAGAAAGCCCATGGAAGCCTCGTGTGGTCTGTCGGCGCCGGATCTATGCGGCCCCGCATCTTGCTGAGCCGACAATGGCATGAACGAGCAAAGGAGCGCTTGCTGCAAAAGGTGGCATTTCGCGAAGGTTTTTCACCAAAGTTTAACGGACTGGCCCGGCTTGCGTGACTGTGCGCCTGAGTAATCTCTCACGAGACTCGTAAGCAATTGATTTAAATTGCGAAACTTCGAGATTGCGCGTTTTGCGCAGATTCGGGTTCGCGAAGTCGGCAAATAACCCTCCATTTACCATGGCGAGAACTGTTCTCGAATGTCGACGCCGTGATCCCGATATTCGCCATGCGCCAGGGTTTCGGTCGCCTGGCTTTATTCCTTCATTAAAGGCTCGGTGCGAGTTTGGAGACCAACCAGAGAAGAGCCGCAAAGCGAGCCACGGAAGAGTGCGTAGCGTTGAGTTTTGTCATGACCAGATACGGTGAGTTTTCCGGCGCGGTCGCCGGCGGCTGTGACCGGCTGGTCCATCCGTCCATCGATGGCTCCGAACGTTTGCGCCAGCGGCGTCTCGTTGGCCTGTTGTTGGCGGCACCTTTCCTTGTTGCCGGTGCCGGCGTGGTCCTGGTGTCGGCCAATCTTGGCGCGGCCCCGACTTTTGCCGTCATCTTCGCCGCCTTCAGCCTGAGCTGGCTGGCGGCCTTGTTGGTTGCCGCGACCGGCACGGCCGCGTCGATCGGCGTCGCGTCGCTTGGCGTCGGTGCCGTAACCGCTGGCGCCATCATTGCTGCCGCGGGCGGCCTGACATCGCCGGCGGCGCTGCTTGCAGCCGCGCTTCCGCTCGAAGCGCTGTGGGTTTGGCGGACGCGGAAAGCGGCTTTGTTCGGCGGGCTCGCGGCCGTTGCTGCGCTGCTGCTGCAAGGTTTGATTGGCGCCGTGCCATTTGCCGAAAGTGCGACGGCATCCGCATGGCATTGGTTGCTGCCAGTCGCCTGGTTGGCGACCTTCGTCGCTCGCGCTGTACAATTCGCCGGCCATGGCGCCGAACAGGCTGCCGCGCCGGCTGCGCCGCTGGAGCAGGTCCTCCGGGCTGTCGTCCTGCGCGTCGCGCAAAATGGCGACGTGGTTGATGTCTCCGAGCAGGCGCGGACGTTGTTGCGGCTGCAGCCGGAGTTGCTCCTCGGTACTGCCCTGTTCGACCGCATCCATGTGGCTGACCGTGTTGGCTATCTCTGTGCGCTGGCAGACATGCGCGATGGCGCCGAAACGCGTCAGGTGGAGCTGCTTCTGCGTTTGCCCAGGCAGTCCGAGAGCGATGCGGGCGACAATTTCCGGCCGTTCGCACTCGAGTTCATCAAGGCCGGTGTCGAGTTTATTGCGATTGTCCGCAACAACGACACTGTCGCCGAGTTGCGGAATGAACTGGCCAAGGCCACAGACGCCGTGAAGAGCGCGGAACTCGCCAAGAGCAATTTCCTCGCAGCCGTGAGCCACGAACTCAGGACGCCGCTCAACGCGATTATCGGTTTTTCCGACATGCTGCTGCACGAGATGTTCGGCAAGTTCCAGGAGCCGCGCCAGAAGGAATATGTCGGTATCGTCCGCGAGTCCGGCCAGCACCTGCTCGATGTGGTGAACTCGATTCTCGACGTCACCAAGATCGAGTCGGGTTGCTATGCGATCAACCCGGAGCCTTTCAGGTTCCGCGAGGCGGTCGACATGTGCGCTTCGATGATGGCGCTGCAGATCGAGGCCAAGGCGCTTGACCTGACTGTCGAAGTGGCTGCCGGCACGGGCGAGGTCAAGGCTGACCGGCGTGCGGTGCAGCAGATGCTGATCAACCTCGTGTCGAATGCGGCAAAATTCACCCCCGACGGCGGTCGCGTCGAGATCGGCGCCAAGCGTCTTGGTTCGCGGCTGCATTTCTGGGTTTCGGACACCGGCATCGGCATCGCCCAGGAAGACCTGTCGCGGCTGGGTACGCCGTTCACGCAGATCCAGAACGACTACACCCGTCGTTTCGAAGGCACCGGCCTTGGGTTGTCGCTGGTCAAGGGACTGGTTGCATTGCACGACGGCACGATGTCGATCGAGAGCGCGCCGGGCGAGGGGACCACGGTTACCATCAGCTTGCCGATAGAAGGGCCGGCCTTCCGCCCTGAGCCGACGAAGGGCGAAGTGATGCGGTTGCCGGCAGACAGGATCAGGGAGATGCGCAATGGCCCGCTCCGCAAGGCAAGCTAAGCGGGTCGTCGAGGACCGCAGCCCGCTGCAAGAAGGGGCCGTGGCGCTCGGCGGGATGATTGCACGCAATCCGGTGCTGGTCGGCGGTTCGACGGCGTTTCTGGTCGCCCTGTTTTACGTCTCGGCGAATGCGCTGTGGTACCAGCCATATGCGCACAAGGGTGCATTCTTCTCGACCCGCGAGGCGGTCGAGTTTCCCGACATGAACGAGGATGCGCCGGAGACCACGATCAAGATCGAACGACCGGAGTCACAGGTCGTGCGCCCCAAGGGCGATCCTCAGATCGAACAAATACAGAGCATCCTGAAGGACCTCGCATTTTATGATGGCACGGTCGACGGGCTGAACGGGCCGGCCACGCGCAGTGCCATCCAGACCTATCAGAAGAAAGTAGGCCTGACGGCCACGGGCGACATCGACGGCGCGCTGCTTGAGCAACTGGGCGCTGCTGAAACCACGGCCGGAATTGCGCCGACACCGACGCCGCGAGCGCAGGCGGCACCGGTGTCGAGGCCGCGAACGGGCGGGGCCACCACGGCACCCGTGCGCACGGAGCCCGCAATCGATGCCGATCCGAGTGCGCGCATCATGAAGATCCAGGCTGGGCTGAAGGCCTTCGGCAATGACGGAATCGACGTCGACGGCGTTCCAGGCGCCAGGACCACGGCGGCAATCCGCGAATTCCAGGCTTTGTTCGGCCTGCCTGAAACGGGCGAGCCCGACCCGGCAGTTTACGTCAAGATGCGTGAAATCGGCCTGACCAACTGAACCGATTGGCCTGTGCGCATTCCGAACTAGCCGCTATAGAGGCCGGATCGAAATTGCGTTCGGGCCTGGCAGATGCGCTTAACCACTGACTTCTGGGTGTCGGCCCTGTTGCGCCGGATTTTCGGCGAGGGCGGCTTTGGCGCGATCCTCAGCCGGGGCGCACTTGAAGCCGGCGCTGTCTTCATCCTGACCCGCGATCGTTTCGGCCGCACCAGCCTCTACGGCCCGGCGCCGCAGACGAGCTACGACATGGCAAGACCCGATGAGCGCCAGTTCAGCCTGCTGGAAAGCGACGATGACGGGGCGGCGATCGAAAAGCGGCTCGAGCGCGAGCGGCGCTTCGACCCCGATATCTGGGTGGTCGAGATCGAGCCGGGCCAGACCGAAATCAAGGATCTGGTGTCTCTTACGACGCCCTGAGTTGGTCGCCTTTTGAGCCGGCTGCCCCTGGCTTCGGCTGTAGCCTGTCCGCGTTGCCGCGGATGCTTGCGCCGACCGCCGCTGCCTTCCAGTCGCGCACGCGGTCGAGCGCTACGTCGCGATGCAACAGCCGGTAGCGCTCAAGGAACAGCCTGATGGCTTCGGCATGGGCGAACTGGCCAGGGAATGTCGTCGCGGTAAGAAGGAATGCCTGCTCTTCAGGCAGGTCTAGCGCCTTGAGCGCGTCAATGAGCGAAGAGTAGCCAGACTTCTCGGTGATCGAACGGGCCGTCTGGAAGTCGATCTCCAGCGCGTCGGCGAGAGCGGTCTGGAAGAATGTGCCGTTGCCGGTAAGGGCGGTCGACTTGAGCCGTTCGTAGGCCGGCGCACGCGTTTGTCCTTCGGTCGATGTCGACTGGTGCGCCGTATTGGGTGTCATCATCGAGCGCAGACGGCGGCGGACGTTTTCGGCAAGTTCGCCCGGGGCGGGAATGTTCGGCGTGTCCTGCACCGCGTCGATTGTCGTTGCGGCTGTCGCTGTGGCGACTGGCACTTCGACCTGTTCCGTCGTTTCGGGGTACACCAGGCGTGGGCGCTCGAGCACCCGGATCAGGTCGGCGATCGTCTGGTTGAGGCCGGGGCGGCGGGCAATCGCGCGCGCATGCGGCAGGCCATGGCGTCCGATCAGCGCGATGAGCGCGACATCCGACAAGACGGGCGAACGGATCAGCAGCGGCGCGGCAATATCGACGCTTTCGTCGCTCAGACGGCGAACGAGGCCGGGCGGCGCATATTCGGTTTCGGAAAGCGCGGCAGAGACATACCGGCGCGCCTCCACCGAAACCTTTTCGAATAGGGGAAGGGTAAGGTCTTCAAGTTGCGCGATTTCGCGGCGCGATGGACGGGGCAGCGCACAGAAGGCGGAAACCGCTGCCCGGAAGAGCCGCTCGGGCTTTCCGGTTTCGCGACCGATGGCAATTTGCCTGAAGTCCGATGCTGACACGAACGGATACGCCTGACACAACCTTGCACTGCCCTGGGATGAGGCGGACGTCGCTGCATCCATCCTCCCGAAGGTGAACATAAACTTAGCGAAGATTTGTTAGCGGACTGTTAACTTTGGCGTTAAGGAAGTCATTCATTAACAAAGACTTATACGCGGATCATCACGCAAAGGCCGAATTGCCCGTTTTCAGCCGGCGACCTGTGACGTGGCAATGCTGCTGCGTTCACAGACCGCTCACGCCGCATTGGTATGAATGCAGCGTCGAAAGCGGAGCCGCAGCGCCTAAATTGAATCAAATCCGCGACGGTAACCGACTGTTAACTCTCTACTGGCGTTATCGCGATGGAGGCGTTGCGTGCTTACTCCGGTTGAACCGAGAGGGAATCGCGAACCATGGGCAGCATAGTGTCATTCATGCCGCGTCGTGCGACCGTCCACCGGGCCCCACGTACAGCGGAAGCGTCGGCATCCATCATCATCTTTCCGGGCGTGCGTTACGAGCGCACCGGCGGCACGACTTCGTCGCCCGACAATCGCGTCGAAGGCGACAATCGCCGCAAGGATCCGTTGCCGCGACATTGACGGTGGCGACTGCCAAGCTCAGGCGACATGGTTCATGCGCCGCGACGGCGTATGATTACTGGATTTCGCAGCTGATGCCGTCGAGGAAACGCGACACGATGGGCTTCCAGCTGTCGTCGGGAACGAATGCCCGGACGACGACGATGCCTTCGTCGATCGGCGTTTCCACGAAGATCGATTTTTCGAATTCAGACGGCAATTCCTTGCGCAGATCGATCATCTGCGCCGGTGTGAGCACGACGAAATCGAGATTGCCGTCGGTCGCGGTGCGGTCATTGAAGCTGTAGATGTTCTGGCCGCTGCGATCGTAGACCGAGGCCGACCAGTAGGGGACCTTGCCGGCATTGTCGATGCGGACGACGCCTTCGCCGAGATCGAAGCGGCAGGCGGCTTCGTAGAATGACGGGTCGAGCGACTTCACCACCGGAGCGCCGCCAATCTCGTGGTCGAGGCGGACAACCTTGTTGGGCCCGGCCACCATGGCCAGGCGTGACCATGCATCCCGCTCGGAAAAGCTGGGTACCAGCAGCAGGATGGCGATGTGGGCGATGCCGGCGCCGACCAGTCCGATGGCCAGGGCATGAAACAGCCTACGCATTGCACTGGACCCTGACGATGCGAGGCATTTCGATGCCGGACAGGCCAGTGCTGCTGGCGACGGGCGTGTCGTAGAGGGTCAACACCAGGTTCATTTCGCCGGCTCCCGATACCGGCAGCCAGTTTCCGGGCTCAGGCCGCGCGCCGACAGCAATCTCGATGGAATTGTCGGGCTGGCGCAGGATTTCGAAGGAATGCATCGACGGATCGCGGCGCATGCCCGACTTGAGTGTCATCTGCGCCTTGTCGGTCGCATAGAAAGTCCAGAACCGGGCAACCGGCAGCGTTCCCTCGACGCGATAGCTGCATTCGCTTCTCAGGGTCACGCCGCTGGAGTCTCGGTCGGCTACGAAACTGAGGCCTTCGGCGCGGCCGAGCGCAAGCATGCCGTCGCGTGCGACGCGGGCCTTCGAATAGGGATCGGCTTCGGGCGTTCCAATATCGGGAAACGCCGTCCATGGGCCGACTGCGACAGCGCCGATGCCTTCCTGCGAATCGAGAACCATCGCCACGCTGGCCGCACCGCCGCCAACCGCAACCGCGAGGGCGATAACTATCAGAAGCGATTGTTTCAGCATGAGCCGCCGCAGGATGGAGTTGGCGGAGGAATATCCCGCCATGCGACCGGAAGGCAAGCCGGGAAGGGCTGCAACCGGTACGGGAATGATCGCTGGCCCCTCAATTTGGGAACAATCACAGCGCTGACAGCGTCTCGGGTTCGGTCGGCGGGGTGATGGCGGGCGCTTTCTGGAAGACATCCGCGATCGCGCGCAATGCCCGCGTCGTCGTGCTCGACAGGACCGGAGGTCGGTCGGCCGTGTCGGCTGCCGGCGGCTGGGTTCCACTCTTTGCGGCTTCTTCGGCCTTGGCGATGGTCGCCGGATCGACGAAGGGGTTCTTGATGCCCGGGATGGGCCTCAGGTCGATGTTCTGGTGGGCATAGGCCATGAAACGCTGCCACACCATCGCCGGCAGCGAACCGCCGGTCATGTTGTTGGTGGGCGAGAAGTCGTCGTTTCCGAGCCAGACGGCGGCCGTATAGTTGCCGGTGTAACCGACATACCAGGCGTCTCGATAAGACTGGGTGGTTCCGGTCTTGCCGGCCGAGCGGATGTTGGGAAGTGCTGCCCGGCGGGCCGTGCCGACTTCGGGAATCTGCACCATGATCGAGTTCATCGACGCAACCGCCTGCTCGGACAGCACCCGGTGGGGCGGTGGCGCGTCCTTGCTGTAGTCGTAGATGAGCTGGCCGGAATGGGTGACCAACTGGGTGATGCCGTGGCGGGTGCCGACGATACCGTCCTGGGCAAGCACGCTGTAGCCGGTGGCCTGGTCCATGACCGTCAGGCCCGATGTGCCGAGCACCATGGTCTTGTGCGAGCTGACGGGAGACTCGACGCCCATAGCCTCGGTCATCGCCTTGATCGGCGGTATCGACAGGTGATCCTTGGCAAGGCGCACGGGCACGGTGTTGATTGATTTGACCAGCGCCGTCGTCAGCGACATGCGGCCGGAATAGCCGCGTGTGTAGTTTTTGGGCGACCAGGCACCCCAGCTGATCGGGCCGTCCGAGATGACCGATTCAGGCGTAAAGCCGTTTTCCATGGCGGTTGCGTAGACATACGGCTTGAATGACGAGCCGGTCTGGCGCTGTGCCCTGGTGGCGCGGTTGAACTGGCTGGCGCCGTAGTCGCGGCCACCGACGATGGCGCGCACCGCACCGTTGGTTTCGATCACGACAACGGCGCCTTCGGTGACGCGGTATTCCTTGCCGAACTGACGCAGGTGGAACTCGACCGATTCCTCCGCCGCCTTTTGGATGTTCATGTCGATCGTGGTGCGCGCGACGAGCGAATGGATGCCCGATTTGGCTGCGATCTTCTTGACCTCGTCGAAGGCCCAGTCGAGGAAATAATCGGGGCTCTTGCGGTCGCCGCGATCGACGATGTCGGCGGGATGGAGACGCGCCGACAGAACCTGCCCCTCGGTCATGAACCCTGCCTGCACGAGGTTGCTGAGAACGACGTTGGCGCGGGCGCGGGCGGCCGGAAGGTTGATGTGCGGGGCGTATTTGGTCGGGGCCTTGAACAGGCCGGCGAGCATCGCCGCTTCTGCGAGGTTGAGGTCCTTGACCTGCTTGCCGAAGTAGAAATCGGCCGCGGCCGCAATGCCGAACGTGCCGCCGCCCATGTAGGCGCGGTCGAGGTAGAGCTGGAGAATATCCTTCTTCGACAGGTTCGATTCGAGCCAGAGCGACAGGAAGGCTTCCTTGACCTTGCGCTCGACGGTGCGCTCGTTGGTGAGGAACAGGTTCTTGGCGAGCTGCTGGGTCAGGCTAGATCCGCCCTGGACGACGGAGTTGGCGCGGACGTTTTCCGACATGGCGCGGATCAGGCCGAGGAAATCGATGCCGTAGTGATCGAAGAAGCGCCGGTCTTCGGTCGCCAGGACGGCCTTGATGACGTGGTCGGGCATTTCGTCGACCGGGACCGAGTCGCGCTGGATGATGCCGCGCTGGCCGATTTCATTGCCATAGCGGTCGAGGAAGGTGACGGCGAAGTCGTCCTGGTTGCGCCAGTTGCCGGTTGTTTCCTGGAAGGCCGGCATGGCGAGCGCGAGCATCACCACCGAGCCGGCGGCGGCCATGGTGACCCCTTCGCTCAGGACCTCGATGACACCGCGGCGCCAGCCCTTGACGCGGAAGCGGCGGAAGAAAATGGTGGCGCTTTCCCAGAACTGCTGCGTGCGGAAACGCAGTTCGTAAAGCGAAGAGTCGAGCCAAGCATCAAGAGCGAGCAGGCCTGCTGCCAGGCGGCCTCGTTTCTTGCGTGGTTCTACGGGATTTTCCATTCGAGACGGGTCCGGCACGTGACTGCAGCTTATACCTAAATACGGGTGCTGGCGAATTCAGGGCACGCGTCCCTCGGCCCACGGCTGACTTGTCCCCGATTTTCGACGCCGCGACAAGAGGGGGGCGGCAAGCAGCCTGCGGAACAGGAAAATGCACCTCGATAGGAATATATTCTTGACACCGTGACGGTGCTTTGATAGTGTCCGGCTATCGTCAAAGAAGTGCAGCCAAAACGGGCAGCACGGCCAGGCGGTTCTCCCAATCATGATGCTGGAGGTTTCGTTGGTCGCGAGAGCGGACGAGCGATGGCGGGCGCTGCGCGCGCTCCATGAGGGCGCGACGCCGGACGTCGAGCTATTGTCGGTGGCAAGCGGCTATGCCGTGGCCAAGATAGAAAGACGTGCCGCGCGAGATGGCTGGATTGCCGCCGACGACTTCGCCGACCGGTTGGCCCGGTTGGCAGATTCGTTGATCGCGCAGGCAGAAGCCCTGCAGCCGGAAAACGAAGGCGGTTTCGACAAGGCGCAGGTCGACATGGTCGGCTCGATCATCAGGACGGTCGAGAAGATCAACGAATTGATGCGGGGAGGCGAGGCAGCGAAAATGAGCCAGACGGAGCGAGATGCAGAAATGGCAGATGTGCTCGCAAGGATCGACCGACGCATCGTCGAACTTGCCAGAGACTATGCAAGAGTGCTTTGCGCAAACGAATCTGAACTGGCGCCAAGGTAGCCTGATCGCAAGAGAGTGGTATCGGTCGGCGCGAATCCAGCAATATCTGCTCGAAGCCGAGCCGGCGACGTGGCTGGTGGTGGGCGGGCGTGGCGCCGGCAAGACCCGGCTGGGGGCCGAGTGGGTCAATTCCATGGTGCGTGGGTTCTCGCCTTTCGCATCCAGGCGGCATTCGCCGATAGCCTTGGTCGGAGAGACCCTTGCCGACGTGCGAGAGGTGATGATCGAAGGACCGTCTGGCATCGCAACGATTTCGCGTCATGACAGGCCGCGTTTCGAGCCGAGCCGCAAGAGGCTGGTCTGGGACAGCGGCGCCGTGGCACAGATTTTCTCCTCGGAGGACCCCGACAGCCTGCGTGGGCCGCAGTTTCAAGCTGCCTGGTGCGATGAGCTTGGATGCCCGGCGATCGACAAGGGGCCGAACCAGCCCAACATGTTTCCGGACGTCAAATCGTCCGAGAACGGAACGCCATACTTTTCGAACGGCGGCCGGTCGGACATTGCACAGCGCCGCCTGCTCGAAGCGCACGCCGCGCATTGGGATCCGGCGTCAGCCGGCTTCAACGGGGCGTACAATCCGCTGTCGCCGGTATATGGCGGCCGCATGGTCGATGTGGCGCGCAGCTACGTTTGGGCGTGGGACGCGCGTCCCTATCCGGTCTTCCCACTGCAGTCGCGAGTCTGGTCCGATGGCGCCGGCTGGCATCGCGGCCATTGGCTGAACGGCCGTTTTGGCAGCCCGACGGTTGCCGATCTCATCAACGCCATCCTGCGCGATCATGGACTGCCGCCGGCCAATGTGGATGGCGTCGAGGGAACGGTCACCGGCTATGTGATCGCCGACCCGGCGTCGGCGCGGGGTGCGCTCGAACCGCTGGTCGACTTGTTTGGCCTTTCCGCGAGCCAGCAACCGGGCGGACTGGCATTCAAGCGGACGACAGCCTCGAACATCGCCGCAATCGAACTGACCGACCTCGCGTTTGACGGCGAGAACGCCGTGGCCGAGACCGCACGCAGCCCCGATCACGATCTGCCGGCGGAGGCGATCCTCAGTTTCCGCGACCCGGTTGCCGACTATCAATCGGCTTCGGTCAGGAGCACGAGATTTGCCGCGGTGGGCAGTCGCCAGCACGGCCTGTCATTTCCTGGCGTGCTGGAAGCCGGGCAGGCGCGCATGCTTGCCGACGACTGGATGCGGCGGACCTGGCAAGAGCGCGAACGTGTCAGCTTCGCCCTGGCCGAGCCACGGGCGGATATCGTGCCCGGCACGATCATCAAGCTTCCTGCCTCCGGCAGCACGTCTGAATTCCTCGTGACCGAGATCGAACAGGGGTTGGTTCGCAAGGTTGCCGCACGGCAGATGGCGCGATCGGTGCCGGCGCCCTGGCGTTCATCGAATCCTGGCGTTGCAGCCACCGCCCCGGTTGTTGCGGGACAGCCCCACGCCGTATTTCTCGATCTTCCGATGATGGATGGCAGCACGGCAAATCCGCACCTGCAATTTCGCGTCGCGGTGACGCAAACGCCCTGGATGAGCCAGGCGCTGTTCGTTTCACCGGAGGAGACCGGCTTTGCGTTGCGCGGGTCGGTCGGTCGCCGTGCCGACATGGGCGTGCTCACGGCGATGCTGGCGCCTGGAAAGGAAGGCAGGATCGACCGCGCGGCAGCTCTGACCGTTGAGCTTTACGGAGGCGAGCTGGCGAGTGTCAGCCGGCTGCAGCTTCTCAACGGCGCGAACCTCGTCGCTGTGCGGTCTGCCGGGGGCGCCTGGGAAGTGCTGCAATTCGAAAGTGCCGAGGAAATTGCACCGGAGATTTGGCGATTGCGCGGGCTGTTGCGCGGGCAGTTTGGGACCGGCGATGCCGCTGCCGCCGGCGCTGCTGTTGGCGCAGACCTGGTCGTCCTCGACGAAGGGGTGGTGCCTTCCGGTCTGTTGGCCGGCGAGGCCGGTTTGCAGCTCAACTGGCGCGTCGGTCCGCTGGGTGCAGATTTCTCCAGCGCCAGCTTCTCTGCATCAAGCGAAACAGGAGGCAAGCGCGCGCTGATGCCATTTTCTCCCGTTCACCTCAGGGGAAGGCGGGCGGGAGCCGGCGATCTTTCGCTGTGGTGGATCAGGCGTGGACGTATCGACGCCGACAGTTGGGAAGCTAGCGACATTCCGCTCGGCGAGGAGCGGGAGGAATATCGCGTCGAGGTATCGGCCACAGGCGGTGGCGTGCTCCGCTCGGCCACCGTCTCGACGCCGGCCTGGATCTACGCTGCGGCGGACATCGTTGCCGATTTCGGCGTCCCGCCGCCGGCGGTCGACATCACGGTGCGCCAGTTGAGCGTCGCCGCAGGCCCGGGCCTTCCTGTCACAAGACGGTTTTCGCTCGCCTGAGGCGGGTGGGTCATTCAGCTGAAAGGATCGAACATGTTGAACCTGAAACCCTGGTATCTCTCGCGAACGATCTGGGCCTCGGTGGTGACCATGCTGGTAGGCGGGGCCGGGCTTGCCGGGTTGCCGCTCGACGGCATCGACAACTCCGCGTTGACCGATACCATCCTGCAGGCGATCACTGCTCTTTCGGGGCTGGTTGCGATCTTCGGCAGGTTGGCGGCCAAGCAACGCATCGGCAAAGGCTAGCAGACTTGCAATGGCGTCGATTGCATGAATTCATCGTTCATTCCACGTTCAGCACTGGCGTATTAGAAACCTCGACATGAAAACGCTTCGCTCCATATTCCGGCCAACGATTGCAGCGCTCAGCGCCGCCGGCCTTTTCGCCGTGTCGGCGAACGCCGCGCCCCTGCGCACGTTGGAAGGCGGCGAGATCCTGGTGGCGGCCGCAGATTGCTATTCGATCGGCCAGCAGGTGGCCGACCAACATGGCGGCACCTTGGCGCGCGCTTCCGAATCCAATCAGGGCGGGCAGTCGGTCTGCGTGATCGTCGTGCTGGTTCCTGCAAAGGATGGCCAGCGTCCGCGCCGCGTCGAGGTCGTTGTGCCGGCCAACTAGTCCGGATTTCCCGCTCGCCCGGAATCGCCTATATCTTCTGCCATCGTTCCACTGGTCGCAAAATCGCATGCGCATACTCGTCGTTGAAGATGACAAGGACCTGAACCGCCAGATCTCCGAGGCGCTGACCGACGCCGGCTATGTCGTTGACAAGGCCTTTGACGGCGAGGAGGGGCATTTTCTTGGCGACACCGAACCCTACGACGCGATCGTGCTGGACATCGGCCTGCCGCAGATGGACGGCATCAGCGTTGTCGAACGCTGGCGCCGCGAAGGGCGCAAGATGCCGGTGCTGATGCTGACGGCGCGTGACCGCTGGAGCGACAAGGTCGCCGGCATCGACGCCGGAGCTGACGATTACGTCACAAAGCCGTTCCACATCGAGGAAGTTCTGGCGCGGGTGAGGGCGTTGATACGTCGCGCAGCCGGTCACGCCTCCTCGGAACTGTCGTGCGGCCCGGTCAGGCTCGACACCAAGGCGTCCAAGGCCGACGTCAACGGCGTGCCGCTGAAGCTGACCTCGCACGAGTTTCGCTTGCTCGCCTATCTCATGCACCATATGGGCGAGGTGGTTTCCCGCACCGAACTGGTCGAGCACCTCTACGACCAGGACTTCGACAGGGATTCCAACACGATCGAGGTGTTCGTCGGTCGCCTCCGCAAGAAGATGGGCATCGATATGATCGAAACCGTCCGCGGCATGGGCTACCGCATGCGCGAGCCGGAGGCGTAAGGCGGAACAGCTTCGCAAACGACTGGGTCGCTGGAAGCGTTACGTGCTGGGCCTCGGCCCGCGTTCGCTGGCATTCCGCGTCATCGCTTTTTCGACGGTGTGGGCGATCCTGGCGTTTGCGCTGATCTTCACGGTCATAAGCTCGCTCTACCGACAGACCAGCGAACGCGGTTTCGACAGTCTGCTGTCGGCGCATCTCTTCAATCTCATCGGCTCTGTCGGCGTGTCCGACAGCGGCACGCTCACCGGAGGCCCCGATCTCGGCGACCTTAGGTTCTCGGAACCGGAATCGGGCTGGTACTGGTCGGTCGAGCCGGTTTCCAAGGGACTTGTCGGGCAACTGCGCTCGTCGTCGATGACCGAACCGGTGGCGTCGCCGAGCGTCGATGACGTCCCGTTCAATGCCGAGTTTCAACGCCACTACCGGGTCGATGGCATCGTCGGCGAGGAACTGGAGGTCTTCGAGACCGAGTTCGTGCTGGATTCGCAAAACCGCATCGCGCGCTTTCGCGTGATGGGCAACCGCACGGAACTCGAGGACGAGATCAGAGGCTTCGAGTGGCGTCTCTTCACCTATCTGTCGCTGTTCGGCTTCGGCATGATCGCGATCAACGCGATAGCGATCCTGCTCGGACTGCAGCCGTTGACGCGGGTGCGCAACGCGCTGGCCATGGTCCGCGAGGGCACGGCGCAACGCCTGACCGGACGTTTCCCGGCCGAAATCCAGCCGCTCGCCAACGAGACCAATGCGCTGATCGAAAACAACCGCCGCATCGTCGAGCGATCGCGAACCCAGGTCGGCAACCTGGCGCATTCTCTGAAAACACCGCTTGCGGTGATGCTCAACGAGGGGCGTGCGCTTGGCGGTGCCAAGGGACAACTCATCGCCGACCATGCGACGGCGATGCAAAAGCAGATCGACCATTATCTCCAGCGGGCACGGGTCGCCGCGCAACGCGAGAGTGTCGTCTACCGAACTCCCGTCGCACCGCTGTTGCAGCGCATGGTTCGGGTGATGGAAAAGCTGACCCGTGGCACCAGGATCACCTTGACCTTGCCGGAAACTGAAGTGGTCTTCGCCGGAGAACGGGAGGATCTCGAGGAGGTTGTCGGCAATTTGCTCGAAAACGCGATGAAATGGGCGCACAGTGCCGTCAAGGTTTCGGTGGAGCCGGTAGCAGCTGTCGGCGAAGAACCGCCGCGCTTTTTGCTCCAGATCGAGGACGACGGCCCGGGAATTCCTGAGGACAAGGCGCGCGAAGCGATGCAGCGCGGCAAGCGTCTCGACGAGACAAAACCGGGCACCGGCCTCGGTCTCGCTATCGTCGCAGATCTGGTCAAGGAGTATGGCGGGGCGCTTCGATTGGAGCGATCGGCGATGGGCGGATTGAAGGCCGTCGTCGAGTTACGCGGCGTGCAATAGAAATGGCTGGCCGAATCGGCCCCATTTCGGCCAAAGATGCAATCTAACGCGGCGCCAAGCCCTTGTAAGCGGAAGCAAATTCGGAACCGGTGATGAGCATGAGACTTCGGGTGGCACTGGTTGCGGGACTGCTTGCCGGCTCCGGATGCACGACCTCCGGTTTGAGCAGCGGCGGCGGAATCGTGCCGGCGCTCGGCGGCGGCGATAGCGGGGCTTCCAACGGCAAGGTTGCAGCGCGCATCATCAACGCGATGGATGGCGGCTTGATCGGTGGTTCGATCGGCAATGGCCTGAGCGATGGTGACCGGCGCAAGGCGCTCGAGGCCGAGTACCGCGCACTGGAATACGGCCAGGGCGGACAGGGCGTTGCCTGGAAAGGCGGGTCCCGTTCCGGCGAAGTCGTCGCCGCGCAGCCGTATCGGGTCGGATCGCAGGACTGCCGCCAGTATTCGCAGACCGTGTTCACGACAGGCACGCCGCTGGTTGCTCGCGGTACGGCCTGCCGCAACGCGGATGGCAGCTGGACGCCTCTGACCTGAATTGTCACGCGTTGTTGCTTTGGCAACGGCGCCCGCCGTCAATAAGCCGCAGGACGGAGATGTTGGCAGCATGGAGGCTGCTAGCTATTTAGGTGCCATGCTGTTCTGGGTCATAGCCGCTGTATTGACACTTGGTGCGAGCCTTGCGGTTCTGTTGCCCTTGGCGCGACAGGCCGAAGGCGAAGCCGACACCAGCCACGACCTTGAAGTCTATCGCGATCAACTGACCGAACTCGACAAGGATGCCGCGCGCGGGCTGATCGCGCCCTCCGAAGCCGAGCAGGCACGCGCCGAGATTGCGCGCCGTATTATCAAACTCGATGCGGAAAGCGGGTCGAAGGCGAAAAGCGCATCGCCGCTTGCGCCGCGGCTGGTCGGCGTTGTCGCCGTGCTGGCGATTCCTGTGCTGACCTGGAGCATCTACACGGCGATCGGCTCACCGGATGTGCCGTCGCAGCCCTTGAAGGCACGTCTCGAGCAGAAGCCGGCCGACAGTTCGGTCGACGAACTGATTGCCCGTGCCGAGGCGCATCTGATCGCCAACCCATCGGATGGCCGAGGATGGGACGTTCTGGCACCGATTTACCAGCGCATGGGCCGGGCCGACGACGCCGTCACCGCCTATCGCAATGCGATCCGCCTCGAAGGCTCCACCGCCGCACGTCAGTCGGGTCTTGGCGAGGCAATCGCCGGCGTTTCGGGCGGCATCGTCACTTCTGAGGCCAGCGTTGCCTTCGAAGCCGCACTCAAGCTCGAGCCTGCCAATCCAAAGGCCCGCTATTTCCTGGGCCTGGCTCTGGCCCAAGAGGGCAAGGTTGCCGAGGCGGCCATCGCCTGGCGTCAGCTGGCCGAGAGCTTGCCGGCGGATTCGCCATGGCGTTCAGTAGCCGAACAGGCCGTTGCCCAGGCAGAAGCGCCTGGCGCCCCGGCTAACCAAGCGGCGGGTGCTCCCGGGCCGAACCAGAGCGACATCGATGCTGCAGCCTCCATGTCGTCGGGCGATCGCACGGCGATGATCGAAGGCATGGTTGCGACCTTGGACGAGAAGCTGCGCCAGAACCCGCGCGATCCGGAAGGCTGGCTGCGGCTCGTGCGTTCCTATCAGGTGCTCGGCAAGACCGAACTGGCCCAGGAAGCGCTGGGGCGTGCCTACGAAGCGCTTGGCCGCGACAGCGAGGATGGCCGCAAGCTCACCGAACTGGCCGGCTCGCTTGGCCTGAAGGTCACGGAGTAGCCCATGACGCGCAAACAGAAACGCCTGTCGGTCATCGCTGGTGCGCTGGCCTTTCTCGGCGCGGCGACCGCGCTTACCTTTTATGCGCTCGGCCAGAAGGCATCCTATTTCTACATGCCCGCCGACCTGCAGGCGGCGACCCTCGAGCCAGGCCAGCGCATTCGTCTCGGCGGTCTCGTCGAGAATGGCACCATCGTTCGCGGCCAGGGCACCGAAGTTGCGTTCGGGGTCACCGATTCCGAAGAAACGGTCAAAGTGCGCTACACTGGCCTTCTGCCCGATCTGTTTCGGGAAGGTCAGGGCGTGATCACCGAGGGTAGCTTTGGATCGGACGGCGTGTTTGTCGCCGACAGCGTGCTGGCAAAGCACGATGAGAATTACATGCCCAAGGAAGTCGCCGACAGCCTGAAGGAAAAGGGCGTCTGGCAGGAAAGCACGCAATGAACGGCGGACGGTGCTGACATGGTCGAAATGGGTCACTTCGCGCTTGTCCTGGCGCTCGTCTTGTCGCTGGTGCAGTCGCTGGTGCCGCTCTACGGAGCCTACAAGGGCGACGCGAAGCTGATGGCGGTCGGCGGTCCCGTGACCGTCACCGGTTTCGCCATGATCGCGCTTTCCTTCACGGTCCTGACGCTGGCCTATGTCCAGTCCGACTTTTCGCTCGTCAACGTCTGGGAGAATTCGCATTCGCTCAAGCCGATGATCTACAAATTCACCGGCACATGGGGCAATCACGAAGGCTCGATGTTGCTTTGGGTGATGATCCTCAGCTTCTTCGGTGCGTTGGTTGCGGCCTTCGGCAGCAATCTTCCGGCCACGCTTCGGGCAAATGTGCTCGCCGTCCAGGGCTGGATCGGCACGGCTTTCCTGCTCTTCATCCTGATCACGTCGAATCCTTTCACCCGACTGATCCCGGCGCCGATCGAAGGCAAGGATCTCAATCCGATCCTCCAGGACATCGGCCTCGCCGTGCATCCGCCGCTGCTTTATCTCGGCTATGTCGGCTTTTCGGTCTGTTTTTCCTTCGCCGTGGCAGCGCTGATCGAGGGGCGCATCGACGCTGCATGGGCGCGCTGGGTACGCCCGTGGACGCTGGCCGCCTGGGTGTTCCTCACCGGTGGCATCGCCATGGGCTCCTACTGGGCTTATTACGAACTCGGCTGGGGTGGCTTCTGGTTCTGGGATCCGGTCGAGAACGCCTCTTTCATGCCCTGGCTCGCCGGAACCGCGCTGTTGCATTCGGCCATCGTCATGGAAAAGCGCTCGGCGCTGAAGATCTGGACGCTGCTCCTTGCCATCCTGACATTCTCGCTGTCGCTGCTCGGCACCTTCCTGGTACGCTCGGGCGTGCTGACCTCGGTGCATGCCTTTGCCAGCGATCCAAGCCGAGGCGTGTTCATCCTCGGCATCCTGACCGTGTTCATCGGTGGCTCCCTGGCGCTGTTTGCGCTGCGCGCGTCCTCGCTGACGGCCGGCGGCATCTTCCATCCCATCTCGCGCGAAGGCGCGCTGGTGCTCAACAACCTGTTCCTGACCACGGCCACTGCTACCGTGCTGATCGGCACGCTCTATCCGCTGGTGGTCGAGGCGCTGTTCGGCGAGAAGATTTCGGTCGGCGAGCCGTTCTTCAACCTCACTTTTGGCCCGCTGATGATGCCGCTGCTTGTGCTCGTGCCGTTCGGGCCGCTGCTCGCCTGGAAGCGCGGCGACGTTGCAGCGGTGGCGCAACGGCTGATGTTTGCTTTCGGCGCTGCCCTTCTGGTCGTCCTCGTCACCTTCCTGTTCATCGACGGCGCCTCGGTCTTCGCCGCGCTTGGTGCGGGCCTTGCCGCCTGGCTGGTACTCGGAGCGCTGACCGACCTCTCGCTGAAGGCCGGCATTGGCAATGTCGCGCCGAAGGTCGCGCTGCGCCGCTTCCTCGGCCTGCCGCGATCGGTGTTCGGTACGGCGCTCGCTCACCTCGGCCTTGGATTGACCCTGCTCGGCATCGTCGGGGTCCTGTCGTTCGAGAAGGAGGCGATCCTCGTCATGAAGCCCGGGCAGGTGCTGGAGATCGCCAGTCACCGCCTCCGCTTCGAGGGCTTGCAGCCTGTGCGCGGACCCAATTTTACCGAAGACCAGGGGCGTTTCTCGCTGCTTGGCCCTGCCGGACAGCCGGTTGCCGAGATCGTCTCGGCCAAGCGCTTCTATCCTGTCCGCCAGATGCCGACGACGGAGGCCGGCATCAAGACGTTGTGGCTCAGCCAGCTCTACATCTCGCTAGGCGATGAAGCCAACGACGGAGCGGTGGTCGTGCGTGTCTGGTGGAAGCCGCTGGTGACCTTGATCTGGGGCGGCACGCTGGTGATGATGGCGGGCGGCTTCGTGTCGCTGATGGACCGTCGGCTGCGCGTCGGTGCGCCGGCGAAGCGCAAGTCGCTCAAACCCAGCCCGGTCGTGACATGAAGACGAAACTGCCGGCCATTGCAGGCTTCCTTGCCGCCTTCCTTTTCGCGGGGACGGCGCTTGCGGTGAAACCCAGCGAGATGCTTGCCGATCCGAAGCTGGAGGCGCGCGCGCGCCTGCTGTCGGAAGAGTTGCGCTGCATGGTCTGCCAGAACCAGTCCATCGACGAATCCGACGCCGAATTGGCCGCCGACCTGCGCGTGCTTTTGCGCGAGAGGCTGGTCGCCGGCGACAGCGACGAACAGGTGATGGACTACATCGTCTCGCGCTATGGCGAGTTCGTCCTGCTAAAGCCGCAGTTCAACCTGCGCAACGCCTTGCTGTGGGGTACGCCGCTGCTGCTGCTGCTCGGCGGCGGCGCTTTCGTTTTCTTGTCGGCGCGCTCGCGGCGCAGGCAGGAACCGGCCGCCTTGAGCAACGACGAGCAGGAAGCGCTCGACGCGATCCTGCGCAAGGACGTCTGACACGGCCAACATTACGAAAGTTTCATGCTTCGGAAATGGTGCCGTAATGTGAGCCTCTCTATCTCTTGAGCCATCGGATGCGAATCCAGGGCATCCCGTTCAAGAGGATCAGAGACTATGAGCAACGCTCCCACCTCCCTTTCGCGTTCGCGCAAGCGTTTCATGGCCGCCGCCGCTTCCGTTGCCCTCGCTGGCGCGATCGGCATTGGCGCAGTTGCAGGCGGAACGGCACCGGTTTTCGCCGAAGCCGTGCGTGTCGAGGCACCTCAGGCGCCAGGCTTTGCCGACGTCGTTTCGCAGGTTTCCCCCGCTGTCGTCAGCGTCCAGGTCAAGGCCAAGATTGCACCGGCATCGGACCGTGGCGACTCGCCTTTCTCAGACCAGCAGGGTTTCGACAACCTTCCCGACAATCATCCGCTGAAGCGCTTCTTCCGCCAGTTTGGCGAAGATGGCACCCAGAACCGCGCTCCGCGCTCCAACCGTGGTGATCGTGGCCAGATGAAGCCGCGTCCGGTTGCCCAGGGGTCGGGCTTCTTCATCTCCGAGGACGGCTATCTCGTCACCAACAACCACGTTGTCGAAGATGGCAGCGCCTATACGGTGGTCACCGACGACGGCAAGGAATACGACGCCAAGCTGATCGGCACCGACCCGCGCACCGATCTGGCCGTGCTCAAGGTCGAAGCCGACACCAAGTTCACCTATGTCGGCTTTGCCGATGACGCGAAGGTGCGGGTCGGCGACTGGGTCGTGGCTGTCGGCAATCCCTTCGGCCTAGGCGGCACCGTCACTGCCGGTATCGTCTCGGCCCGCGGCCGTGACATCGGCGCTGGTCCTTATGACGACTTCCTGCAGATCGACGCTGCGGTCAACCGCGGCAATTCGGGCGGTCCCGCCTTCAACCTCAATGGCGAAGTCGTCGGCATCAACACGGCCATCTTCTCGCCTTCTGGCGGCAATGTCGGCATCGCCTTCGCCATTCCTGCCTCGACCGCCAAGCAGGTGGTGCAGGACCTGATGAAGAGCGGCAGTGTCCAGCGCGGCTGGCTCGGCGTTGAAATCCAGCCGGTCACGTCGGACATCGCGGAGTCCCTCGGCTTGAAGAGCGAGAAGGGTGCCCTTGTTGCAAGCGCCCAGGACACCGGCCCGGCCAAGAAGGCGGGCATCGTTGCCGGCGACATCATCACCGGCGTCGACGGCCAGGATGTTGCCTCGCCCAAGGAACTGTCGCGCCTGATCGCCGGCATCACGCCCGGAAAGTCGGTCGACATCACGGTCTGGCGCAATGGCAAGGCCGAAACGGTCAAGGTCGGCCTCGGCGAGATTCCGGGTGGCGACAATCAGGCCTCTGCCGATCAGTCGGCTGAACCCGGCGAACCGACCTCGCTGGCAGACCTCGGCCTGACCGTCACGCCATCCGAGGACGGCAAGGGTCTCGTGGTCACCGATGTCGATCCGTCCAGCGATGCCGCCGATCGCGGCATCCAGGCTGGCGACGTCATCACCTCGGTCAACTCGGTCGAGGTCAAGGGTCCGGCGGACGTCTCGGCTGCCATCGAGCAGGCGGCGAAAGCCGGCCGCAAGGCGGTGCTCTTCCAGATCAGCCGTGAAGACACCAACCGCTTCGTCGCCCTGCCTGTCGGCCAGGGCTGAACGGTCTCTCCCGTCGGGCGGTTTCATCACCCCCGAGCCGCTCGATGGGAGCTGACGGTGCCGGATAGTTTGTCAGTCTTCGTTCCGGCCCCGGCGGCAGCGGACTTCCCATCGCCCGCTGCCGCTTTCGCATGCAAGAGGAGTACGACATGGCGCCTCTGATCTCAGGCAAAATCGTTTATAACGGCGGCATGAAGATTCTCGTCATCGAAGATGACCGCGAGGCAGCGGATTATCTGCAGAAAGCTTTCGCCGAGGCCGGACATACTGCCCATGTGGCGGGTGACGGCGATTCCGGTTTCGCGCTTGCGGACGCTGGCGAATACGACGTCATGGTCGTCGACCGCATGCTGCCCCGCCGCGACGGCCTGTCGGTGATCGCCGGTCTGCGTTCGCGCGGCAATACCACCCCCGTCCTGATCCTGTCGGCTCTCGGCGAGGTCGATGACCGGGTGACCGGCCTGCGCGCCGGCGGCGACGATTACCTGACTAAGCCCTACGCCTTCTCCGAACTGCTCGCCCGCGTCGAGGTACTGAACCGTCGTGCGCCGGCCCGCGAATCCGAGACGGTCTACCGGGTCGGCGATCTCGAACTCGACCGGCTCTCCCATTCGGTCCGCCGCTCCTCGCAGGAAATCACCCTGCAGCCGCGCGAATACCGCCTGCTCGAATATCTGATGCGCCACGCCGGCCAGGTGGTGACGCGCACGATGCTGCTCGAAAACGTCTGGGACTATCATTTCGATCCGCAGACCAACGTCATCGACGTCCATGTCTCGCGGCTGCGCGGCAAGATCGAAAAGGGCTTCGACAAGCCGATCCTGCACACTATCCGCGGCGCCGGCTACATGCTCAAGGCCGGCTGATGGCGCTCAGGCTGCCGGCCATCATGAAAACCACGGCGGCGCGCCTTTCGGCGCTCTATTTGTTGCTGTTTGCCCTGTGTGCGGTGCTCCTGGTCTTCTACATGACGTCGCTGTCGGCGCGCATGCTGTTGGCTCAGTCGCAGGAAACCATCAACGAGGAAGTGCAGGGCCTCGGCCGCGCCTACCAGCGCGGCGGTATCCCGGTTCTTGTGCGCGTGGTCGAGCAACGCTCGCGCCAGCCGGGCGCAAACCTCTATCTGCTGGCCGATCCCAACGGTCGCATCCTTTCGGGCAATGTCCAGAGCATCCAGCCCGGTGTCCTGCAGCGCGAGGGCTGGACCGCTCTGCCGTTCTCCTACGAGCGCTATGGCGAGGCCTCCGGCCGACGTTCCCAGGGTGCTGCCGAGCAGGGTGAAGCCGAAGCCGCCACTGAAGTCGGGCACAATGCCATTGCCGTGGTCCTGCGCTTGCCCAACCAGATGATCCTGTTGGTCGGCCGCGACCTCGGCGAGCCCGAGCGTTTCCGCGACGTCATCCAGCGCTCGCTGATGCTGGCGCTCGGCATGATGGGGTTCGGCGGCTTGCTGATCTGGTATTTCGTCGGCCGCCGCGCGCTGAAGCACATCGACGGCGTTTCCGAGGCCAGCCGGCGCATCATGGGGGGCGACCTGAGCGGCCGCCTGCCGGTCACCGGTGCTGGCGACGAGTTCGACCGGCTGTCCGAGAACCTCAACGCCATGCTGGCCCGCATCGCCCATCTCAACGACGGGCTGAAGCAGGTCTCCGACAACATCGCCCACGATCTCAAGACGCCGCTGACGCGCCTGCGCAACCGCGCCGAAGCTGCATTGTCGGGCAAGAAGACCGGCGCCGATTATCGCGAGGCGCTGGAAGGCACCATCGCCGAATCCGACCAGCTTATCCGCACCTTCAACGCCATCCTGATGATTTCGCGGCTCGAGGCGGGCTACTCCGCCGAAACCGTGGCCAAGGTCGACCTGGCTGCGGTCGTTCGGGACGTCGTGGAACTTTACGAGCCTGTCGCCGAAGAACTGGGCGTCGGCCTCGAAGCAACGATCGACGGCGACTTTGTCGTCAGCGGCAATCGTGAACTGATCGCCCAGGCGCTTTCGAACATCGTCGACAACGCCATCAAGTATTCCGCAGGCGCAGTCGAAAAACCTCATGTCGATGTCACCTTGCGACGCGAGGGCGACGAAATCCGGGTCCAGGTCGCCGACAACGGCGAAGGCATCCCCGACGAAGGCGACCGCAAGCGCGCCACCGAGCGCTTCGTAAGGCTGGAAAAGAGCCGGTCGCAGCCGGGTTCCGGCCTTGGCCTCAGTCTCGCCAAGGCCGTGATGAAGTTTCACAATGGCCGGCTTGATCTCCTGCCCGGCAATCCCGGATTATCGGTCCTGATGGGTTTCCCCGGACCGAAGGACGAATAGATGAAAACTGCTGCCAGACAGAAAGCGACCGAATGGCGGCTGGAGCCCAAGATCGAGATCGCACCGCTCGATCCCGAACGTGCCTGGCGGGAACTGTCCGAACTCGCCGTCTTGGCCAAGGAGGAGGGCCTTGATCGGCTCGCCTCGTTCCTGAAAGCCAAGGGCCCGGCCCAAGGGTTGCTTGCCGCAGTCTTCGACCTTTCGGAGTTCATGCGCCACAGTGCCAGGCGTCAGCTCGAAATGCTCGACCGGTTGTTTGACCGGTCGATCGAGCAGCGGCTTCAGGAAATCGGCGAAGCGATCGCGGCATCCCCCCGTGAGGAGGGAGTGACGGAGGCCACGCTGATGATGCGGCTGCGCCGGCTGAAGGCGGAGGCCCATTTCCTCATCGCACTGGCCGACCTCTCCGGCGAGGCAACCGCCTCTGCCAGCGTTCACAGGCTGAGCGAGCTGGCCGACCTTTGCACCAGTGCGGCGGTGAACTTCCTGCTCAGGGATGCGCATGACCAGGGCAAGCTCAAGCTGTCCGATCCCGACAACCCGACTGTCGGTTCCGGCTGGATCCTGCTCGGCATGGGCAAGCTCGGCGCCCACGAATTGAACTTCTCCTCCGACATCGATCTCGTCGTGTTCTTCGATCCCGAGGCGCCGGCGATCATCGACCCGCTCGAAGCGACCGAGCTGTTCGCGCGCCTGACCCGTCGCCTGGTCCGCATCATGCAGGACCGTACGGAGCACGGTTATGTCTTCCGCACCGACCTGCGCCTGCGCCCCGATCCCGGATCGACGCCGCTGGCGATCTCGGTCCAGGCCGCACTGCACTACTATGAAAGCCGCGGCCAGAACTGGGAGCGGGCGGCGATGATCAAGGCGCGCCCGGTGGCGGGCGATATCGCTGCCGGCGAAGCCTTCCTGAAGGAGCTGCAGCCCTATGTCTGGCGCAAATACATGGACTACGCGGCCATCGCCGACGTCCACTCGATCAAGCGCCAGATCCACGCCCACAAGGGCCACGGCGAGGTCGCCGTCAAAGGCCACAACGTCAAGCTCGGCCGCGGCGGCATCCGCGAGATCGAGTTCTTCGTCCAGACCCAGCAACTGATTGCCGGCGGCCGCTTTCCCGAACTGCGTGGCCGCGCCACCGTGCCGATGCTCGACCAGCTCGCCGTGCGTGGCTGGATCACCATGGAAGCCCGCGACGCCCTCGAACGGCAGTACTGGTTCCTCCGCCGCGTCGAGCATGCCATCCAGATGGTCGCCGACGAACAGACCCATACCCTGCCCGAGGACGACGAGGGGCTGGAGCGCATCGCCCACATGCTCGGCTTTGCCGATGCAGAAGCCTTTTCCAGGACCTTCCGCGCCTCGCTGCAGGAGGTCGAGCGGCATTATGCGGCGCTGTTCGAAGCCGCGCCCGAGCTTTCCGCCGGCATCGGCAACCTCGTCTTCACCGGCGATGTCGACGACCCCGACACGCTGCACACACTGCGCCAGCTCGGCTTCCAGCGGCCGTCGGACATCTGCCGTGTCATCCGCAGCTGGCATTTCGGCCGCTATCGCGCCACCCAGTCGGCCGAAGCCCGCGAGCGCTTGACTGAGCTCACCCCGGCGCTGCTCGAAGCCTTCGGCAAGACGCGCCGGGCCGACGAGGCACTGATGCGCTTCGACGAGTTCCTCGCAGGACTGCCGGCAGGCATCCAGCTGTTTTCGCTGCTCCAGTCCAATCCGGCGCTGCTCAAGCTGCTCGCCACCATCATGGGTGCCGCCCCCCGGCTTGCCGCCATCATCACGCGCCGGCCGCACGTCTTCGACGGCCTGCTCGATCCCGCATTGCTGTCCGAACTGCCCAACCGCGCCTATCTCGCGACCCGTCTCTCGGCATTCCTCGAAAGCACCCGGCTCTACGAGGACGTGCTCGACCGCCTGCGCATCTTCGCCGCGGAACAGAAGTTCCTGATTGGCGTCCGTTTGCTGGCCGGTGCGATCGATCCGGCACGCGCCGGCAAGGCCTTCTCCGATCTCGCCGACCTGACCGTGGGTGCTGCCCTTGAAGCCGTCGAGGCCGAGTTCGCCCGCCGCCATGGCAAGGTGGCAGGCGCCCGGGTGGCGATCTTGGGCATGGGCAAGCTCGGCAGCCGCGAACTGACCGCCGGTTCCGATGTAGACCTGATCCTGCTCTACGACCACCTTGAGAACGCCGAGGAATCCGACGGCGACAAGCCGCTTGCCCCCTCGCACTACTATGCCCGCATGACCCAGCGCCTCATCGCGGCGGTATCCGCGCCGACCGCCGAAGGTGTGCTCTACGAACTGGATCTCCGGCTGCGCCCTTCGGGCAACAAGGGGCCGGTCGCGACCCACATCTCGTCCTTCCGCAAATACCAGCGCGAGGAAGCCTGGACCTGGGAACACATGGCGCTGACGCGCGCGCGGCCCATCGCCGGGAACGCCTCGTTGTGCGCCGAGGTCGAAGCCGAGGTGGCCTCCATCATCGCCTTGCCGCGCGATACCGCCAAGGTTGCCGCCGAGGCGCGCGACATGCGTCAGATGATCGAGGACGAAAAGCCGCCGCACGACCTCTGGGACATCAAGCTTGTGTCCGGCGGGCTGATCGACCTCGAATTCATCGCCCAGGTGGCGGTGCTGACCGGCAGGATCGAAGGAGAGGGCCATGCCACCGGCACGGCCGACACGCTTCACCGGCTCGCGCCCGGCTTTGCCGATGCGCAGGTGCGGCAGGACCTGGTCGAAGCCTATGGGCTCTATTCGGCCATCACACAGATGACGAGGCTGTGCCTCACCGGTGCGTTCGAGCGGAACGATGTTCCGCCGGGGCTGTCGGACCTGCTGCTTGCGGCAACCGACCTTCCCGATTTCGGCGTGCTGGAGGCACATCTCAAGGAGACGTCGCAAACGGTCAGGACACACTTCGACCGTTTGCTTCGTGCGAAGCGCAAGTGAGGGCGGTGGGACGCCATGCTTGGGCTTCGATCAGCATCGGGGGTGTCGATGCAACAGGAGAAACCCCATGAGCAAGTCAACGAAGATCGCCATCGCCTTTCTCGCCCTCGCGGGCACGGCCGGCACCTCCGCCTTTGCCGCCGCGCAGCCCTCGCGCGGCCAGGGCATGAAGCCGCAGATGCGCTTCGAGCGGGCCGATGCCGACAAGAGCGGTGACGTCACCTTCGAGGAGTTCACGGCGGCGATGAACGAGCGGCTGGTCGACGCCGACGGCAATGCGGACGGCAAGATCACCGTCGCCGAGGTGGCCGACCAGATCCAGCGCATGCGCGCCGAGCGCATGGCCGAACGTCTCATCAAGCGGTTCGATGCCAATGGCGACGGCGAACTGACCAAGGCGGAGATCGAATCGCGCCAGAAGAAGATGTTTGCGATGATGGATCGCAACGACGACGGCAAGATCGTCAAGGACGAGATGCCGACCCGCAACGGGCATGGCAAGCGTCACCAGCAGTAACGCCGGCTTGCCGCCCCGGGGGCTTTGACCTCCGGGGTGGCCTCAGGCTGCCTTGGCCAGCCGCTCGATCCGGCGCACCGGTATGCGCACCGAAACGATCGTTCCGACGCCTTCGGTGGACCTGATTTTCAGCGCGCCGCCATGCAGCTCGGCCAGCGAGCGCGAAATGGCGAGGCCGAGGCCTGAACCTTCGTGGTTCTTCGAGAACTGGTTCTGCACCTGCTCGAACGGACGGCCGAGCTTGCCCAGCGCGTGCTTGGGAATGCCGCAGCCATTGTCTTCGATGCTCAGTGTCAGCGCGCCCGAGGCGTTGCGTGCCCGCACCGTGATGCGGCCGCCATGGCCGGTGAACTTCACCGCGTTGGACAGCAGGTTGATGACGATCTGCTTGATGGCGCGGCGGTCGGCGAACAGTGTCATCTGCTCGGCGATCTGTGTCTCGACGGTAATCGATTTCTGCGCCGCCTGCAGCGAGACGACCCTGACCGTCTCGCGGATCAGCGGGCAGAGGTCGATCTCTTCGCGATCCATCGAGAACTGGCCGGCCTCGATCTTCGACATGTCGAGGATGTCGTTGATGACACCCAAGAGATACTTGCCGCTGGAGTTGATGTCGCGGGCATATTCCTCGTAGCGCGGCGAGCCGAGCGGTCCGAACAGCCGTCCCTCCATCAGCTCCGAAAAACCGATCACCGCGTTGAGCGGCGTACGAAGTTCATGCGACATGTTGGCGAGGAATTCCGACTTGGCGCGGTTGGCCGCCTCGGCGCGCTCGGTTTCCTTCATGTACTTGCGGTTGAGCTCGACCAGTTCGCCCGAGCGTTCCTCTTCGGAGCGACGCGCCAGGCTGAGATCGTGGATCGTCGCCATCAGCCGGCGCTCGCTCTCCATTAGCTTGTCCTGGTGCTGCTTGATCTGGGTGATGTCGGAACCGACAGACACAAGGCCGCCGTCGCGGGTGGTCAGTTCGTTGACCTGCAGCCAGCGCCCGTCCGCCAGCTGGCGTTCATAGGACGCGCCGGCACGCGGGCCGTTGGCGCTGGCCAGCCGCCGCTCTGACACGAAAGCGACCATGCGCTCTTCGAGATCTTGGCGGGCCGTACCCGGCAGCACGTCACGGTCGCTCAGGCCGTTGTCGTGCTGGTATTTCGAATTGCACATCACCAGCCTGTCGCTGGCGTCCCAAAGCACGAAGGATTCGGTGATGTTCTCGATCGCCGCCCGCAGCCGCTGGTCCGCGGCCTCCGAGCGCAGCGCCAGATGCCGCTGCTCGGTAATGTCGACGGCAATGCCGGTCATCTGGATCTCGGGGGCTTCGGGGTCGACGACCTGGGCGCGGGCGCGCATCCACACCCAGCGGCCATCGGCATGGCGCATGCGGAAGACACGGTCGATATGGTCGACTTCGCGGGCCACCACCTGGTTGGCCAGTTCGAACAGGTCGCCGTCTTCGGGGTGGATGATGCGCGCCACTTCGCCGAACGACAGCATCGCCTCGCAGGCCTCGTAGCCGAGCAACTGGTACATCGAGCCCGACCAGTACATCTTGCCTCGAACCATGTCCCAATCCCACAGCCCGCATTTGCCGCGGACAAGGGCGAGATCGATGCGCTCATGCGCTTCGAGATAGATGCCGTCGGCGGCCTGGGCGCGCGCCGCCTGGCTGAAATAGGCATAGAGGATGATGATCAGGATGCCGGCCGTCATCACGAACAGCGCGACGTTGAGCGACACCGTCTTGCGCCAGTCGGCGAACACGGCCTCCTTCGGCACCATGGCCGCCGCTGCCGCCCGCTTGTCGTCGGCGAGGCTGACCGCTGCCAGCCAGTCCTGGCCGCCGATGCGGATGTCCATCACGCCGGCGCGGTCGCCGAACATGAACAGTGGCTGCCCGCCCGAGATGATGGCGTCGAGTGACTGGCCCTGCCAGCCGGTCGACTGCGGGCTGACCGCGACGACGCGGAAATTCCCGTCGGTCAGCGCAATCACATGGCTGCGGCTCAGCGTGCCTTGCTGGCTCGTGCGCTCGAGCAGGTCATGGCTGGCGGCGGCGAAGGGCACGTCGGTCGTGGCGCCTGCCATCAGCGAGTTGACCAGCTCACCGGCCGAAAGCGCCAGGATAGCCTTGGCGTTGCGTTCGACATCGTCGCGCAGGGCCATCATCGACAGGAAGCGCGCACCGGCAACGACGATCAGGAAGATGACAATCAGCGTCGGAATGGAGCGGCGAAGCAGCGGCTCGGCGGCAAGGAGCCGGCGGTACGCGGGCTCCGCGATAAGACGTGCATTGCCCGACAGGCCAGCGCCACGCGCCTGCCTGCGACGGCCAAAAGCAGTCTCATCGGGCGCGCCCCACGCGTCCGCCTTTGCCATAATTGGCTCCCCAAATCCCGTTTCCTGGTAGATGATCCGGCATACACCGAACTTCCGAATCGTCACTAAAGAATCAAAGCTGATTCGCCTTGTCCAGTGGGGCGTGGGAAAAAGATTAAAATTCGGCTAAAAGTCAGCGGAATGAGCGGCGCAGCAAAACGGCGGCCCCTGTTTCGGGAGCCGCCGCGTTCTGGAACATTGCCCTGGGAAGCGAATTCAGGTCAGATCGGCCTCGCCTGAATTTCTCGGCGCTTGTCAGGCCAACGTGCGTTCGATGATGTCGCGCAGATCGGCCGACAGCCCTTCCTTGGCTTGCATCGAGAGCAGGGCCGCACGCGCCTTTGCCTGGCGCTTGGGTTCGAGCGAACGCCATGACCTGAGCGCGGTGGCGAGGCGTGCGGCGACCTGCGGATTGCGCTTTTCCACCGTCAGTACGGATTCCGCGAAGAAGGTGTAGCCGGCACCGTCGGCGCGGTGGAAGCCGGTCTGGTTGGCGCTGGCAAAGCCGCCGATCAGCGAGCGCACCCGGTTGGGGTTGGCAATCGAGAAGGCCGGGTGCTCGGTCAGCGCCTTGACGGCATCGACTGCGCCGGCGCCGGGGGCCGTCGCCTGGATCATGAACCACTTGTCCATGACCAGCGGATCGCTGCGGTAGCGCTTGTCGAATTCGGCCAGCGCCTCCTTCGCCTCCTCCGAGCCGGCATGGCGATGCGCCAGCACGGCAAGGGCGGCCGCACGGTCGGTCATGTTGGTTGCCGAGGCGAAATGCGCTGCCGCGCGCGCGGCGCCGCCCGGCAGGATGGCGAGATAGTCGAGCAGCGTGTTGCGCAGCGCTCGCCGGCCAGCACTTGCGGCGTCCGGCGAGAACGGACCCGACATGCGCAAATCGTCGTAAAGCTGCGAAAAGACTCCGCTGTTGCCTTCCGCCATCTTGCGCGCCAGCGCCTCGCGCCCGGTGAAGATGGCGTCGGGGTCGATGTTCTTGCCGATATCGCGGGCAATGTCGGCTTCGCCCGGCATGGCCAGTGCCAGCGCCCGGAAGGCATGTTCGAGCGAGCCGTCGCCGGCGATGCGTCCGGCCAATGCCGCCAGGTCCGCGCTCAACTCGGGCCGCTTGCCGCCGAGGATGTCCTTGAAGGCACCGATGGTGGCGTCGGTCAGGAGCGTGTTGAATGCCTGCCAGCGCGAGAACGCATCGCTGTCGTGCGAGGCGAGGAAGATCTGGTCCTCCGGGCGCTGCTCGACGGTCAGCGTGATCGGTGCCGAAAAGCCGCGGTTGACCGACAGCACCGGCCGTTCGCTCACTCCGGAGAAGGTCACCACATGCTTGCGCTTGCGGACGTGGATGACGCCGTTTTCGACGGTCGCACCCTCGGCGCTGCCATAGGCCATGTCCTTGCCGTCGGCGCCGACGAGGCCGAAGGCGAGCGGGATGTGCATCAGCCGCTTGCGGCTTTCCGACGGTGTCGGCGGCACCGATTGCTCGATCTCGATGGTGAATTCTGCCGTGGCTGGGCTATGCGATGCCGTCACGCTGAGGTTCGGCGTACCCGCCTGATGGTACCAAAGCGCGAACTGCGACAGGTCGCGGCCCGACACGTCCTCGAACACCTTGAGGAAGTCCTCGATGGTCGCGGCATCCCCGTCATGGCGCTCGAAATAAAGGTCCATGCCTTTGCGGAAGGTCTCCGCGCCCAGCACCGTGCGGATCATCCGCACCACTTCCGAACCCTTCTCGTAGACGGTTGCCGTGTAGAAGTTGTTGATCTCGCGATAGCGCCTGGGGCGAACCGGATGCGCCAGCGGCCCCTGGTCCTCTGGGAACTGGTGGGCGCGCAGCGTGCGCACCTCGGCGATGCGCTTGACCGGCCGCGAGCGCTGGTCGGCGGAGAATTCGTGGTCGCGGAAGACGGTCAGGCCTTCCTTGAGGCAGAGCTGGAACCAGTCGCGGCAAGTGATTCTGTTGCCTGTCCAATTGTGGAAATATTCATGCGCGATGATCGCCTCGATATTGGCGAAGTCGGCGTCCGTCGCGGTCTCCTCGTCGGCAAGCACGTACTTGTCGTTGAAGATGTTCAGACCCTTGTTCTCCATCGCGCCCATGTTGAAATCGGACACGGCGACGATGTTGAAGACGTCGAGATCGTATTCGCAGCCGAACACCTCTTCGTCCCATTTCATCGATCGGCGCAGCGAATCCATGGCGTAGCCGGCCTGGTTCTCCTTGCCGTGCTCGACATAGATGCCGAGCTCGACCTCTCGGCCCGAAGCCGTGACGAAGCGGTCCTTGATGCAGCCGAGGTCGCCGGCGACCAGCGCGAACAGGTAGGACGGCTTGGGGAAGGGGTCGTGCCAGACCGCATAGTGCCAGCCGTTGGCGAGATCGCCATGCTCGACCGGATTGCCGTTGGCCAGCAGTAGCGGCGCCTCGGCGCGCTCGGCCTCGATGCGCACGGTGTAGACCGACAGGATGTCGGGCCGATCGAGGAAATAGGTGATGCGGCGGAAGCCCTCCGCCTCGCACTGCGTGCAATAGACCTTGCTGGAGCGATAGAGGCCCATCAGCGCCTCGTTGCGCGATGGTGCAAGCTCGGTCTCGATCAGCAAGGTGAAGTGCCCTGAGGCCGGTGGGGTGTAGATGACCAGCCGCTCGGGCGTGGCGTCGAAATTGGCGGCATCGACCGTCTCGCCGTCGATTTCGATCCGGCGCAATGTCAGCCCGTCGCCGTCGAGTTCCAGTTGCACCGGCTTGTCGACGCCAGCGCGCCGCTCGATCGTCAGCCTTGCCACCACCCTTGTGTTGTCTGCGCCGAGGCGGAAGTCGAGTTCGGTCCTGGGGATCAGGTAGTCGCTCGGCCGGTAATCCTCGAGACGAAACACCTGTCCGGTATCAGTGCGCATGTGGTGGGCCTTCCTGTCGACGTCCGAACGCTGGCTGCATGCTGGTAGAACAAATATGCGGCCGCTGCTCTTTACACGAAACGCCCCCTCGGCAAAACTGTTCGGGACCGCACATTTGCTGCGCTCCTCCACCAATCCTCACGGGGCAGATATGACTATCGTCACGCCGAAATTCGGGATGGGCGCATCCGTTTTGCGCCTCGAGGACGCGGCATTCATCACCGGCACGGGTCGCTACACCGACGACATTGCCCCGGCATCGCAACTCCACGGCTATGTCCTGCGTTCGCCGGTCGCCAAAGGCAGCTTCAAGATCGGCTCGGTCGAAGACGCACGCGCGGCACCCGGGGTCCGTCTGGTGTTGACCGGCGCCGATGTCGTCCATCTCGGCGAACTCAAGTCGATGGTCATGCAGAAGCAGCCCGACGGCACCCGTGCGCCGACCCGCGACATCCCGATCCTGTGCGGCGACCGGGTCAACTATGTCGGCGATGCCATAGCCTTCGTGGTCGCCGACACCAGGGCGCTGGCGCAGGATGCCGCCGAACTGATCGAGGTCGATTATGACGGCGAAGACGCTGCGGCCAATACAGCGACCGCGCTGGACGACGAGACGCCGCTGGTCTGGCCCGAACTCGGCTCAAACCGCGCCTTCACCTACCATCTCGGCGACAAGGACAAGACCGACAAGGCTTTCGCCAGCGCCGACCATGTCACCCGCATAGAGTTCATCAACAACCGGCTGATCTGCAACTACATGGAGCCGCGCTCGGCCATCGGCGAATGGCGCACCGACGAGGACCGTTTCGTGCTGACCACCGGTTCGCAGGGCGTGCATTCGATGCGCAACGTCCTGACCGGGCAGGTCTTCGGCATAGCCGCCGACAAGCTTCGCGTCATAACCCCCGACGTCGGCGGCGGCTTCGGCACCAAGGCTTTCGTCTATCGCGAACACGCGCTGGTGCTTGAAGCCGCCAAGCGGCTCGGCCAGCCGGTCAAATGGGCGAGCGACCGCACCGAGCATTTCCTCACCGACGCGCAGGGGCGCGACAACGTCGTCGCCGCCGAAATGGCGATGGACGGCAACGGCCGCTTTCTTGGCCTGCGCGTCGAACTGCTCTCCAATGTCGGTGCCTATGTCTCGCAATACGGTCCTGTCATCGCCCATATCGGCGCCAGCATGTCGACCGGCGTCTACGACATCGAGGCGCTCGATGTGGCGATTACGGGCGTTTACACCAACACCTGCCCGGTCGATGCCTATCGCGGAGCAGGGCGCCCGGAGGCCGCACTCCTGGTCGAAAAGCTCGCCGATGCCTGCGCCCACGAACTTGGCCTGACGGTCGACGAGATCCGCCGCCGCAACTTCATCCGCCCCGAACAGTTCCCCTACCGGACCCAGACAGGCCGACTCTACGACGTCGGCGAATTCGAAGCGCACATGGACCTCTCCATGCAGCGCGCCGCCTGGGATAGCTTCCCCGAGCGGCTCGCAGAGGCGAAGCAGCGGGGGAAAATCCGCGGCATCGGGATGGCGACCTACATCGAGGCCTGCGCTTTCGCCGGGTCCGAACCCGCGCGCGTCGAGCTCAATGCCGACGGCACGGTGTCGGTCTTCATCGGCACCCAGTCCAACGGCCAGGGCCACGCCACCGCCTACGCCCAGTTCGTGTCGGAAAAGCTCAATCTCGAGGTCGCCAGGATCAGCGTCCACCAAGGCGATACCGACCAACTGCCCAGCGGTGGCGGCACCGGCGGTTCCCGCTCGATCCCCCTCGGCGGCGTCTCGGCCTCCCGCGCTGGCGAGGCATTGGCGGAGAAGCTCAGGAAGCTCGCCGCCGATGAACTCGAGGCCGCGGCCGCCGACATCGAACTGGAAAACGGCGAGGCACGCATCGTCGGCACCGACCGCGCTATCGGTTTCGCGGCGCTTCATGCCGCGGCGAAAAACCCGGACGATCTCAAGGCGATGGGCGAGTTTGTTCAGCACGAGGCCACTTATCCCAACGGCACCCATATCTGCGAGGTCGAGATCGATCCCGAGACTGGCGCCACCGAGGTCGTGGCCTACACCATCGTCGACGATTTCGGCATGACGGTAAACCCGCTGCTGCTGGCAGGCCAGGTCCACGGCGGCGTCGTCCAGGGCATCGGCCAGGCCCTGTCGGAAGAGGCGGTCTACGGCGAGGACGGCCAGCTTCTGACGGCGAGCTTCATGGACTACACCATGCCGCGCGCCGACTCCGTGCCGTCCTTTCATTTCGAGACGCGCAACGTGCCCTCGACCACCAATGCCATGGGCATGAAGGGCGCCGGTGAGGCCGGCACCATCGGCGCGACGCCGGCCGCACTCAATGCCGTCACCGATGCACTCCACCGGGCCTACGGCATAGACCATATTGAAATGCCGGCGACGCCCGCGCGCGTATGGGCCGCGATAGAGGCGGCCAGAGTGAAGTGAAGCATCAAGTGGTTCATCAGGCTTTGTCGCCGCTTACAGGTATCGCGCTCAAGGTCATTTCGGTGGCAATCTTCGTCGGCATGTCGACCAGCATCAAGCTGGCCGGCCAGGTGCCCGCCGGCCAGATCGTCTTCTTCCGGTCCTTCTTTGCCATCTTTCCGATCCTGGTCTTTCTCGCCTGGCAAGGCGAGTTGCGCACGGCGGTCGTGACCACGCGGCCGTTCGGGCACATCATGCGCGGGCTGGCCGGGGTCACGGCGATGGGTTTCAGCTTCTTCGCGCTGACGCAACTGCCGCTGCCGGAGGCGATCACGCTGAACTATGCCCAGCCGCTGCTGGTCGTCGTCTTCAGCGCCCTCATCCTCGGCGAAAACGTTCGCGCCTATCGCTGGACTGCGGTCGCGATCGGTCTTGTCGGCGTGCTGATCGTGTCATGGCCCAATCTGACGCTGTTTACCTCGCCCGAAGGTGTGAGCGACAAGGCGGCGATGGGCGCGGTGGCCGCCATTGTCGGCGCGGCACTTTCGGCCATCGCCATGCTGCTTGTCCGCAACCTGGTCCATACCGAACGCACCGCGACGATCGTGCTGTGGTTTTCGCTGACCGCCAGCATCATGGCCCTGTTCAGCATCCCGTTCGGCTGGCAGTCGCTGACCTGGGAACAGACGGCGCTGCTCGTCACCAGCGGCTTCTGCGGCGGCATCGCGCAACTGTTCATGACCGAGGCCTACCGCCACGCCGAGGCGTCGACGGTCGCGCCGTTCGAATACACGTCGCTGCTGCTCGGCATCGTCGTCGGCTATCTCGTCTTCGGCGATCTGCCGACCCTGTACACGCTGGTCGGTGGTGTCATCGTCGTCGGCGCCGGCATCTTCATCATCTGGCGCGAGCGGCGTCTCGGCATCGAGCGCCAGGCGGCCAAGAAAGCTGCCCCGCCGCAATAGCTCATTGCTTGGCCAGTGCCCTGAGATGGGCCGCCGTCTCCTCGTCGGCGGGGAAGAACGATTCAATGGCAAGTTCCGACAACGTCACGTCGAGCGGCGTGCCGAACACGGTGATCGTGCTGATGAAGGACAGCACCGTATCTCCCATGCGAAGCTTCAGCGGATGGGCGATCGCCAGCGGATCGGCCTGCATCGGGCGGCCCGTGCGCGGCCCGTCGGGATAGCTCAGCAGCTCCCGCTCCAGCGCTTCGAGCATCGGATCGCCGGCGGTGTCGTTCTGGTGCTTCAGCCGCTCGATCAGGTGCGAGCGCCATTCGTGCAGGTTGACGATGCGCGGCGCCACGCCTTTCGGATGCAGGCTGAGCCTCAGCACGTTGACCGGCGACTCGAGCAGCGAGGCGTCCTCCACGCCTGCGAGCATCGGGGCCAGCGCCGCATTGCCCTCGATCAGGTTCCAGTGCCGGTCGACGGCGATCGCAGGGTAGGGCTCGTGGCCCTTGAGCACCATGCGCACCGCGTCCATGGCCGGCGCCAGCGACGGGTGGTCGAGTGGTCTTTCGCCGAAGGTCGGCGCGTATCCGGCGGCCAGCAGCAGCTGGTTGCGCTGGCGCAGCGGGATCGACAGCCGTTCGGCCAGGTGAAGAACCATGTCGCGCGACGGAGCCGACCGCCCGCTTTCCATGAAGCTCAGGTGCCGCTGCGAGATTTCGGCTTCCATGGCGAGATCGAGCTGGCTCATGCGCCTTCTGGTACGCCATTCGCGGATCAGGCCGCCTACGGGGTTTTGTGTCGTTGCCATCCGCTCAACCTAAGCGGCATGGGTACTTATTGCTATTACCTCCGGCGTAATCGCCTTGGCCCAGTTCCGGTGGGATGTTCGGCATCAGGAAGGCGGTCGCAGACAGCCTCCGCCACAACCGAACCAGGAGCTTTAGCCATGTCGATTACCGTCACCCCTTTCCTCCGCAACGTCCTCTTCGCCGACGCTCTGGTCAGCGGCGCCGCTGGCATCCTGATGATGCTTGGCGCCCCGTTGCTGTCGCCGCTCCTTGGCCTGCCGCAGGATTTGCTGTTCTGGGCCGGCCTGGCGCTGGTGCCATTTGTCGCCATGCTGGTGGTTCTTGCGCGGCGAGCCGCCGTTTCGAGGCTGCTGATGATCGACATCGTCGCCATCAATGGGCTTTGGGTGGTCGGCAGCCTTGCCCTGTTGCTCTCTGGCGCAGTGCAGCCGACGATGCTCGGCACAGCCTTTGTCGTCGTCCAGGCGCTGGCGGTCGCGGTGTTTGCTGAACTGCAGTTCATCGGCATCCGCCGCGCAGCTGCCACCGCCTCCTTTTAGAGGCTGCCCAGCTCCCGCAGCTTCGCTTTGACCTCGAGGAAGTCCCGCCACGCAAGTTTCTTGTGGGCGGGATTTCTGAGCAGATAGTCCGGATGCAGCGTCGGCATGACGGGAATGACCGTGCCATCCGGTGTCGTGTGGTTTTTCCAGGTGCCGCGAACGCGCAGGATGACGTCAGGCGAACCAGTCAAGACCTTTGCCGGCGGCCCGTCCAGCGTCACCAGAACCTTGGGTTTGACGAGCGCTATCTGGCGTTCGATGAACGGCCGGCAGATCTCGGTCTCATGTGGCGTCGGCGCACGGTTGCCGGGCGGACGCCACGGAATCACATTGGCGACATAGGCCGATGTCCGGTCGAGGCCGATTGCCGCCAGGATGCGGTCGAGCAACTGCCCAGAACGTCCGACGAAGGGCAGGCCCTCGAAATCCTCGTCGCGGCCGGGCGCTTCGCCGACCAGCATCAGGTCCGCATCCGGGTTGCCGTCGGCAAACACCATGCTCTTGGCCGTGGCCTTGAGATTGCAGCCTTCGAAGCCTTCCATGATCTGCCTGAGCTCGTCGAGCGTCGCTGCCTTTGCGGCGATCTCGCGCGCGGCGGCTGCCTGGGCTTCGTCGGGCACCGCTGCGGATACGGCCGGGCGCGGCGGCGGGGGAGGTGCACTCCTGTCGGCTCTTGCCGGCTCGGAGCGAACCGCGCCCTGCGGGCTTTGTTGGGCAGACCCTTGGACAGCCACTGCCTGGCGCTGCGCGTTTTCGGCAAATCTGTCGACAGGGTCGTCCAGTAGTGCGTCGTCGACGCCTGCCGACGCATAGAAGGCGAGCAGATCGCGCAGATCCGGACGTTCATTTCCCGAAAGTGAGGCCATGCCCCAGTTTCGGCGTTACGCCGGCGATTTGCAAGTTCATGACGACGGGATGCGCGGGTCCTGCACCAGATAAAAGCGCCAGCGCGGCGTGTAGTCGGTCACCAGGAAGCTGAAACCGACCACGGCGCGAGGGTCGACCTTGCCATCCGTATAGCGCAGGCGGTCGTAGGGCTCGAAGTCGCGGCTGTACTGGGCAAAGCTGTCCGATGAAATGTTGGCGTTGTCGGTCCGCCTCTGGTCGAAGGACAGCCCGTCGCCGAAAACGCTGGCATGTCCTTGCAATTCCTGCAGCTCGAATTCGAACTCCACCCAGGCCTGGCCGCTGTTGTTCAGCGCTTCGACGCGCACGAACATGATGCCGCTGGCGTAAAATCCCGAACTGTCGAAGGGTCTGATCGGCCGGGTCGTCCTGATCGTCAGCGTCACCGGTGTCGCCGACTGCAGTTCTTCCTTGATGACGAAGGGATCTTCGCGCGTTCCGGTGCCTGAAACCGAGGTGATGCGAAAGCCGCCCAACTCGTCGGAGAACGAATAGGCGCCGGCATTCCACACTTTCTGGTCCGCTTCGGTCTCTTGAGAGCGACCTTCATCGCTCAGCCATGTCGCAATAAGAAGGGCGGCCCCGGCCAGGATGTGGCGTCTAGGGTGACGGCGCTTCGGTCCGGTCCTGCAAGGCACGTATGGGCGCATGGAGAATCAATGGACGAATAGGCTGTTGAACACACCTGAAAACAGACAGTACGGGGCGGCGAATGCTGCCGAAAGGTGAAATCTTTTGACCTTTACGTTAACGTAAGATAATTCATCGTCGGGAGGAACGTCATTTCCTAAAGGCCGATGTGCGGCCGGTTCGATTTGACGTTTGCCAACGATGCGCTATGCAGCGCTTAGCTACAGATCGCCCTTGGGGACAGGGCCAGCCAATGCGGAGGGATTGATGAGCGAAATCGAACGCGAGAGCATGGAATTCGACGTTGTCATCGTCGGCGCCGGGCCGGCGGGCCTGGCGGCGGCGATCCGGCTCAAGCAGGTCAATCCCGAGCTTTCGGTCGTCGTGCTGGAAAAGGGCGGCGAGGTCGGCGCCCATATCCTGTCGGGTGCGGTGGTCGATCCGATCGGCATCAACCGGCTGTTGCCCGACTGGCGCGACGATGCCGACCATCCGTTCAAGACGCCCGTCACCGACGACCATTTCCTGATCCTCGGCCCGGCCGGCTCGGTCAAGCTGCCGAACATGCTGATGCCGCCGCTGATGAGCAATCACGGCAACTACATCGTCTCGCTCGGCAATGTCTGCCGCTGGCTGGCCACCAAGGCCGAGGCGCTCGGCGTCGAGATCTATCCCGGCTTCGCCGCAGCCGGCCTGCTCTACAACGATGAGGGGGCCGTCACCGGCGTCGTCACCGGCGACATGGGCATCGAGCGCGACGGCAGCCACGGCGCGGGCTTTGCGCCGGGCATGGCGCTGATGGGCAAATATGTGCTGATCGGCGAGGGTGCCCGCGGTTCGCTCGCCAAGCAGCTGATCGCCAGATACGACCTCGGCGCCGGCAAGGAGCCGCAGAAGTTCGGCATCGGGCTCAAGGAACTGTGGCAGGTCGCGCCGGAAAAGCACAAGCCGGGCCTGGTCCAGCACTCCTTCGGCTGGCCGCTCGACTTCAAGACCGGCGGCGGCTCGTTCCTCTACCACCTCGAAGACAACATGGTGGCGGTCGGTTTCGTCGTCCACCTCAACTACAAGAACCCCTATCTCGCACCGTTCGAGGAGTTCCAGCGCTTCAAGACCCATCCGGCGATCCGCGGCACCTTCGAGGGCGGCAAGCGGCTGTCCTACGGCGCGCGCGCGATCACCGAGGGCGGCTACCAGTCGGTGCCGAAGCTCTCCTTCCCCGGCGGCGTGCTGATGGGCTGCTCGGCCGGCTTGGTCAACGTGCCGCGCATCAAGGGCTCGCACAACGCCGTGCTGTCGGGCATGCTCGCCGCCGAGCACGTCGCCGAAGCCATTGCCGCCGGCCGCGCCAATGACGAGCTCGCCGCCTACGAGGCGACCTGGCGTTCGACCGACATCGGCAAGGATCTGAAGAAGGTCCGCAACGTCAAGCCGTTGTGGTCGCGTTTCGGTACCATCCTCGGCGTCGGCCTCGGCGGCCTCGACATGTGGCTCAACACGCTGTTCGGCGTCTCGCCCTTCGGCACGCTCAAGCACGGCAAGTCGGATGCCCAGTCGCTCGAGCCGGCGTCGAAGCACGCCAAGATCGACTATCCCAAGCCCGACGGCGTCTTGACCTTCGACCGGCTGTCCTCGGTGTTTTTGTCCAACACCAACCACGAGGAGAACCAGCCGGTCCACCTCCAGGTCAAGGACATGGAGCTGCAGAAGCGCTCGGAATATGAGGTCTTCGCCGGGCCTTCGAGCCGCTACTGCCCGGCCGGCGTCTACGAATGGGTCGATGCCGACGGCAACTCCATCGCCGGCGAGCCGGGACATGCCGACGCCAGGTTCGTCATCAACGCGCAGAACTGCGTCCACTGCAAGACCTGCGACATCAAGGACCCCAACCAGAACATCAACTGGGTGCCGCCCCAGGGCGGCGAGGGACCGGTCTACCCGAATATGTGATTTCTGCATTTGCAGCACATCCAGTGACAAAAGAACGGCCCGGAAGTCCACGCGACTTCCGGGCCGTTTCCGTTGTGGCCAATGGCTTCAGCTGCCGCGTGGCGCCGGGGGCGTTTCGAGCACTACCGTCTGCGTCTCGTCCTCGGGTTGGGTGGCGCTGTCGCGGAACGAGAATTCCACCAGCAGCGGCCGGTGATCCGAACCGGCAGCCTCGCCCATGGTCACCGAATGCACGGTGACATCGCCCTTGGCCATGACGTGGTCGATGGTCAAGCCGGCAAAGCGCATGAAGTCGGGCAGCATGAAGGTCAGCCAGGTGCGGCCGGCTGCCGGCATCAGCGTCAGGTCGCCGGCCTTGGCGACGCGTCCGACGGCAGCACTCCATGGCGTGGCGTTGAAATCGCCGCCCAGGATCGCATTGTCGCCGAGCGTGGCGAGATCGCCGCTCAGTTCGCCGATCTGGGGCGATTGCTCGAACGGCCACGGCCAGCCGAGGTGAAGGGCGGCCACGTCGCTTGTCCGGCCGCCGAAATCGACCTTGGCGATGGCCAGCGCCCCACCGCCGAAGCATTGCGGCTCGCTGCCTTCGGCAAACGGCCTTCGCGACAGGATCGCCACGCCGAAGATGCGGTTGGGGTAGGGGCACAGGATGCGGTGGGGGTAGCGCGCAAACAGCGGCTCAAGGCTCTTGGTCCACTTTGCCGACACTTCCTGCAAGGTGATGACGTCGGGCTGGGTCCGGCCGACCAGCGACAACACCTTGCCCGGCTCGGTGCTGTTGAAGCGCAGGTTCATCTGCAGCATCTTGTAGACCGGTCGGTCGCCGGCGCGCGGCTGGAATGCGGCGTGCACCGGCCCAAGGCCGGGCAGCGGCAGCGCACTCGACGTGGTGGACAGTGCCGCGGCGCCAAAGGCCAGCGCCGCAATCGCCTGCCAGCGCAGCGAGCTAAACAGCAGCGGCAGTGCCGTGAGCATCATCAGCACCGCCAGGTGCACCCTGAAATGGGCGAACGAATCGAGCGCCGGGTGCCAGGCGCCGAAGAACCCGGCGACCAGCGGGACCGAAAGCAGCATCATCGCCGCAAAGCAGGCGATCTTGCCGAATTTGTAAAAAGCCATGGTCGTCATGTCCGCTTCATGTCGCGACAAATGCGGCCCATTGATGATCGATTATGTGCCTCCTGTATCTGGCCGCAAGCCTGCTTTGACAAGCCCCGCCGAGCGCTGCCCCCCGGTTGAAATCCGGAGCGAACCGTGAGACCGATGGGCGGGGATCATCGGCGTGCGCGGCCAGGCGTCGCGCAATGCTGCAACTGCCTTGCGGAGAATGGAATGAAGACAGCCGCCCATCACTGGCTGCGGGCTTGTGCGGTCCTGCTTCTGGCGACGACGGCCGACGCCCGCGCCAACGGCCAGGTCGTCGAGCAGACAAAGACCTACGCCATATCGGGAACCACCGCACCCGAACTCTATGCCTCGATCGGCGAGCGCGGCCCCAAGGCCAGCGTCGGCCGCGCCATCGCCCACACCAATTTCAAGCTGACCTGGCAGCGCAAGTACGAGCCGCAGGGCGATGCCTGCACCCTGGTCGCGGCCAAGCCCAGGCTGATCATCACCTACACCTTGCCCAAGCCAGCCGGCCGTCTGCCGGCAGCGCTCCAGCAGCGCTGGGACGTGTTCTACGAAGGCGTCAGGCGCCACGAGCTGGTGCATGGCGAGATGATCAAGCAGATGGTGGCGACCATCGAAAAGACCACCATTGGCCTGTCGGTACCGGGCGATCCCGGCTGCAAGAAGATCAGGCAGGAGATCACCAGGCCGCTGTCGGAAGCCTCGCTGGCCCAGCGCCAGCAAAGCAGCGACTTCGATCGCGTCGAGCTCGGCGATGGCGGCAACGTCCATCGCCTGATCTTGACCTTCGTTAACGGGCAGTAGCCCGCCAACCAAGTCGTCGCGCCCGCAGTTCACGGGCGCGATGAGCCGTCCCTACTGGAACGCCGTTTCGGCAAAGCTGCGCAGCTTGCGCGAATGCAGCCGCTCGTTGGGCATTTCGGCCAGCTTTTCCAGGGCGCGAATGCCGATGGTCAGGTGCTGCGCCACC
Source organism: Aminobacter sp. MSH1 (assembly GCF_003071665.1). Taxonomy (GTDB): domain Bacteria; phylum Pseudomonadota; class Alphaproteobacteria; order Rhizobiales; family Rhizobiaceae; genus Aminobacter; species Aminobacter niigataensis. Next base: position 4,455,507 of record NZ_CP026265.1, on the reverse strand, counting down.
TGCCGCTTGTAGAACTCCGTCGCCATGCCCGGCAGCTTGAGTTCGCCATGCAGCGGCTTGTCGGAGACGCACAAAAGCGTGCCGTAGGGCACCCGGAAGCGGAAGCCATTGGCGGCGATCGTTGCTGATTCCATGTCGAGCGCAATCGCACGCGACTGCGACAGCCGCTGCACCGGTCCGCGCTGGTCGCGCAGTTCCCAGTTGCGGTTGTCGATGGTCGCCACCGTGCCGGTGCGCATGATGCGCTTGAGGTCGTAGCCGGAAAGCCCCGTCACCTCGGCGACCGCCTCTTGCAGCGCCACCTGCACTTCGGCCAGCGGCGGGATCGGCACCCAAACCGGCAGGTCGTCGTCGAGCACGTGGTCCTCGCGGACATAGGCGTGCGCCAGCACATAGTCGCCGAGCGCTTGTGTGTTGCGCAAGCCGGCGCAGTGGCCGAGCATCAGCCAGGCATGCGGCCTCAGCACCGCGATATGGTCGGTGATGGTCTTGGCGTTGGAGGGGCCGACGCCGATATTGACCATGGTGATGCCGGCATGGCCCGGCTTCTTTAGATGGTAGGCCGGCATCTGCGGCAGCCTTGCCGCCGGCGTGCCTTCGGACGGTGTCGTGGCACCGGCCTTGGTCACCATGCCGCCCGGCTCGACGAACTCGGTGTAGCCGCCGCCGCCCTTGGCCATCAGGTCGCGGGCCAGCACGACGAACTCATCGATGTAGAACTGGTAGTTGGTGAACAGCACGAAATTCTGGAAGTGCTGCGGCGTCGTCGCCGTGTAGTGGGACAGGCGGTGCAGCGAATAGTCGATGCGCTGGGCAGTGAAAACGGCCAATGGGCGCGCTTCGCCCGGCATGATCTCGAACGTGCCGTTGGCGATGTGGTCGTCGGTGCCGTCGAGATCCGGCACGTCGAACAGGTCGCGGATCGGCCGCTGAATGCGGTCGGCGGCAGCGCCGTCGACATGGGTGCCTTCAAGGAAGGCGAAATGCAGCGGGATCGGCGTCGACGATTCCGACACGGTCACCGGTCCGCCATGGTTGCGCATGATCAGCTTCAGCTGCTCGGTCAGATAGCTCTGGAATAGGTCCGGCCGGGTGATCGTCGTCGAGAAATGGCCCGGCGTCGGCATATGGCCGTAGGCCTGGCGGGAATCGACCTGCGAATACGACGTCGTGGTGACTCCGACCTCGGGGTAGAAGGCGCGGAAGCGCACATTGGTGTCGGCACCCGCGGCAAGCGAGGCGAAGGCCTCGCGCAGGAAGGCGGTGTTGCGTTCGTAGAGCTGCTGCAGGGCAGCCACCGCCTTGGCGGCATCGCTGAAGCTCTGCTTGGGAAACGGCAGCGGCGAGGAGATGGATTCGATGGGTTCAGGATAGATTCGCTTTTCCATGACCCATTATAGAGACCAATCATGACAGTTGGGAGGGGGCCGATGGCGGGTCCCGCCAAATCCACGCTCAGCTGCGCTGCAGGCTGACCAGCAGCACGAAGCCGACGCCACCCTTGCGTGCCGCGGGCGCCTCGATCGTCGAACCGTTGTCGGCGCGCAGCTGCGGCACGGTCAGCACCGGGGCGGCGAGAACCATCAGGATCAGCGCGGCCCGCGGCAGGAGCCGGAGCGTCTTTCTGATCTGGGTTGCGGTGCGGGTCATTGGCTTTTCTTTCGTCTCGGACAGTTGGTTCGGTTACTTGCTGTGCGGCGCTTCGCAGGTCAGTCCTTCTTCGAAGACACAAGGCACGACATTGCCGATATCCCATGAGCGGGCGGGGCGGCTGGTCTCGGCGACGATGGTGGCAAACATGATGCCGAACATGGCGCTGAGCAGACAAACGATAGTGAACCGGCGAGCGAGCATTGGTGTCTTCCCCTTCAATGCGAGGGAATATGCACTGCTGCGACTGAACGGGTTCTGAGACCTCCGTTCATCTTCGGTTCAAATTTATTGACGGTGCTTAAGACGTTCGCAGGGTTGCGTTTGAGGAGCCCACGCATATCTCCAGTCTAGGACCATCAACGGAGACTGCGGAATGACCACCCAGACGTTGCCGATCGAGCTCTATTATTGGCCCACGCCCAACGGCTGGAAGATCTCGATCATGCTGGAGGAACTCGGCGTTCCCTACACGGTCAAGTACATCAACATCGGCAAGGGCGAGCAGTTTGAGCCGTCATTCCTCAAGATCGCGCCCAACAACCGCATGCCGGCGATCGTCGACCCTGAAGGCCCGGGCGCCGACGGCAAGTGGGGCCATGAGCCGATCTCGATCTTCGAGTCGGGTGCGATCCTGCAATATCTCGGCCGTAAGTTCGGCAAGCTGTACCCTGCCGACGAGCGCGGCCGCGCCGAGGTCGATCAATGGCTGTTCTGGCAGGTCGGCGGTCTCGGCCCGATGGCCGGCCAGGCGCATCATTTCCGCCAATATGCGCCGGAGAAGATCGCCTATGGCATCGAGCGCTATACCAACGAGGTCAACCGCCTCTATGGGGTGATGAACAAGCGCCTCGCCGATCGCGAATTCCTCGCCGGCGACTATTCGATCGCCGACATTGCCTCGCTCGGCTGGGTCAAGCCCTACAAGAACCAGGGTCAGGAAATCGACGACTTCCCGCACCTCAAGCGCTGGTTCGAAACACTGATGGCCCGTCCGGCTGTCGTGCGCGGCATCGCGGTCGGCGAGGATCATCGCCGCAATCTCGCCGACGACAAGGAAGCCCAGAAGGTGCTGTTCGGGCAGAGGGCGAGGGCCTGAAGAGAGCGAGTAGTGAGTAGTGAGTAGCGAATAGGGGGAGGCAGCGCCTCAGTTGCCCAGCTTCCCTACTCCCTACTCCCTACTCCCTACTCCCTATTCCCCATCCGCTCCTACAGCTTCGACCAGTTCTGCGTCTTGCAGATCAGGCCGCCGAGCACGCAGCCCTTCATCTTGAGGTTCGAGCCGGCGAGGCTGGCCTTGCCGGTATAGGTCTTGTCGTTGGCCGGATCGGTGATCTTGCCCGAATAGGCGCTGTCGCCATCGGCATTGAAGGTACCGATCTTCTTGCCGGCATGCTTGCCGTCTTTCAGCGTGATACAGAAGCTGCCGCCGCAGGACGCGATTGCGGCAGTCGAGCCCGCCTCGGTCTTCCAGCTGCCTTCGATCGGATCGGCATGGGCCGCACCGGCCAGCATCATCGTGGCCGCCACGGCCACGCTCATCTTGCGAAACATTGAAGTCCTCCCGGTTGGTATCTTGCTCAGGCATCTCCCCCGCCTGACGTTTACGCAAACGTAAGCGTAATGCAGCTCTGGCGAAAACGAAAGCGGTGCCGCAGGGGAAGCCGGAAGCATTTTTGAGCCCTGAAAACACCGGCATAGCGCTCTGAAATTCACCGATGGCGACGGATGAAAGCTGCGCGTGGTTATCAAAGACTTTCGCGTCCGGGCGCAAATTTTCATCGCATTTTCTCCAAATCCCAGCCGGCGCAACGGTTCCTATCCTTAATGAATTCCGAGGTTTACCCTTTGTTTTAGGTTTGTTTTCCTGGAATTAAGCACGCCATTTAACGCCGGATTCAAGGCTCGGCGGCATCCTCGGAAGCATCGAAAGAGCAGCTCGGGGGACACCAGCGGGCCCGCTCTCGGGAGACAGACAGGGGATAAGAAAATGGCACGTTTCGAAATCTTTGATGCTGGCTTCGGCGCGATGGGTTCCACCGCTCAGGCCGACATTCTTCTGGAATTGGGCATGATGTATGCGACCGGCCGCGATTGCGAGGTCGACGTCGTTACCGCCCACAAATGGTTCAATATCGCCGCGATCAAGGGCTCCGCCCGCGCTGCCGAGTTGCGCTCGGAATTGTCCGGCTCGATGTCCAAGCTCGACATCGTCAAGGCGCTGCGCGAAGCCCGCGAATGGATGACCACGCACTGAATACTGCTTCCGGGGGGAAGATCGAGGTCGCCCATATGGCGGCTTCCAATAACAACAACGCGACGGCCTGAAGGACGGGCGAGGCGCGATCGGAATAACAGGGCAGGCGGACTGCGACGGGGCCACAGACGCTCCGCGACGTTCTCCACGAAAAAGGCCGCGACCGATCGAAACAAGATCGGCGCGGCCTTTTTGTTTTTTCCAGGCGGTTACCGGTTGCCGGCATCATTGCCGGCAGTGCCGCTTGCAGGCACAATGTTCCGATGCCCATGCGCCAAGACAAGGCACAACTTGGGTGAGAGGTTTCCGGCGCATTTGAAGTATGGCGCGCGGCATCGCCGGCGCGCCCAGGGAGAGGGAAAAATGCATTTCAAACGTTCAGTTGGCGCATTGCTCGCGCTGTCGCTCAGTGCCGGCGTGGCATTTGCCGAAGACATCACTGTCGCCGTCGTCGGGCCGATGACTGGCCAGCTCGCCAACATCGGCGACCAGTTCCGCCAGGGCGCCGAGGCTGCCGTCAAGGCGATCAACGAAAAAGGCGGCGTCCTGGGCCGCCAGCTCAAGCTTTCGGTCGAGGACGATGTCTGCGATCCCAAGCAGGCGGTTTCCGTTGCCAACCGCATCGTTGCCAACGGCATCAAGTTCATCGACGGCCATGCCTGCTCGGGCTCGAGCATTCCGGCGTCGGCCGTTTATGCCGAGAGCGGCGCGCTGATGATGTCGCCGGCGTCTTCGAACCCGATCATGACCGACGATGCGGCCGCCAAGGGCTGGTCGACGATCATGCGTCTCTATACCCGCGACGACGCGCAGGGCGCCTTCATCGGGCCGTGGATCGCCGAGAAGTACAAGGGCAAGAACGTTGTCGTGCTGCACGACAAGAGCGCCTACGGCCAGGGCGTGGCCGATGCCGTCAGGAAGACGATGAATGCCGGCGGTCTCACCGAACTCCTGTACGAAGGCATCAATGCCGGCGAGAAGGACTATTCGGCGCTCGTCACCAAGCTCAAGGAACTCAAGGCCGATGTCGTCTATTTCGGCGGCTACCACCCCGAAGCCGGCCTCATCCTGCGCCAGTCGGCGGAGCAGAACTTCAAGTATCAGCTGATCATGCCGGACTCGATCGCCTCGCCTGAATTCTGGCAGATCGCCGGCCCGGCCGGCGAAGGCACGATGTTCGTCTTCCCGTCCGACCCCCAGGCCAAGCCTGAAGCCAAGGAAGCGGTCGAGAAGATCAAGGCCGGCGGTTTCGTGCCGGAAGGCTTTACCTTGTTCTCCTACGCTACCATCCAGGCCTTCGCGCAGGGCATCGAGCGCGCTGGCACCGACGATCCGATGAAGGTTGCCGAGGCGCTCAAGGACGGCAAGCCGATCAGCACAGTCGTCGGCGACGTCGTCTTCGACGAGAAGGGCGATCTGAAGAACGCCAGCTACGACATCAACCAGTGGCATGACGGCAAGTACGCGCCGATCAAGCAGTAAGCTTTCCTGGAAATGTTGAATTGTTGCAATGGCCGGGCTTGTCCCGGCCATTGTCGTTTTCGCGGGCTTGGCGCAAGATGGCGCATTCGCACTCGGACGTAAAACGCGCGCCGTTTTGGCTGCGAGTTCGCTTCGTGCGTCGATTTCAGGAGGAACCGAGCCATGAGCCTTCGTATCAACGACACCGCCCCGGATTTCAAAGCCGACACCACGGAAGGCCCGATCAGCTTTCACGACTGGATCGGCGACGGCTATGCCGTGCTGTTTTCGCACCCCAAGGATTTCACGCCGGTCTGCACGACCGAACTCGGCTACATGGCCGGGTTGAAGTCCGATTTTGCCAGCCGCAACGCCAAGATGATCGGCATTTCGGTCGATCCGGTCGAAAACCATCACAAATGGAAAGCCGATATCGAGCAGCTGTCGGGCAACAAAGTCGACTACCCGATGATCGGCGATCCGACGCTTGCCGTCGCCAAGCTCTATGACATGCTGCCTGCCGGTGCCGGCGACAGCTCGGAAGGCCGGACCCCGGCAGACAACGCCACGGTGCGCTCGGTGTTCGTTATCGGCCCGGACAAGAAGGTCAAGCTGACCCTGACCTATCCGATGTCGACCGGCCGCAACTTCGACGAGATACTGCGCGCCCTGGATTCGATCCAGCTGACGGCCAAGTACCAGGTCGCGACGCCCGTGCAGTGGAAGCAGGGCGACGACGTCATCGTCACCGCTGCCGTGTCCGACGAGGATGCCATCAAGCGCTTCGGCTCGTTCGAGCGCGTGCTGCCCTATCTCCGGAAGACCAAGCAGCCGACCACGCACTGATCCGCAACGGCCTACAGCAAGAGCCGCGCCCCTGGCGCGGCTTTTTGTTGCCGCGTCAACTCATGCCGACATAGCGGCCGGGACGGTGGTTGATGGTGATGATCAGGTTGAGTACCGCAGCACCCGCCACCGACAGCGCCACCTTCGACCAGTCGAGATAGAACAGCGATATGACCAGGATGGTCAGGTCGACCGCGAGCTGGAAGTAGCCGGCACGGATGCCGTAGTTGTCCTGCAGGTAGAGCGCCAGGATGTTGAAGCCGCCGAGCCCGGCGCGGTGGCGAAACAGCACCAGAAGCCCCATCCCCATCAGCCCGCCGCCGGCGATCGCCGCATAGAGCGGATCGACATGGGCGATGCTGATCCAGTCCGGCGTTAGCCGCGACAAGACTGAAATCAGCGCGACGGCTGCAAATGTGCGCAGCGCGAACGGCCAGCCCATGCGCTTCACCGCGAGATAGTAGAAGGGCAGGTTGATGACGAAGAACACCGCGCCGAAGCCGTAGCCGGTCACATACTGGATGAGCAGCGCCAGCCCGGCCGAACTGCCAGTGATCAGCCCGGCATGGGTGTAGAGCACCAGCCCCAGCGCCACCAGCGTCGTGCCGGTCAGCAGCGCCAGCACGTCCTCGTACAGCCCATGCGGGATGGCTTCGCTGTTGGTCTCGGTCACGGTGTCGCCTGTCGTTGATTGCTGCATCGCAGCCCTAAGACGTCAGCCCGAAAATCGAAACCCATTTCCCGGCTGGAGTTGCGCTTTCGCAAACGGCAGCACTATTCCTCGAAGCGCACCAGCACCGTTCCGTCGGTCACCTGCGCGCCTTCCATGGCGATCTCCTGGATCACCCCGTCATGGGTGGCGGCAATGGTGTGTTCCATCTTCATCGCCTCGAGCACCAGCAGCGGCTGGCCCTTGGTGACCTTGTCGCCCTTGGCCGCACGTACCAGCTTGACCAGCCCCGGCATCGGCGCGCGCATGCTCGAAGTGCCTTCGCCGATCTCGGCTGCGCGCGCAAACGGGTCGCTGATAGCGAAGTCGAAGGAACGCCCGTTTTCGAACACCGTGACGTGGCCGGGCCAACTGGCGACCGTCGCCCCACTTGTGCCGCTAGCGTCGGCCGAAAGCACGAAGCTTTCGCTGCCGTCCGGACGGACATCGAAGCGCCCGTCACTCCGCGCCATGATGTGGGCGACGATCGCCGCGCCGCCAAACGACAGGCTCGCCCGTCGCGCCAGCGGGTTGAAATGTGCGTAGCCGGCGATGCTGGACCACGGATCTGCAGAGGCTTCCGCATTGCCGGCACCGGTCGCAGCGAGGGCTGCCAGCGCCACTGCACGGCTGCTGGGGGCCGCACTCGCCGTCAGTTCCTCCTGCTTGCGGCCGATCAGCCCAGTGTCGACATCGCCCGAGGCGAAGTCGGTATCGCGGGCCAAGGCTGCCAGGAACGCCGCGTTGGTGGTCGAACCCGCCACTTCGGTCCGCGATACGGCATCGGCCAACGCTTCGAGAGCAGTCGTGCGGTCGGCACCATGCGTCACCACCTTGGCGATCATCGGGTCGTAGAACGGCGAGATGGCATCGCCCTGGCGCACGCCGGTCTCGATGCGGATTTCGGTGCCTGCAGCGGTCTCGGTCGGGAACCTGAGATGATGCAGCGTGCCGATCGCCGGCAGGAAGCCCTTGGCCGGGTCTTCGGCATAGAGCCTGGCTTCGAAGGCGTGGCCATCGAGCCCGATACCGTCTTGCCCGACAGGGATTTCCTCGCCCGCGGCCACGCGCAACTGCCATTCGACCAGGTCGACGCCTGTCACCATTTCCGTCACCGGATGCTCGACTTGCAGGCGCGTGTTCATCTCCATGAACCAGAAGCGGTCCGGCTTCAGCCCGTCCGAGGCATCGACGATGAACTCGATCGTGCCGGCGCCCGAATAACCGATCGCCTTGGCGGCCTTCACCGCGGCATCGGTCATCGCCGCGCGCAGTTCGGCCGTCATGCCCGGGGCAGGGGCTTCCTCGATCACCTTCTGGTGCCGGCGCTGTGCCGAGCAGTCGCGCTCGAACAGATGCACGGCATTGCCATGGTTGTCGCCGAACACCTGCACTTCGATGTGGCGCGGCTTGTCGACATATTTCTCGACCAGCACCCGGTCGTCGCCGAAGGCGGCCTTGGCCTCGCGCCGGGCGCCCGACAGGGCGTCGGAGAAGTCGTCGGGATGGTCGACCCGGCGCATGCCCTTGCCGCCGCCGCCGGCGCGCGCCTTGATCAGCACGGGATAGCCGATCTCGCGCGCCTTGCTGGCGAGGATGACAATCTCCTGCGCCTCGCCGTGATAACCTGGAACCACCGGCACGCCTGCCTTTTCCATCAGCCGTTTGGCCGCATCCTTGAGGCCCATGGCGCGGATCGCCTCTGCCGACGGCCCGATGAACACGAGCCCGGCCTGCGTCACCTGGTCGACGAAGTCAGGGTTTTCCGACAGAAAGCCATAACCGGGATGGATCGCCTCGGCACCCGTCGCCTTGGCTGCCGCGATGATGAGGTCGCCGCGCAGGTAGCTCTCGGCCACAGGCGAGCCGCCGATATGCACGGCCTCGTCGGCCATCGCGACATGCAGCGCGCGCGCATCGGCGTCCGAATAGACCACGACCGTCTTCACGCCCATCTTGCGGGCGGTGCGGATGACGCGGCAGGCGATTTCACCGCGATTGGCAATGAGGATTTTCGAAAACATGGCTTGATCCCCATCACATCCTGAACACGCCGAACTTGGTGTCGGCGATAGGCGCGTTGAGCGCGGCAGACAGGCTCAGCGCCAGCACCTCGCGCGTCTTGGCCGGGTCGATGATGCCGTCGTCCCAAAGCCTGGCTGACGAATAGAGCGGGTGTCCCTCGCGCTCGTATTTTTCGAGGATCGGCGCGCGGAACTCGGCCTCTTCCTCCTTCGACCAGCTGCCGCCCTTGCGCTCGATGCCCTCGCGCTTGACCATGGCGAGCACGGTCGCCGCCTGTTCGCCGCCCATCACCGAGATGCGCGCGTTGGGCCACATCCACAGGAAGCGCGGTGAGTAGGCCCGCCCGCACATGCCGTAATTGCCAGCGCCGAACGAGCCGCCGATGATGATGGTCACCTTCGGCACCTGTGCGGTTGCCACCGCGGTCACCAGCTTGGCGCCGTCCTTGGCGATGCCGCCGGCCTCGTATTTGGCCCCCACCATGAAACCGGTGATGTTCTGCAGGAACACCAGCGGGATCTTGCGTTGGCAGCACAGCTCGATGAAATGCGCGCCCTTCAGCGCGCTTTCGGAAAACAGCACGCCATTGTTGGCGATGATGCCCACCGGCATGCCGTGGATATGGGCAAAGCCGGTCACCAGCGTGGTGCCGTAGTTCTGCTTGAACTCGTCGAACTCGGAGCCGTCGACGGTGCGCGCGATCACCTCGCGCACGTCATAGGGCTGGCGCAGGTCGGCGGGGATGACGCCATAGACTTCTTCCGGAGCATGAACAGGCGGAATCGCCTTCTTCAAGACGAGCCCGATGTCCTTCTTCCGATTCAGGTTTTTGACGATGCGCCTGACGATCGCCAGCGCATGTTCGTCGTCCACGGCGTAGTGGTCGGCGACGCCCGAGACGCGCGTGTGCAGGTCGGCACCGCCCAGTTCCTCGGCGCTCACGTCTTCGCCCGTCGCTGCCTTCACCAGCGGCGGTCCGGCCAGGAAGATCGTCGCCTGATTGCGCACCATGATCGTTTCGTCCGACATCGCCGGTACATAGGCACCGCCCGCCGTGCACGAACCCATCACACAGGCGATCTGCGGAATGCCCGCTGCCGACATGTTGGCCTGGTTGAAGAAGATGCGGCCGAAGTGGTCGCGGTCGGGAAACACCTCGTCCTGGTTGGGCAGGTTCGCCCCGCCGGAATCGACAAGGTAGATGCAGGGCAGATTGTTCTGCAGCGCGATCTCCTGCGCCCGCAGGTGCTTCTTCACGGTCAGGGGATAGTAGGTGCCGCCCTTCACCGTGGCGTCGTTGACCACCACCATGACTTCGGTGCCTTCGACCCGGCCGATGCCGGCAATCAGCCCGGCCGAGGCGATGTCGCCGCCATAAAGTCCCCAGGCGGCGAACTGGCCGACCTCGAGGAACGGCGAGCCGGCGTCGAGCAACTGCGCCAGCCTCTCCCGGGGCAGAAGCTTGCCGCGCGAGGCGTGCCGCTTGCGCGCGTCTTCCGAGCCGCCGCGCTCCACCGTTGCAGCCTTGTCGCTGATATCGGCCACCAGCGTTCGCAGGCGTGCGGCGTTGGCCTTGAAGCTTTCGGAGGAGGGGGAGAGCTGGGAGTGGAGCGTCGGCATTTTTCCTCTTGGATTGATACCCATGCGGTGCTGCGCCCAAGGCGCGAAGCAGTCATGGTGGGGTGGCGAATCTAACGCACTAGCCTCGTAATTTCGGCGAAGTCCAGCATCGTCTGCGCTCTAGCGTATGACCTCTATCTTGCAGCCGACGTCGAGGTCGGCCCATTTCCGGTCGGCAGTAACAGCCGTTCGTTCAGTCAGTATCGCCAGCGCCAGGCAGGCGCGGTCGCCCAGCGACAGGCCCTTGTGGCGCGTCGTTGAACGAAGGTGCCCGGCGACCAGCGCAAGGTGATGGTCGAACGAAACTACCTCAAGATGCATGTTCTCATACTGCTGCCGCACGGCAACTTCGTCGTAGCCCTTGTCGATCAGCTTCGAGATGACCTCCGTGGTGTTGACCGCACAGATCACGCTCTTGTCGACGAGCGCGTGCACCCGGTCGGCTCCAGGCTCTTGCAGCATGGCAGCCAAGACCGCCGAAGCGTCGAGCACGATCACTCTTCACCCCACATCGCGCGGCGCTCGGCCAGAAACTCGTCAACAACGCTCTCGCCCGGCTTCTTGTACTTGGCCATTTCCTCTTGGACCCGAGTGAGGGCCATCTGGTGTGAGATCAGCTTCAGTTCTCCGCCCTCGACATGGGCTACAAGATCGTCGCCGGGTTTGATGCCAATTTCCTCGCGCATGGCAGCGGGGATGACGACCCGGCCGCCGTCGCCCACGCGCAGGCGCTCGAACTTTGGCGGCTTCCGCAGCAATTCGTCCCTGATCCTGGAGCTGTGTGGCTTCTGCGGCTCCTCGGCGAAGCCCTTCGGTGTATCTGGCTCAGTCATGGCATGAACCTCGATCTGTGGCAGAAAGCGAGATTGTGCCATGAATGGCCATTTGCGGCAAATTGCAGCCGGAGGTGTTGCGAAACCTCTGATTGTTTTGGCTTGATAACGTTGCGGAATGCGTGTATCTGCCCGCTCCCGATAGGGCGAGCTGCTGGCTCGTCCGCGGATTCCGCAACCTGTCCTCTTGGAGACGACCGATGAGACGCATCGATATGCGCCTGGCATTCCGTCTCCCTTCGGCAAAAGGCTGAGGCCGCCGAAGGGCGGCTCTTTCACACCTTGAATTCACCGAAGTTGCAGGGGAGCGCGCCGCCGTTGAGGCCGCGCGGTTGTCATCATGTATGTGCGTTTCGTCACGCCACTCATCCACCCGAACAGCCGGGTGGAGGCCGGCTTCTTCCAGGCCTCCTGGTATCTCTACCGGAACGGCTGCCCGGACTGGATCCTGGCCGAGTTGCGCGAGCAGTTCGACTGGTTCAATGCGCATTTGCCGGTGCCCGACAGGATCGGCCGCCACTTCAAGCGGCGTAACTCGATCTGGGGCATCTGCTGGTTCAATCCGGGTGCCGCCGAGGCCATCAGCCGTGCGCGTTACTGCGCCTGGCTGATCGGCGAAGGCGGTCTGCCGGTTCGGAGCATCAAGACTGCCGGCCAGCGCGAGGTCATCTGGCGCGACGCCCATCAGATCGTGTCGAAGCCGACCGACGATCTGCCAAGGGCTTTCCAGTGACCAGGCGGGAGGCGTCATCAGCCTTCCGCCATGATCTCGCGACCGATCAGCCAGCGCCTGATTTCGCTCGTGCCGGCGCCGATCTCGTAGAGCTTGGCGTCGCGCAGCAGCCGGCCGGTGGGATAGTCGTTGATGTAGCCGTTGCCGCCGAGAAGTTGCAGTGCGTCGAGCGCCATCTGGGTCGCCTTCTCCGCCGCAAACAGCACGCAGCCGGCGGCGTCCTTGCGTGTCGTCTGGCCGCGGTCGCAGGCCGCCGCCACCGCATAGACATAGGCACGCGCGGCATTCATCGTCGAATACATGTCGGCGAGCTTGCCCTGGACGAGCTGGAATTCGCCGATCGGCTGGCCGAACTGCTTGCGGTCATGCACGTAAGGCACGGCGACATCCATGCAAGCCGCCATAATGCCGATCGGCCCGCCGGCCAGCACCACGCGCTCATAGTCGAGGCCCGACATCAGCACTTCGACGCCGCGGCCCTCCTCGTGCAGCACGTTTTCAAACGGCACCTCGACATTGTCGAACACCAGTTCGCCGGTGTTCGAGCCGCGCATGCCGAGCTTGTCGAGCTTCTGCGCCACCGAAAAACCCTTCGTCGTCTTTTCGATGATGAAGGCGGTGATGCCGCGCGATTTCCGGTCAGGATCGGTCTTGGCATAGACCACCAGCGTATCGGCATCGGGGCCGTTGGTGATCCACATCTTGGAGCCGTTGAGCACATAGCGGTCGTTGCGCTTCTCGGCCCGCAGCCGCAGCGACACCACGTCGGAGCCCGAGCCGCTTTCCGACATGGCGAGAGCGCCGACATTTTCGCCCGAGCACAGCTTGGGCAGGTATTTCGCCTTCTGCTCCGGCGTGCCCCAGCGCTTGATCTGGTTCACGCACAGGTTCGAATGCGCGCCATAGGACAGCCCGACCGAAGCCGAGGCGCGGGAGATTTCCTCCACCGCCACGACATGGGCGACATAGCCCATTTCGGAGCCGCCATATTCGCCTTCGGCAGTGATGCCGAGCAGGCCCAGCGCGCCGAGTTCCTGCCACAGATGGGCGGGGAACTCGTTCGAGCGGTCGATGTCGGCGGCAATCGGCGCAATGCGCTCCTGGGCGAAGCGCCGCACCATCTCGCGCAGGCTGTCGATGTCCTCACCGAGCCCGAAGTTCAGCGTCTTGTCGTACATGCCGGTCCTCCGTATTGGTCTTGGCGCCCGTCAGGCGCATCGTCATGGCGAGATAGGTCGCCGTCACTTCATCGACCGACAGCCTCTCATCCGGACGAAACCAGACGATGACACCCGTGATCATCTGGATGATCGCCATCGCCGTCAGCCCGGTGTCGTCGACTTCCAGCAAGCCGGCGTCCGCGCCGTCGCGCAGGATGGTCCTGAGCTCCTTCTCATAGGTGGTGCGGAGCTTGAGGATGTTGGTCAGATTATCGCGCGAAAGGCTGCGCAATTCCATGTTCGAGACATGGGTGGCGTGCCGGCGTTCGACGTGGAATCGAATGTGGTTGGCGACAAAGCTGGTCAGCCTCGCCACTGGATCGTCATTGGCCGGGCGCGCCGCGTCCCAGGTGGCGGCCAGCTCTTCCATGTGCTCGCGCATCAGCGTGTGGAGCAGGTCTTCCTTGGTCGGGAAATAGCGATAGAGCGCAGCCGCCTGGACACCGACTTCAGCCGCCATCTGACGCATCGTCACGGCCTCATAGCCGTGGCGCGCGATCAGCTGCACGGCAGCGTCGCGTATTGCCGCTTCCGTCCTGCCGCCGTCCGAACCCGCCGTTCGTGCCATGTCAGCCATTCCTCCCGAATGGCAATTAATAAAACGGACGTTTAATTAATTCAAGTAGCGGGGGTCGTGGCCTTGGCAGTCGAGATATATCGACGTCAGTCGCTGCGGAAGGCGCGGCTTGCCTGGTCGCTCAAGGGCTTGAACAGATAGGAAAGCACCGTGCGGTCGGTGGTCTTGAGAAACACTTCCGCTGGCATGCCGGGCTTGAGGTCCGGTTTGCCGGCCTGTTCCAGGCTCGTGGGCGACAGCGCGATGCGCACGGCATAGTAGGAGAGTCCGGCCTTCGGATCTTCAATCATGTCGGGCGAAACCCGGTCCACTGTGCCTTCCACTTCCGGCGTCGTCTGCTGGTTGAAGGCCGAGAGCCTGAGCGTCGCCGGCTGGCCAATGCGAACCTGGTCGATATCCTGAGGCTGGACGCGGGCCTCGACCACCAGCGCATCCGCCGTCGGCACGATCTGCATGATCGCTTCGCCAGGGGTGACAACGCCGCCGACCGTATGGATGGCGAGTTGGTGGACCCGGCCGGCTTGCGGCGCGCGGATGTCGATCTGTTTCAGCGACTGCATGGCGGCGACCTGCCGTTCCCTCAGCTCTCCGGCCTTGCCGTCGATCTCGCGCAGGTCGCCCGCCACCTGGCTGCGCATGTCCTGGTCGATCTGGATGATGGCGAGTTCGGTCTCGCTGATCCGGCCGCGCGTCTGCGCCGCAGCTGCTGTCAGCTGCCCGTCCTCGCCGTCAAGCTGCGCCTGCGCCCGCTGGCGATCCGCCAGCCGGGAAATGGGCACCAGCTTCTTCTTCCACAGCTCCTGCATGCCCCCCAGTTCGACCTTGATCAGGGCGATCTCCTGCTGCTTGCTCTTCTGCTGGGCTTCGATGCCGGAGATTTCCTGCCGGAACTGGGAAATACGTTCGCGCAGCTGCGATACCTGCCCATCCCGCGCCTCTCGCCTCAGGGCAAAGAGCTTGTTTTCGCCCTCGATCAGCTGGGCGATCTCTGGATCGGACGCGCGTGCCGTCAATTCCTCCGGATAGACGACCGCGTCGGCACCGTCGCGCTCGGCCGTCAGGCGCGCCCGTCGGGCAATCAGTTCGTCCAGGCCATTGTCGACGATGGCGAGATTGGCCTTGGCGACGGTGTCGTCCAGCCTGACCAGTACCTCGCCTGCCGAAACGACGCTGCCATTGTGCACGTTCAGCGCGCCGACCACGCCGCCCTGCGGGTGCTGGACCGCCTTGACGTTCGAATCGACCACCAGATGGCCAGCAGCCACGACCGCACCCGACAGGCTGCTTGTCGCGGACCACAGGCCGAGTCCGCCCACCAGAGCCAGCGCGGCAAAGCCGCCCAGCCGCACGTTTCGTCTGATGGCATGGCGCAGCCGCAGCTGTTGCGGCGATGCGCCATCGATCGGCTTGGCGCCGTTGTCGAGCAGCGCAAGCGCCCGTGTCCGTACGGACGCGACGAGGTCCCGCGCTGTCTTCAGCCGGTCTGCTGCAGAATGGTTTGCTATCAGTGTCATCGTCAGCCCGCCGTTCCCACCGCATGCAGCGGCACCGGCACCGGTTGCAGCGCCTGTCGTGCGATGTCGCTCTTCAGGCCGAACGCCTGCTGCTTGCCGCCGCCGAGGACCAGCAGGTGGTCCAATGCCGCGAGCGCGCTCGGCCGGTGCGCCACCACGATGACAATGCCGCCGCGTATCTTGATGCGTTCGATGGCTTGCGTCAGGGCCTGGTCGCCGGCGGCGTCGAGATTGGAATTGGGCTCGTCGAGCACGACAAGGAACGGATCGCGATAGAGCGCGCGTGCCAGGGCCACGCGCTGGCGCTGTCCGGCGGAAAGGGCCGCACCGCTTTCGCCGATCTCGGTCTGGTAGCCCTCGGGCAGGCGCAGGATCATGTCGTGCACGCCTGCAGCCTTTGCCGCCGCGATGATCGTTTCGGAGGCCGCGTCGTCCTCGAAGCGCGAGATGTTCTGGCCCACGGTTCCAGCGAACAGTTCGACATCCTGTGGCAGGTAGCCGATATGGCGTCCAAGCGATTGGGTCGGCCACTGCTCGAGGGCGGCGCCATCGAGCCGGACCTTGCCGCGCATCAGCGGCCACACCCCGACCAGCGCCCGCGCCAGCGACGACTTTCCCGAGCCGCTGGGGCCGATGACGCCCATGCCGCACCCGGCCTGGAGCGAGAATTCGACGTCCTGCACCACCAGACGCCGGTCGCCCGGCGCCACGACGCTTATGCCTTCCACGGCCAGCTCGGCGGTCGGTGCTGGAAGCTCCATGCCGTTCTCGGCGGCGGGCATGGCAGCGAACAGGCCGTCGAGGCGGTGCCAGCTCTGGCGCGCGTTGAGGAAGCTTTTCCAGTGCGCGATGGCGAGTTCGATCGGTGCAAGTGCACGCGAGGTCAGGATCGAGCTGGCGATGATGATGCCCGGCGTCGCCTGCTGGTAGATGACGAGATAGGCGCCAAGCGCCAGCACCATCGACTGCAGCATCATGCGCAGGATGCGCGATACCGCGCCAAATCCGCTCGTCAGGTCGCTGGCGCGTTCCTGGGCCTCGCGAAAATCGCCATTCGCCTGGCCCCAGCGTGTCGCCAGCCGGTCGCTCATGCCCATCGCCACGAGTACCTCGGCGTTGCGGGCGCTTGATTGCGCGATGGCGCTTCGCCTTGTGCTGAAGCCCGACATCGCCTTGGTCGGTCCGCGTACCAGGCGGTCGGTCAGAACCGTCAGCGCCACAAGCAGCAACGCACCGATCAGCGCTGCGACGCCGATCCAGGGGTGGAAGAGAAAACAGATGCCGACATAAAGCGGCATCCACGGCAGGTCGAACAGGGCTGCCGGTCCGGCGCCGGAGAGAAAGCCGCTGACCTGGTCGAGGTCGCGCAGCGCCTGCAGGCCTTCGCCGCGGTCGCGTGTGCGCAGCGGCAGCCGAACGATGCAGTTGAAGACGCGGCCGCTGATGATTTCGTCGATGCCCGCGCCGATCCGCGTCAGCACGCGTGCCCGGACCGCTTCAAGCACGCCCTGGAAGGCGTAGAGCACCGCAACCAGGATGATCAGCGCCACAAGCGTCGGCACGCTGCGGCTCGGCAGCACGCGGTCGTAGACCTGCAGCATGAACAGCGAGCCGGACAGCATCAGGATGTTGATCAGGCCGCTGAAGCCGGCAACGGCGACGAACGTGCCCCGGAAGGAGCCGAGCGCATCGCGCAGCTCGGAGCGGCGGTTCGGGTCATTCGCAAGCGGGTTGGTCAGGACTTATCCCCCCATGACAGCCGGTCGGCTGCAATGCGGCGGGCCTCGCCGAAGCGAAGCCCGCCTTCTTGGTGTCGCAAGAAAAATCAGGCGACGAGGTCGGCGTTCTGGTGGCCCGAATGTGCGGCCATCTGTGCCAGGATCTTGGCGACCGCCGCCTGGGCAGCGTCGCCGGCATCGGCAACGGCGTGACCATCCGCAGGCATGTGAGCCTGCAACGCTGCGATCACATGATCGACGGCCTGCTGCACGTGGCCGTCGGCGATGTCGTTGACCTGGTCGGCATTGACGTGCGCGGCCACCTTCGAGCTGAAGTTGAAGTGGTCGCCGTCGAACGCCACCGACTTCTTGACCGTGGCGTCGGCGGAGCCGGCAACTTCACGCGCACCGCGCGTTCCCTGATCCTGGCCGGAATGGTCCATCTTCTTGAAGAAGTCGGCGAGCCAGTTGTTGGCGGGGTTGCCTCCGGTGCTGTTGCCACCGGTGCTGCCCGTGTCGGTGTTGTCGGCAACGTCGACCGGCTTCGTCGGTGCGGCCGTGCCTGCATCCTCCGCAGAATCCGTGGCCGCCAGCGTGCCCGACTTCATCACCGGGTCGATCAGGTCCTTCTTGACATTCTTGGTGCCGATCGTCGCGGTCTGGGTCGACGTTGCGATGTTGGCGCCCGAGAAGGTCACCGTGTAGGTGCCGGGCTTCAGCACCAGGTCATAGCCGCCTGCTGCCGAGGTCGTGGTCTTGAAGGTCTGGCCGGCGGAGTTCTTCGCCGTCACCGTGACCGCACCAAGCCCTTCACCCGGATCGTAGAAGCGGTCGCCGTCCTTGTCGTCGAAGGCAACACCCGTCAGGAACAGGTCCGAGCCCGTCTTGGCGAAATCTTCGGTCACGAAGGCGCTCGAACGGCCCTTGTAGTCGCCGACTTCGTAGCCGAGGCCGACTTCACGGAAGTTCGGGTTGAGGATGTTCGCCCGGTGCCCGGAGGAATTCATCAGGTTGGTGTGGAGCAGCTTCACTTCGTCGGTGTAGCCGGTCGGCGCGCGGGTCGTGGCCCAGGCGATGTTCTCGCCGGTCGCCCAGGAGCCGCTGAGCGTGTAGCCGGCCGCCTTCATGCGCGTCGTCGGCGACGTGCCGCCGGAACCGGTGTGTGAAAAGACGTCCGCTGAAAGCATCCATCTGTCGTGATTTTCGGCGGCTTCGCTAAGGTCGTTGTCGAATGCCAGAGGCTGGGCGCCTGTCTTGGCGCGCTCCGCGTTGATGAGCTCGAGCAAATACTGCTCGTTGGCGCTGTGCTGAGGCATAGGGTCTCCCCGGTTGGTTCTTGATTGCTGTTGGACCCCCAATGTCCCCGTCCGCCCGAAAACTGGCCTAGGTAGGAACTGTGTTAATGATGCGGCGCTGAAATGAATAAATTAGGATATGCGCATATATCTTCGCGCAGACGTAAGCTGCGGCAAGCGTAGCGCCTATCGACGGTTGAAATCGTCTGTTTCGATCAGGCGCCGCGGGCGGCAGCAATTGCCTTCGGCAGCTCTTCGGCGAAGATGTCGAGCTCGTGGTCGAGGCCGACGCTCACCCGGATGCAGCGGTCGAGTACCGGTGCCATCGGCTTGCGGATGAAGACGTCGCGCGCCAGCATGTTGCGCATCACGGCAAGCGCAAAAGCGGCATCGCCGCCGCAGTCGATGGTGACGAAATTTGTCGCCGAGGGCAGGGGCTTCAACCCATTGTCCCTGGCGATTGCCGCGATGCGCTCGCGTCCGGCGGCCACCTTGGCGACCACCTCGGCCAGGTAGGCCTGGTCGGCAAGCGCTTCTTCGCCGGCGATCTGTGCCATCCGGCTGACGCCGTAGTGATTGCGCACCTTTTCGAAACTGGCGATCACATCAGTGTCGCCGAAGGCATAGCCGCAGCGGATGCCGGCAAGCCCATAGGCCTTGGAAAAGGTGCGCATGCGCACGACATTGGGCCGCGAAATGTCGACAGGCGGCAGCGCCGAGGCGGGCGCGGTCTCGCCATAGGCCTCGTCCAGTATCAGTGTCGTCGTCTCGGGCAGCGCCTCGATGAAGCGCAGGATGTCGCCCGCTTCCCACCAGCTACCCATCGGATTGTCGGGGTTGGAGAGATAGACGACCGGTGCGTTCTCGCGCCGCACGGCGGCGAGCAGGCCCTCAAGATCTTCCTTGTCGTCGCGGAACGGCACCGGCACCAGGCGGGCGCCGACGCTGGCGACGTGGAAATTGAAGGTCGGATAGGCGCCGAGCGAGGTCACCACGGGCGTGCCTTCCGTCGCATACATGCGAACGACGAGGTTCAGCAGGCCGTCGATGCCTTCGCCGACCACCACATTCTCGATGCCGATGCCGAGATGGCGTGCCAGCGCGACCTTGAGGTCGTGATTGTCGGGATCGCAATATTTCCACATCTCCGCCGCGGCCTCGGCCATGCGCGCGATGACGCGCGGGGAGGGGCCGAAGCCGCTCTCGTTCGCACCGATCCGGGCGCGGAACGGCTTGCCGCGCTCGCGCTCCTGGGCTTCCGGGCCGACAAAAGGTACGGTCGCGGGGAGGGCATGGATGACGGGCGTGAGCGACGGGCGATTGGGCATGAGGCAACTCTTGAAGATCGAACGGAATATCGGCGCCTGCGCCGACGATATGACCCTGCCTATACGACACAAAAGCTGCAAGGTGCAGCGCTTTATTGAGGCTGGCTCGACGCTCCCGCGCTCCCGTCCGATTCAGGGCGAGTTAAGGAGAAGACCGCGCCCCGGGAGGCACGGTTGTTGGCTGTGGAGGCTGGCGGCCGCTCCGAATCCGTCGTCAGTGCCGCTCCAGCACCACCACGCAGCGGTCGAGATCGTTCGTCGCCAGATGCGCATAGCGCATCGTCATCGACAAGGTCTGGTGGCCGAGCCACATCTGCACGCGGCGGATGTCGATGCCGCCCTGCACCAGGCGCGAGGCGCAGGTGTGGCGCAGGATGTGTGGCACCACCTGGTCGTCGGCACCCAAGCCCACTTCCGCCTTGGCCTCGTTCCAGATCGCCCGGTACTGCGGCTGCGTCAGCATCGCGAACGGTCCCTTTGGCCGCGGACCACGATCGGCCGGCCATTTGGTGGTTTCCCGGGCGCGGGCGGTCAGCGGGATGGTGCGGCTGCGCCCCGATTTGGTGATCCAGAAGCTGACGCGTGTGTCCTGGATGTCGTTCCAGATCAGGCCTAGCGCCTCGCCGAGCCGGCAGCCCGAATCGACCAGGAACACGGAAAGCCGATAGGCGTCCTCGCTCTTGGCCTTGATCGCGGCGAAAAGCCTGTCCTCTTCCTCGAGCTCGAGAAAGCGGATTCGTCCCGCCCGTTCCTTTTGGCGTCGGAACTCCGGCAGGCTGTGGATGTCACCCATCTTGTAGGCCTTGCGCAGTAGCTTGCTCAGTGCGGCCATCTTTCGATTGATGGTCGCGTTGCTGTTGCCGCGTTGGCGCAGGGAGCCTATCAGTCCGTCGAGCGCCTCCTGGGAGAATGCACTGAAGCGTTCGCCTAGAAGAATCTCGTCGATCTCGCCGATGAAGGAGCTGACGTTGTACTTGTGCTTTCCGTCATCCCATAAAATATCTTTGTACTGAGAAAAAAGCTCTAAAACCCTGAATGACTTTACTTCTTTGATGGTGCTGAAATTGTATGTGACTTTGCAATTAGTCATCAGGGCGGCTGAATGATGGCCGCTCATAATATCGTTCCGTGAAGTTGACTTCTTCATAATGAGTGTCGGCAACCGTCCCGTGACTGGAGGCAATGGGTACTCCAGTGGATGGCGGCCTACAAGATGACGGCGGCGAACGACAACCCTACGGGAACATCACGATTTCGTTCCCCCTGTCGTGAACCGTGCTTTACAGCGTCTGTCTCCTCCTTCGTGCAGTCAGGTTCCCAGCACTTTCCGCTGGTAGAAAAACGGCCCGGGATTCTTGCGAAGCCCGGGCCGTCTTAATCGTTACGACGTCAGTCGATTAGAACGAGGCGTCGAGACGGAGGAAGCCGTTGAACGAGCCGTCTTCGAAGCTGTCGCCGTCGTCGTAGTTGAGGGCGAGCTTGGCGTTCAGGTTCTCGACGATCGTGTAGTCGATGACCGCACCAACCGTCCAGTCGTCGTTGCCAACGTCAACGGTCTCGCCGGTGATGAAGTTACCGAAGTGCGAGTCAGCAAAGTACTGGCCGCCGAAGCCGAGGCGCAGCTTCTCGTTGACCTGGTACTTCAGGTAACCACCAACCGACCATTCGTAGCCGGCGTAGAAGTCGGCCAGACCGAACCAGGTGGCGCCCGACTCGTAAGCTGCGAGCAGCTCGACGGTCAGAGCATCGGTCGCCTTGACGCGAGCGATACCCTTGAGGGCGAATTCCGAGAAACGATCGTCATAGCCGGCGAACAGGTCGACCGAACCCCAGCCCTGCGACACCGAAACCTTGCCGGTGATGAGCGGGATGTAGTCGAAGTTGTTGTCTTCTTCTTCCAGGCCGAGCGACACTGCGATGCCGTTGCCGGCGTCGAAGGTGTAGCGGATCTGGTTGATGAAGTCGCCGCCGCCGGCGTCGAACTCGCCACCCAGGTCGCCGTCGAACAGGGTGTCGTTACGGCCGACCATCAGGCCGCCCAGCTCGAAGAAGGCATAACGGATCTTCGAGGTCGTAGCGTCGGTGTATTCGCGGAAGCCGTCAACGTCAGCAACGCCGAATTCGCCGCCGTTGTTGGCGTATTCGAGTTCGATGAAGCGGCGGAACGTGCCGTATTCGGTTTCCGAACGGGCGTCGAGGTTCACGCGAGCCTTGGTGGTCTTGATCCAGCCGTCATCGCCGGTCGTCTCGGCCCAGCCGATCTCGTAACGAACGAGGCCGCCGACCTTGAGGCAGGTCTCGGTGCCGGGGATGTAGTAGAAGCCCGCGCCGTAAACGTCGCAGATGCGGACGTATTCCATGGGTTCCGGCTCAGCGACGACGACAGCGTCGGCCGCACGAGCGCCGGAGACTGCGAGCAGAGCCGCAGCGGAGCCGAGAAGAAGGCTCTTAATGTTCATTTTCTGACCTCCAGTCAAAAGTTTCAAAAGAGGGTCTGGGTATTTTTTGCTGAAGGACAGCGTTCCCTGCCCCATCCCCGTTTGAAAAAGATGCGCACCGCGCTCCCTCTTCGACCCCGACATTACCCATGAGCCGCCGCGGTTCAACAACCAACGCAACCGGCAAGGGCGTCCCGGCGCTCTATCGGGAGGCGATGTTGCACAAATGACACGATTTGATGCCCCCCATAAAGAACTCATTAAGAAATGGCGGCGTTCGGGCGGCGATTTTCTGCCGATGGAGCTGCCCCCGGAAGTTCCCTGGTCTCGAATCGTGGGTGAACTCGTGGCTTTCCGGAGTGCGCCGGCGCCGACGATTCGCGCGCCACGTGGCCGGACTGCGCTTTTTCCGGTCGATTGATGCAAAGGCTTATTGATTGTGCCGCACCTTTTCTTTATCCAGCGGCGCAACGGAGAGGTGGCCGAGTGGTCGAAGGCGCTCCCCTGCTAAGGGAGTAGAGGTCAAAAGCTTCTCGTGGGTTCGAATCCCATCCTCTCCGCCATTTCAGTCCGCCTCTGGGCACGCCACTCGCCGCCGATTGCCGCCCTTGACCAGCAATAAGCGTCCTCAGCAGCTCCGATTTTGATCCCACGATGCGAATTGCGTCGTCTGCGACCTCGACGCGCTGCGCCAGCGCGCGCAGGTGATCCCGCCGATAGCCGCCCTCGTGGCCGCGAATGCGCTCCCGCGCGCGGTGGGCAAACCCTTCGATCATTGCGGGGCTGAGGGTGCTGTGGCCGGGATTTTCGAGCAGGGCCTGCGCCCGATCGGCGTCGGCCCGCGCCTGATCGCGGAGAACCTTCAGGCCAGCGATCCGCTCCTTCAGCGCCGGGTCGTCCAGATCGGCAACGCCCGCCTCGATGGCGTCATAGAGCCGCTTGAGACGCGATTCCGATTCGGTCGCCTGCCGCTGTAGAGAGGCAATGTGTTCGCGGCGCCGCTCGGCCTGATCCTCGCGGCGTCCAAGAATGCTGCCAAGCAGCTTTTCCAGACGGTCGGGATCGAGCAAGCGGTTCTCGATATGATTGATCACCATGTCGTCGAGCTTGTCCATGGGGATCGCGCGGCCCTTGCAGCCGGTTTCGCCCTGCCGCGCCTTGATCGAGCAGGCGTAGTAGCGGTAGCGGCCGCCCTTGCCGGTGCGGATGGTCATCGCGCCACCGCAATTGCCGCAGTAGCAGATGCCGGTTAGCAGGGTCGGCCCGATGACGACGCGGGCAGGCAGCTCGGTTTTCGGGTTGCGGGCCTGTAGGAGCTTCTGCACCGCGTCGAACGTCTCGCGGTCGATGATTGGAGGAACCGGGACGACAACAATGTCGTCGGGCGATTGCGCGTCATTGTGCTTGCTGCGCCGTCCCCACTCGTGTTCGCCGATGTAGGTGCGGCGGGTCAGGACGCGATGGACCTGACCGATGCCCCAACGCCCACCGTCGCGGGTGAAGATGCCCTTGCCGTTAAGATGCTTGACGATCGCCTTAACTCCCATCTGGCCGGATGAGCCTTCGCCCTCCAGCGCGAGGCGGAAGATCAGGCGAATGGTGTCCGCATGCAGTGGGTCGAGTTCCAGCTTCTTCTTGGTCTTCGTTCCGCGTTGCTCCGCTGCCACGACACGGTAGCCGACAGGCGGTAGCGCGCCATTCCAGAAGCCCTGCCTCGCATTCTCCTTCAGCGCGCGCGTGACGTGCTTGCCGTTTTCCTTCGACTGATATTCGTCGAACAGCGCCATGATCCGCCGCATCATGTCGTGGATCGGATCGTCTCCCAACTCTTGCGTGATCGAAATGAGCCGGACGCCGTTCTTGGCGAGCTTCCGGTAGTAATATTCCATGTCGAAAGCATCGCGGAAGAAGCGCGAGAAGCTGTGAACCAGCACGACGTCGAACGGCGCGGGCTTCGAGGTGCCTTCCTCGATCATGCGTTGAAACTCGGGCCGGCGATCGTTCGTCGCGGTGTTGCCCGGCTCGACAAACACGTCAACGAGCTGGTAGCCGCGCGCCGCGCAATAGGCTTCACCCTGCTTGCGCTGGTCGGGGATGGACACGTCATGCTCGGCCTGACGGGCAGTCGAGACGCGCAGGTAAAGGGCCGCCCGCACGGCGACGTTGGGCGATTGTGCGTTCATTTGCGGGTTCCTTTCGACTTGCGAGGCTCGATCAGGGGCAAGACCAGCTCCACGCGGTCATGAATGACCTTGGGGACCAGCTTGAGTCCCTGGCCCTTCTCCATGCGGACAAGGCCGAAACTCTCCATCTTCTTGAGGGTGCGCGAGACATTGGGGGTGGCGCGTCCTGTGATCCGCGCCAGTTCGTCCAGCGAGCCAGGCTTCTGTTCATGGATGATGCGCAGCAGCTCTCGATTGCTCGCCGAGAGAAGCCGGGCGAAGGACTCGGTGGATGCGAACCAGACGGTCGGCTCGCCGGGCGCCGGCTTTTCCTCGCCGCGCCCGATCCGCATGGAGCGGGCCTTCATTTCTTCTGGTTCGGCGATCCCAACTTTCAGAGTCGTCACGGCAATTGACCCTGTTTACGTCAGGGTTTATCATTATCATCACGAGATAATATGTTCAAGCCTTTTGGAAGTTCGAGCGCCCCGAACATCTCGTCGAAAACATCGGCGAACCAGCGCTCAAACACTTGAATCTCGGCCTCGGTGATCGGCACTTCATCGGGCCAGTCGTCTATGACCGGCAGCTTCTCGACATCGAAGACATGCGGTGGGCTTCCACGCGGCGGGCTGATGCGCGGCGCGGGATCGTCACTATAATCGTAAAGATCGTCAGGTAGCATTCTGGGGTCCGGCTGGTGTGGGCGGCCCCGTTGGGTGCGGCGGCGTTCTGCACACATGGAATCCTCCGTGGTCCGCTGGAATCCGGTGGCTGGAAGCCCCGGAATTATGCGGACCATGGAGGGGGATCGGTGGTGTGTAGCGTGCCGCATTTACACCTGTGCGCTGGCGGCACCCCACGCACTGTTCAGATTTTTTGCTGAACCGGCGCCGCGAACATAACAAAAAGAATCAGACCAAGAATGCTCCCCGAGCGGCACAGGCTTGCGCGCGGCCTAATATCGCTGCCCAAGGTGTCAATGCCGACACGGATATCCAAGCTGGTGTATTGTTCAGGGGCTTCATCGTCAATTTCCTTTGCAGATTGATGCTTGCTCGCTACCCTCAACCGGAGAACCGAGAGTAAGCGTGATGCGGCTGTCAAAGCATGCACTTGGTCTTATGTAGGGCGACGATGCGATCTGCCTGCGACCGTTGAACCTGCGGCCATGCAACTCCCGTCTGCTTGATCGCCCGCGTGCCTATCGGGATTGCCGCGCAAAATCTCGATCGCATGAGGGGGAAACAGGTGCGCGCCCCGTATAAGGTGCAAGAGCCGGGAAAAGCGAGCAACGCACATGCGGGCACAGGAATTGGCAGGCCATGGCGGGAGATGGAATTCGAATGGGACGCGCTCGCGCTGCTGATCAAGTGGAATTTGGGCGCGGGCATGGTCGAACCCCGGGCTTATAACAAGGCTACTGATGACGAGCTCCTGTTCTGGTCGGCGCAAGGAGACCGGAGAGCCTTCGATGAAATCGTTGTTCGTCACGGTTCGTTTGTTCTAAGCGTTGCAAGCCGCCTAATCCCAAATTTTCGCGATGCTGAGGACATCGCCCAGGATGCAATGGTCAAGGTGTGGCATCAAGCTGACCGCTTTAACCCAAAGCGCGCTCAGTTTAGAACTTGGATTTACCAGATCGTCGTCAATCTCTGTATTGATAGCCGCCGCCGTAAAAAGCCGGAATCCCTTCCAGAGAACTTCGACGCTGTTGACCCGGGAGCCGCAGCAGACGAGATTTTGTCGAATGCCGAGCGCGATGCCGCCCTGGTTGCAGCTATACGGGCATTGCCTGCCAGCCAGCAGGCCGCGATGATACTCGTCTACGAGGAAGGTGTATCCGGCGCTGAGGCGGGACGTATTCTTGGCCTGTCTGCCAAAGCAATAGAGCGTCTGCTTGCCCGTGCTAGAACCACACTTCGTGAACGATTGCTGGCACAGCATGATAAACAGGGAGAATAGCTATGAAGATCGAACGCTTTACGTCGCTGGCGCGAAGTTACGGAGCGAACATCGATCTGTGGCCCGTCGAGGAGCGGAGCGATGCGCTGGCTCTGCTGGGCAGCTCGAAAGTGGCGCGCGCCGTTCTTGCGGAGGAGCGCTTGATGGATGATGCGCTCGCGGCGGCGCGCAGGCATCAAGAGATCTCCCTGTGGCCGCCGGGCGAACGCAATGCCGCCTTGGTGCGCCTGAGAACGAACGTCGCTGCGCGAATAGCGCCGGCACCATCCGGACCTTCCCGGTTCGGTGCACGGCTTTTTGCGCATGTTCGCGGACTATGGCCCGATCTGAATTGGATCGGTCTTTCCTCCAGCGGCGGAATCGCGGTGGCGGCAGGTCTTTTCATCGGGATGCATTTCCCGAGCTTACCCGCCTCCGGTGACCTGCTCTCTACACTTCAGATCGCATCGATCCCAATTTTCATGGAATGAACAGCAATATGGTTCAAACACAGGATGGCACAAGAAAATGGTTGCGAATTGCTCTTCCCGTCTCGCTCGTGTTGAACATGTTCCTTCTCGCTTTCCTGGGGGGGCAAATGCTGCGTGTGACACCGGAGGTTCAAAGAGGTGATGATCCTCTGGCTCGCATTCTGGCTGTTGCGGAAGCGACTCTTCCTGCTTCAGACGCCAGGTTGTTCCGTCAGAGTCTTCTCAAGGAAGAACCGCGATATGCGCGAGCCGTGAGGAAAGTTACCGAGGCTCGGCAAGAAATGCTGAAACAGATGTCTGCTGATCCGTATGATCCTGTCGCAACCCTGGCGGCCCTCAGTGCAACGCAGTCCGCCTGGACGGAGTTCATGGACGCAATCGGCGGTCCATTGGTGGATGCGATTGGTCAAATCTCCCCCGAAGGAAGGCGCACGGTGGTTGCCGACCAAAAGGCAAAGGGAATACTGCGCGTTCCGTAACAGTCGCCGATCCAGCGTGGGCCAGACCGATCAGTTATCGCACGATCGCCTGCCGCGTGTCCGACGGCTTCATCGCACCGGTCTTGACCACCACCGAAAGGGTCTCCTGTAGAAGAGCCATTGTCCTTCCCTGACTGCCGCTCACCATAAGATCTCAGATATGAATGGCGCTCCGAAAAAATCCAGCCGGAATGTCGCATCGGGCGGTGCACTTCGTATCAGTAGCAATTCATCCATCTGCGGGTTTTGCGATACTGGACGGAATAATATGACTGCTGATCAACAGCCCGTTTTGTTGGAATTGGGAGAGCAGAAAACTCTCGAACTGTTTGTTGCTCGGCCCGCTTCTGACAGTTCATTGCGAGGTGCTATTCTCTTTGTCCACGGCCATCAGGATAGCCCTCGCATAGGTGGCCGCGGCATGGCCGAAGATGGAACGTTGGCACGTCTGGCAACCTGGCGTTCGATCATCGCGGCCTCTGTGTCACAACCCGGCTATGGAGGTTCCAGCGGGCCTCCGGACTTCTGCGGCCCCAAGACACAATTCGCAATCCGGATGGTACTCGATCATTTTGAACAGGAACATGATGTCGGGCGCTCGGCAACCATACTCTATGGGGTCAGCCGTGGCGCGATAGCGGGGGCGATGGTCGCCTCTCAGGAACCAACACTCGGTGGAGTTATCCTCGTAGCGGGCATCTATGATCTGGAATCGGCTTATGGAAAAACTATTCCGGGTATCCGCGCAAATATCGAGGCCGAGGCAGGCACTACGCCAGAAGCATTTTCAGCTCGTTCAGCATTTCTCCACGCTGACAAAATTCGAACGGAAACCCGCATTCTGCATGGGCGGCACGATGACCGTGCGCCTGTGGACCAAGCGATTAGATTCGCAGAGATCGTGAAGCGGAACGCCCCTGTTAACGTGGCCTTGTTCGACTGTGGACACTTCGTGCCATTTCCGTTGAGAAGATCGACGGTACTCCCCCTCTACGACAGAGTTTTCGGAGAAACGCCACAGCAACTGCCCAAGCTCTGAACCGTCCTAAAATCCTTGAGGTGAGTCTTGATCAAGTGACGCGTGGTATTGCCGCCAGATCATCAATCATCCGCATCAAGAGTTTTTAGACGGTCTGACGGACTGTCGTGGTAGCGGACGCAAACCCCATCATCCGACAAGTTGAATGTATGCTTGCCAGCCCTGCCATCAGCCGGGTCGGCAGCGGCTGCATACCTGATCCATCCTGAGAGACCTCGCCAACACGCTCTTCCAGAAACGGCCGGACGATCATCTGCGCCAACTGGACCAGCTCTTTTGCATGTCCTTCCACGGCTGCTGCTCACTATGAGATCTCAGATCTGAATGGCAGCCCCGAAAAAAAATCCAGCCGGAATGTCGCATCGGGCGGCGCACTTCGTATCAGTAGCAATTCATCCATTCGGGGAAGCTGCTGATGATTGAAAAATACCGACCGAAACCCACCGCAGCGCTGGCGCGGCCAAGGACCCTTTGCCTCAGCGCCAACCAGTTATGGAATAGGTCAATCTTTCAGAATGCCCCGTTGCCTCGAACCCTTGGCAACAGGCCGGATGGCGATTGCTGATAATTGTCTTTCGCACCGTGGCAAGAAAGAAACTGCCTCGGACATCGACCCTCTATTCAGGATTACAAGCGAGGGACAATGGATAAGAGGAGCGGTTTTACCTTCTTTGCGTTGATGCTGCTTGCCGGCATTTCCGTCTCTGTTAGCGCGGCTGCCCGCGAGCGGACCGTCACTATCCCATGGGCGAACGAATCCACCGAGGCGCTCTGCTTCCCGATGGAAAACGGAATGCCGAATACCGTTTGCGTCACTCTGTATGCCGACGAGGACGGATACGAGCTGTGCGTCGCCGACATGATGGCTTCGAGGGAGAGATGCATCAGCAATTATCGCTCTGCCGATCCCGATGACAGCCCGGAGGAAAATCGTTGGAGCGTATTCGATCCTGTAAACGCCCGGACAAATTTCACCGGTGTGGCCGAATGCCCAACGCACGGGATTGATCACTTCAAAAGGAGAAAGGCATGAACAGAAAAATGTGGCCCACGCGCCGCTATGTGCTTGGCGCATTTGCGGCAGTGTTGGTGGCCGTGATGTCCGGCCCCGCGTTGGCGGCAACGCGAGGCGCGACAGTTTCCAGCGTCAACCTAAGGGCCGGACCGGGGACATGGTATCCGATCGTCATGACAATGCCGCCCAGTGCAGCTCTGACCATCTATGGATGTCTCGACGCGGCCTCCTGGTGCGACGTCTCATGGGGAGGGGCACGCGGCTGGGTCTCTTCCAACTATGTCAGCATCTACTATCAGGGCCAAACAGTAGCTCTTTCGCCGGCGCTCATTCCGATGATCGGATTGACCGTTGTCGCCTTCAACCAGGCTTACTGGAATAACCACTATGGCGGCCAGCCGTGGTACGGACAATGGAACACCTATTATCGCAGCGGCCCGGGTTACGGCGGTGTTGCGCGAGGTGGCTGCGTTGGAGCTGCATGCGGCGGTTCTGCCGTTGTTCGCGGCCCTTACGGCGGCGGCGCCGCAGCACGAGGAGCATGCGGCCCAGACCGTTGCGCCGGTGGCGCGATCTTGCGGCGGCCTGGTGGCGGCCTCGAATTCCGTAGGGGCGTCGTGGAGCGTTAAGACGTACCGCAAGCCGGAGATGAGCACACGCCGTCCCCGTTCATATCCGGATCGTTAGCCATGACGCAGGCCAGGCCGAGGCGGATCACCGCCTCGGGATTTTCGTTCAAAAGCTGAGGACCATTCTGCCGGTGAAGAAAACACCGTGACAGCGGGCCATGCACATGAGGTGAACTTTGGATAATCGCGCAAATAGTCCAACTCCGATTTCCGGTCCGTCCCAGGCACCTCGGAGGCGGCCTTCCAATATTTGGGTGCGTGGCCTGGCGACTTGCGCGATGGCACTCGCCCTCGCCGCCTGTGCGACAACGCCGCCACCGTCTGTAGCGCTGTCTTCGTCGGCGTTTCTGCGCCCGACCTCGGACAAGACGAGGCCTTATGCCTACCGTCGGCCGGATGCGAATTTCGCAGCCTATAGAAGTGTCATTATCCCACCCACAGCGATCTACGCCGGGCCGGACGCACAATTCGGCAAGATGTCGGCCACCGACCAACAGGCACTCGCCAGCTACATGCATCAGGAATTTTCCAAGGTCCTCGGCCGGCGCCTTCAACTCGTTGCACAGCCCGGACCGGGTACGTTGCGCGCCAAGCTGACACTGACCGGTGCAGAAGCAAGCACACCGGTGCTGTCCACCGTTTCGCATGTTCTGCCGGTCGGCCTCGTCGTCAATGCGGGCGCCCAGGCCACTGGCGGTCGCGGCACATTCTCCGGCTGGGTGTCCTATGCCGTCGAGATTGAGGATGCCCAGACCGGCACCCTGCTCTACGCCCACGTTGCGAGCAGGAGCGCCAACGCGCTCGACATCACCGCCAATTTCGGGGGGCTCGACGCGGCAAAGGCCGGGGTGCGCTCGGCGGCGGACCAACTGGACAAAGAGTTGGCCCGCGAAGCCAGATAGCTGAGGACGTCCATTGCGCCAGCCGCTTCACTCACAGCGGCTGAAAGCGTCCTGTCGTCAAGACATGAGAAACGCGGAGGGCCAGAAATCTGTAGGCGCCCAGCCGCGCAACCGATCGCAGGAGATCATACTCTGACCGGAAATTATTTGAAGAAGCAAGAGCGACATAGTGCCGGCAGGTATAAGCATCACGTTCGCCTTTCCACCATTCCGTTCCGCATGATTGGTCTCAGTCTGCTCGGCCTGTTGCTTGCCGCATGCGACGACAATGCCAAGACAACAGCCGCACCACCGCAATCGGTACGCGTGATTCACGCAGCAATGATCGAGCATCAGCGCAGCACGGGCGTCACAGGCGAGATACGAGCACGCATACAGACCGACCTCGCGTTCCGCTCCGCCGGCAAGGTCATAGAGCGGCGGGTGGATATCGGTTCACATGTGCACGCCGGAGATGTTCTTGCGCGGATCGACGACACCGAGCAGCGCGCGGACGTGGAGTCGGCTGAGGCTGGTCTTCTGGCGGCGCAAGCGACACTCAATCAAAAGAACCTCGCGTTTCGGCGCTCTCAGACATTGGTGGAGACACGCGCAATCGCCCAGTCGACCTACGACCAGGCGAAGGAGGAGCTGGCAACGGCAGAGGGGTCGCTCGAATCCGCCAAAGCGTCCCTGGCGATCGCTCGCGATGCACTCTCTTACACCGAACTCAAAGCCAATGCCGACGGCATCATCACTGCGCGCAGCGTCGAGGTCGGGCAGGTCGTATCAGCCGCACAACCTGCCTTAACGCTCGCCCATGACGGTCCCCGTGATGCGGTCTTCGATGTCTTCGAGGCATTTTTCCTGGCGGGGTCACCGGGCGACAAGGCGACCGTGGTGCCGGTCTCGAATCCTGGCGGTGGTATCCCTGCAAAGGTGAGAGAGGTCGCGCCGGTCATCGATACGACGACCGGAACGATTCGCGTGAAACTGGCGCTTCCCGATAATGTCCAATGGTCCCTTGGAACGTCCGTGATCGGCGCTTTTCACACGCCTCCAGACACTGCAATCACACTGCCATGGAGCGCGATGACGTCGGACGGCGGGAAGCCCGCAGTTTGGATCGTGGATGCAGCAACGCGAACCGTCGCGCTTCGCCTCATCACTGTCGCAAGTTACCGGGCAGGCGAGTTCACCGCTGCAAAGGGGATCTCCGCACAGGAACTGGTCGTTACGGAAGGCGGCAAGTTTCTGCGACCCGAGCAGGTCGTGAGTTGGGAGGGCAACTGACATGAAGCACCCCTCCTCGGCCATGCTGCTCGTCATTGTAACGGTCTGCGCCTCCTTCCTACCCTATCATTCCGCTGCTGCGGAAAACGCACCGCCACGACCCGTAATCTGGATGAACGTCGCCGCCGATCGTTCCGAGGCCCTGGATTTTGCCGGTGTCGTTCAGCCGCGCGTCGAGACTGAACTCGCCTTCCGGGCTCTTGGCCGTGTCATCGCGCGGCAGGTTGAGATAGGCGACGTCGTCAGGAAGGGCGACATTCTCGCGGAGATCGACCCGCTCACGCTGAAACTCGCCGTGCTTAGCGCCCAGGCTGATCTCAGAAATGCAAATGCCCAACTGGAGAATGCCGCGATCAACGAGCGACGCAAGCGCATGCTCGCCGCAACCAACACGGCCAGCGCGGCCGATCTCGAACTTGCCGAGCAGGGCCTCAAATCGGCAGAGGCGAATGTCACGAAAGCGCAAGCCAATCTGGCCAAGACCAACGAGCAGCTTGGCTATGCTCGGATAGAGGCCGAGTTCGACGGCGTGATCACCTCGACCTCCGTTGAGGTGGGTCAGACCGTAACAGCCGGACAGTCCGTCCTGAAACTTGCACGCCTCGACCAGCGCGATGTCGTCATCGACGTTCCTGAGGCGCAGGTTTCGTCTATCGGTTCGTCTACTCGTGTCGACATTGCGCTGCAACTCGACGACCGCTTGCGGACGTCTGGACGAGTACGCGAAATCGCTCCGCAGGCCGATACGGACACCCGAACCTACAGGGTGAAGATCGCCCTGGACACGGCGCCTGACGTCTTCCGCTTCGGTGCGGTCGTAACCGCCACATTCACAGACGGCCGGCAGGCTCACGACGTCGTGCTGCCCCGCTCGGCTATCGTCGAGAAGGACGGCGTCCCCGCCGTCTGGGTTATCGATCCGCATGCCCTGACGGTGTCGGCCCGCGCCATTCTCCTAAATCAACCCGGGCCGGAAGACCCGCTGGTGCGGGTCTCTTCGGGTCTGAACACAAACGAAAGTGTTGTGGTCGCGGGTGTCAGTGAACTTCAGGAGGGACAAAAGATCAGGCTTGGACAGGAGTTGCGCCAATGAAGAATTTCAATCTTTCGGAGTGGGCGCTCGAACATCGTTCCTTCGTCTGGTATTTCATGATCGCTTTCGCGGTCGCCGGCATGTACGCCTATCTCAACCTCGGACGCGAGGAGGATCCGTCCTTTACCATCAAGACGATGGTGATCCAGGCACAGTGGCCTGGGGCCTCGGCCGAAGAGGTCACCCAGCAGGTCACCGATCGTATCGAGAAAAAGCTCCAGGAGCTCGACAGCCTCGATCGGACGCGGAGCCTCACGACCGCCGGCAAGACCACGATCTTCGTTGATCTTCTGACGACCACCCAGGCACGCAATGTCCCGGCGACATGGCAACGCGTCCGCAACATGATCGGCGATATCCAGCAGCAGTTTCCGTCAGGCATCGTCGGACCGTTTTTCAACGATCAATTCGGCGATGTTTACGGAAACATCTTTGCCTTCACCGCCGACGGCTTGAATCAGAGGCAGTTGCGCGATCTCGTCGAGGATGCCCGCACCAAGGTCCTTACAGTGCCGAATGTCGGCAAGGTCGATATCATTGGCGCCCAGGACGAGGTAATCTATCTCGAATTCTCCACCCGCAAAATCGCCGGACTCGGCATCAATCAATCCGACATCGTCGAGACACTGAGCGAACAGAACGCTGTCACGCAGTCGGGTGTCATCCAGGCCGGTCCGGAACGGATTGCGTTGCGGGTTGGCGGCCGTTTCTTCTCTGAAGAAAACCTCCGTGCGATCAATCTGCGGATCAACGATCGCTTCTTTCCGCTGACCGACGTCGCAACGATAACGCGCGGTTATGTCGACCCCCCATCGTCGCTGTTTCGCTTCAATGGCAAGCCGGCGATCGGGCTGGCGATCGGTATGAAGGCGGGGGGCAATCTGCTCGAGTTCGGCGAGGCGTTGGACGACATGATGTCTCATGTCGTTCAAGACTTACCCATAGGAGTCTCGGTTGGCCACGTGTCCGACCAGCCAGCGGTAGTCGACCAGGCCGTCTCGGGTTTTACGAAGGCCCTCTTCGAAGCCGTGGCTATCGTGCTCGCCATCAGCTTCATCAGTCTTGGTCTGCGAGCGGGGCTCGTGGTTGCGATCTCCATACCGCTCGTGCTGGCCATCACCTTCATGGTGATGCAGTATTGCGGCATCTCTCTCCAGCGCATCTCGCTCGGTGCGCTCATCATCGCGCTCGGCCTTCTGGTCGACGACGCCATGATCGCCGTCGAGATGATGGTTGCCCGCCTGGAGGCCGGCGACAATCTGCGAAACGCCGCGACCTTCGTCTACACGTCGACCGCCTTCCCCATGCTGACCGGAACGCTCGTCACCGTAGCGGGCTTTCTGCCGATCGGATTCAACAACAGCAATGCCGGCGAGTTCACCTTCACACTCTTCGTCGTGCTTGCGGTTTCCCTCACCGTGTCCTGGATCGTTGCCGTCCTGTTCACGCCGCTCCTCGGCGTGACGATCCTGCCAAAGACGATGAAGAAGCACGAGGATCATAAGAGCCGCTTCGGCGCGCTCTTCTCCTGGCTGCTCCAGCTTTGCCTACGTTTCCGCTGGATCACCATCATCGCGACGGTTGCCGCCTTCGGCCTTTCGGTCGCTGGCATGTCCCTGGTGCAACAGCAATTCTTTCCTGCCTCCGATCGTCCGGAACTGATCGTCGACTGGAACCTGCCGCAAAACAGCTCGATTGCCGAGACCAACCGGCAGATCGCGCAGTTCGAACGCGAAAAGCTCATCGGAAATCCCGACATCGATCACTGGTCGAGCTATATCGGTCGCGGTGCACCGCGCTTCATTCTCTCCTTCGACGTGCAGTCCGACGACCCGACCTTCGGCCAAATCGTCATCGTGTCGAAGAGCCTCGACGTTCGCGACCAGCTCAAGGCCGACCTGCAGGCTTATTTACACAAGACCTTCCCAGGCACCGATGCCTTCGTAAAAACGCTGGATATCGGTCCACCGGTCGGAAGGCCGATTCAATACCGCATCTCCGGGCCGGACATCCAAAAGGTCCGCGAACTCGCGCAGAAAACAGCCGGTATCGTCATGTTGCATCCGTCGCTGACCGGCCTCGTATTCGACTGGAACGAGCCGGCGCGTGTCGTCAAAATCGACGTGCTTCAGGATAAGGCGCGGCAACTTGGCGTTTCGTCGGAGGACATCGCAACCGCTCTCAATGGCGTTGTCCAGGGTGGGACCGTGACCCAGGTGCGCGATGCGGTCTACCTGATCAACGTTGTCGGGCGGGCACAAGCAAAGGAACGCGCCTCCATCGACAACCTGCTCGACCTTCAGTTGCCGAGCGCCAGCGGTAAATCCATCCCACTCTCTTCTGTTGCGAGATTCGATTACGAGCTCGAGCAGCCGACGATCTGGCGGCGCGACCGCATTCCCACGATTACGATCAAGGCCGGTATAAACGACAGCACCCAGCCTGCAACGGTCGTCAACCAACTCGAAGCAAAGATCGACGAGCTGAAGGCCTCGTTGCCGCCGGGATACGACGTCGCGGTCGGCGGAACGGTGGAGGAAAGCGCCAAGTCGCAAGCGCCGATCATCATGGTGGTCCCGGTGATGATCTTCGTCATGACCACGCTGCTGATGATCCAGCTCCAGAGTTTCCACCGGCTGTTCCTGGTGTTTTCGGTTGCTCCGCTGGCCCTAATCGGCGTCGTCGGAGCTTTGCTGCTTAGCCGCGCGCCGCTCGGCTTTGTCGCGATCCTTGGTGTTCTTGCTCTGATCGGCATCCTTATCCGCAACTCGGTCATTCTGATCGTCCAGATCGAAGACCTGCGGAAGACGGGAGTTCCTACCTGGAAGGCGGTCATCGAGGCGACCGAGCACCGGATGCGGCCGATCATGTTGACGGCAGCAGCGGCAACCCTGGCATTGATCCCTATTTCTCATGAAGTGTTTTGGGGGCCTATGGCTTACGCCATGATGGGCGGCATCGTCGTCGGAACTGTCCTGACCCTGCTCTTCCTTCCCGCTCTCTACGTGACCTGGTTCAGGATTCCCCGCGATGTCGAAAACAATTGATTTTACGACCCCGCGGCAGCGGCCCTCGTCGCGGGATGTCGTTGCGGCACCCAAAGCCTGCCCGCTCAGTTCGCGCGCATGGGAAAGGCGCATCTTGGTGTTTCCGCTACTTATTTCCCTGCTCGGCGGCTGCGCCGGCCGGCCGGAGAATGTCCTTCAGCCCGTGGCGGTGACGACCAACGATATAAGCCGCGTCGACATGCTGGTCGCAACCACCCGAAAACCCGCTGCTGATCCCGGCGAGCTTTATTCCGGCGAGCGCGGAACGGCGATCTCGCTGAACAACCTTACCGTTTCCATCCCGCCGGATGAGAATAGAAAGGTCGGGGAGGTCCAGTGGCCGAAGCGCGTGCCCCCGAACCCTGAGAAAGAGTTCGCCGTGCTCAAGGACGAGAAGGTCAGCTCAGAGCAGCAGGCGCTCAACTGGTTTCGCAAGAACCGTAATGCAAAGCGACAGGTGATCATCTTCGTGCATGGGTTCAACAACACCTATGCCGATGCTGTCTTTCGTTTTGCCCAGATCACCCACGACGCGGGAACCGATGCCGCGCCGATCCTGTTCACCTGGCCCTCCCGTGCCAGCGTTCTCGGCTATCTCTACGACAAGGAAAGCACGAACTATTCACGCCGTGCCCTGGAGGATTTGATCATCCAGGCTGCCCGCAGCCCTGACGTCGGCGATATCACGATCCTTGCCCATTCCATGGGGACATGGCTGACAGCGGAGGCTCTGCGTGGGATCGCGATGCGCGAAAAGACGATCCCGGCGAAGGTCCGCAACGTCGTGCTGGCGTCGCCCGATATCGATGTCGACGTCTTCCGCCGTCAGCTCATAGAGATGGGACCGAAGCGGCCGCAGTTCACCATTTTTGCCTCGACGCGCGATCGTGCCCTGGAGGTTTCGAGATGGATCTCTGGTGGCGTCAACCGTGTCGGCGGTATCGATACCACCGCTTATACCGACGTGCTGAAAAGCCTTGGGATCACAGTGATCGATACCAGCACCGTGCGTTCCAAGGACGCCCTCGGTCACAACGCCTTTGCCGATAGTCCGGAAATTATTGGGCTCCTTGGGAAACGTCTGGCTGGGCAATCCCTCGAGGGCGGCCAGGTGACATTGGCCGACCACGTCGGGATGGCGGCAATCGGCACCGTCAATCTGGCCGGGTCCGCAGCGAGGACGGTCGTTGCGGCGCCGATGTCGGTGGTTAGCCCCGAAGCGCGAAAGATCTTCCAGCGGGAACTGTCCGGGGCGTCTGGAGGCCTAGTCAATGGCGAGATCGCCTACTGACCGTAAGCGAGGTTTTGTCCTTCGCTTTTTACGATAAAGGGAAATCGGCAATGAACGTCACTTATGATTTTTCCGGTTATATTGTACGCTTTACTGGCGCTGCCAGCGGTATCGGGCTAGGCGTCGCCCAGGGAGGAAGCGCCGAGTTCGTTCATCTCGATGTGGCCTCACAACGAGAGATGGATGACATCGTCACCAATCTTCTGCCAAGACCGGCGCTCGACCATGGAGCGCCGGAATGAGGCGGCGGCCATGCAGAAAACTGTCGAAGATCGATGACAAACATACCCGACAGCATCAGGTGCTCGGCACGCGGATTCCTCTTGCGGCATTGATTCATGCCGTAGCCGTTGGGGAGCACCTGAACTTTCGCCATGCCGCCGTCGCTCTTGGCGTCAGCCAATCCTCGGTCAGCGAGCGTATTCGCGCATTGGAGGAAACGCTGGGCGTGCGGTTGTTTGAGCGAGGACATCGAGGGGTGCGGCTCACTGAGGCTGGACGCTTCTTTCTCGTGCATGTCGCCGATGGAATCGAGCAGCTCGACTATGCGGTAAAGACCGCCGGCATGATCGGCGGCGGAGCGTGCGGACGCATCCGCATGGGCGTGCCCACGACAATCGCTACCGGCTTTCTGGCGGAGTTGCTGCACCGCTACCGGAAACAGTGGCCAGGCGTGGAGTTGGA
This sequence comes from Aminobacter sp. MSH1, assembly GCF_003071665.1. GTDB lineage: Bacteria > Pseudomonadota > Alphaproteobacteria > Rhizobiales > Rhizobiaceae > Aminobacter > Aminobacter niigataensis. Next base: position 4,417,235 of record NZ_CP026265.1, on the reverse strand, counting down.
ACTGTTCGACGGTCGAGCCCGAGACGCGATCTTTCTGGTGCGCGACGGACGGCTCGACGTGGCCTTTGTGGCGGCGATAACCGAAGTCCCCGATTGCCACTCGCGGCCGCTTTGGACAGAATCCCTGTTCGTCGCCATGTCGGACAACGACCCTCGCGCGGATGCGAAAGGCCTGTTCTGGCGCGATCTGTGCGATGATCTCTTCCTGGTTCGCTATGATGGGACCGGACCGCAGGAGCATGACCACATCGCGCGCAGGTTCGCCGAACGGGGCCTTCATCCGAAGGTGCAGCGATGCGACGTGGATCGCTGCATGCTCTTGTCGATGATTGCCGCCGATTATGGGGTTACGCTGGCCAGTGAGGCTACCAGCCGGATCACCATGTCTGGTATCACCTTCATCCCCATTATGGACGAACCGGAGCCGATCACATTCGGGGCCGTATGGTCGCCACACAATAACGGCAAGGCGCTTCGAGGGCTTCTGGACATCGCGCGCAAGCAAGCCACGATCTAGGCTGAAGCGGTCCGCCGCGCCTTGGCGAAACCGCGATCCGTGGCGATGAACCGCTCCAGCATCGGCACAATCAGCTTCACGGGATCGGTCACAGGTTGACCGGTCTCGCGGGCCAGCACCTCGGCATAGTCGGCAAGGCTGCGATGGAGTTCGGCAGGCAACTCCACCGTGATCTTCACGGGCTTGTCGTCGGGCAATGGCCCCAGCTTCAGTTTCGTCATCATCAACCTCCTGTATTCTCGAATATCAGGTCGCGTGTCACAATGACCCTGACTGGGAAACCCGGCCGGATGGTCAACGTCGGTGCGACCTGCAACTGGCGCTGGATGATCTGCTGACCGGCCTGATTGATGGTGTCCTGCGCGCCGTCGCGAATGGCCCGGATCAGGCGGTCCTCGTCGTCGGTCGCCAGCTCCGTGCCGACGGAAAGCAAGGTCGAAAGCCCAGCCGCTTTCATCAGATCCCACCAGTGATAATCGACGCCATCCTCAAGCCCGGCATAGCCGGACGCATCCGCGCCAGGCTGGCGCTCGAGAACGATGGAGCGGCCGCCCGGCAGGATCAGGCGATTCCAGACCAGCAGCACCCTGCGCTGGCCGAAGGTCACGCCGTCATCGTATTGGCCGATGATGCGCGTGCCCTGCGGGATAAGGAGAAGGCTGCCGGTCGGACTGTCGTAGACATTCTCCGTGACCTGGGCCGTGATCTGCCCCGGCAGGTCCGAGCGGATGCCGGTGATAAGCGCGGCCGGTATGACGGCCCCAGCCTGAAGGATATAGGGCGATGCCGGCGGCACGACGCGATCGGGCGCGACAGTGCGCCGATCGACGGGGCCATTGAGGAAGGTCGCGTGCCGGTTCTGCGTGCCGGTCGCGCCGGTCTGCCCGGAGAGACCCAGGTCGGCCATGCCGGGTGGAGCGGCGCTAGCAGGGGTCCCCGTGCCTGGTGCGGTCTGGAAGAAGACACGGCTTACGCGCGCGGCTTCTTCCTCGGCGAGACGGCGCTGCTCCTCGGGATCGACGGCTGGCGTCGTCATGACGGGCGGCGCAACCGGCTGTCCCCTGTTCTGCGCGTCGAGGATCGGTCGGCCGAGGTCGCCGGGCAACGCGGGGCCGAGTATTGGCCCGGTATAGTCGCGCGGCAGACCGGCGAGGCCGTCCGCCGTGGGCCGGTTCTCGGTCGAATAGAGTTCTTTGCCGCCCGGTCCCGCATCGCGGGTCTGGAGCGCGTAGATCAGCGTCCCACCGATGCCGAGAAACGCGACCGCGCCGACGCCAGCGAGCATCTTGCGGGACAGGCGCGTGACGCGCGGGGCTTCCGCGCGAAGCCGCATCGGTGCGGCATTGGTTTCAGTGTCGGTCATTACGATGGCCTCCCGTCCGTGCGGACAATCCTGACGGTCTGTTGCTGCTTGCCGCCGCCAAGGCGCAGCTCGGCCGCGCCGAACAGACGGTCCACGATCAGGACGTTTTGATGGATGCGGCTGTTGGCGATCTGCGCCTCGCCGTCCGCGCCAAGCACGAAGATCGGCGGCATTTCGCCCTGCACGATGCCGCGCGGAAACTCGACATAGACCCTGCGGCCGTCGTCATAGACCGCGACGGGCTTCCACGGCGGATTGTCGCCGGTCAGGCCATAGCGGTAGTCGCGCGTTGCGACGGCCGGAATGATCGGCGTGGTGGGCACGGCCTGGCGCTGGCTGGCCGGTGGCTGCGGATAGGCCCAGGCGACGGAAGGCATATAAGGCTTCTCGCCGGATCGCAGCTCGAGCAAGTAGGTGCGTCGGTCGGTCGTCACGACAAGATTGGTCGTAATGTCCGGCCGGCTCGGCTTCACGAGGATATGGACGCGGCGCGTGACACCAGAACCGGATTCCGTGTCGCCGATAATCCAGCGGGCCGTGTCGCCGGCCGCAATCGGCCCCGCGCCGGTCAGACTCTCGCCCGGCTCAAGCGCAATGTCGGTGATCTGGCCGGGCGCGGCATAGACCTGATAGAGCGCGCCTTCGCTCCACGGATAAATCTGGATGGCGTTGTAATAGCCTTCACGGCGCGGCTGCACGCGGGCGGCGGCATTGGCGTTCTCGACGCGGCCTGTCGCGGTGCTGGCGGTCTGGCCACCGCGCGCAACGGTCCAGGCGGGCGGAATATGGATCGGCCGCGGCCGGTCGTCGGTAACGGCCGCGGGGATAGCCGGCAGCGGCGGCACGTTGGCGTCATAGCTGATCTGCGGCGGCTTGTAGGTCGCGCAACCGGCCAGTGCGGTCGCGGACAGCATGACGGCGGCAAGCGCGGGTTTATGGAAAGCCTTGCTCATTGGCTCATTTCCCGCGACCACGAAATTGCGTTGACGTAGATTCCGAGCGGATTGCTCTTGAGCCGGTCGACGTCGCGAGGCGGCTGGAGTACGATGGTCAGGATCGCGGTCCATCGCTCTGTCGAGGCGAGCTTGCCGTCTTCATAGTGCTGTTCGGTCCAGGCGATGCGGAAGCTGTCGGGCGAGGCGCGAATGACGCTCGACACCTCGACGGAAATCTGTTGTTTGCCGACTTTCGTGAACGGGTCGTTTGCCCTCGCGTAGTCATTGAGCGCCGCCGCGCCGCGATCCGTCGTCCACTCATAGGCGCGAAGCCAGTTCTGACGGACAATGATGGGGTCGGACGGAATGCTTCTGACCTGCTCGATAAAGCGGGCAAGGTGCCACGCCACTTGCGGGTCGGTCGGGCGATAGTCGGCCGTTGCCGGCGCGATGGCCTGCGCCTGGCCGAGCCGGTCAACCTGCACAACCCAAGGCACGACGGTTCCCCGCGCGGTCTGCCAGACAAGCGCGGACGCGAGGCCAGCCGAAAGGATGAGAGAGCCGAACGCCATATAGCGCCAGTTACGCGCCTGGACGCGGGCCGAGCCGATACGCTCGTCCCAAACCTGCGCGGCCTTCTGATAAGGCGTTTCGGATTGCGGGGTCTTGCCGTAATGCACGGCGGGTCGCTTGAAGATGCTCATGTGCGGTCGCTTTCAGAGAGGTTGACGGAAGAACCGGAGGCGTGGCTGTCGCCGGAGCGGACGGCGTGCGCGGCGGTCTGAACGGCATGGGCTGTCTGGCCGCCCTGTCGCATCCGCTGCGCCCAGCCAGGCGATGCGCCAGCGGCCGGCGCGGATGCCGACGTGCTGCCGGCTGATCCTGCGGGCGGCGTGCCGCCCGTCGCGCCGAATCCGGCCTTCACGCCTTCGGAGAAACTGGATTTGACGCTTGCTGCCGCCCGGCGAAGCGGTGACGTGGCCGCGCTGCCTGCGGCACGTGCGACGCCGCCCAGGCCGGATGCGACGCCTGCCGCGCCGGACTGACCGAACGAACCAAGGCTATAGGCTGCGGATGCTGCGCCGGCTGCGGTTGCGCCGCCGCGCACGGCGGCTGCGCCTGCCTTCGCGGCAAGTCCGGCCGCGCCGCCTGTGGCAAGTGCTGCGCCGCCAACAGCAAGTCCGGTGCCGACTGCTGCGCCCGCGCCAAGCTGCGGACCTCCGCTGACAAGGCCGGAAGCAATGCCGGGGCCGAAGATGCCCAGGCCGACGAGCGACAATGCAGCGAGCACGACGGCCATGGCGTCGTCGATGCTCGGCGTCTGGCCGCCGAAACCAGCCGTGAATTGCGAGAACAGCGTCGAGCCGATGCCGACAATGACGGCGAGCACCAGAACCTTGATGCCGCTGGAAATCACGTTGCCAAGCACGCGCTCGGCCACGAAGGCGGTCTTGCCGAACAGGCCGAACGGGATCAGCACAAAGCCCGCCAGCGTGCTCAATTTGAACTCGATCAGCGTCACGAAAAGCTGGATGGCGAGGATGAAGAAGGCGAGGATGACGAGCGCCCAGGCGAACAGCAGGCACGCGATCTGAATGAAGTTCTCGAAGAACGCAACCCAGCCCATAAGATCGGAAATGGAATCGAGCAGAGGCCGTGCGGCATCGAGGCCGGTTTGCGCGACCTTGCCCGGCCGCATCAAATCCTGCGCGGTGAAGCCCGTGCCGGATGCTTTCAGGCCCAGGCCGGCAAAGCTGTCGAAAACGATCTTCGCAAGGTTGTTCCAGTTGCCGATGAGATAGGCGAAGACGCCGACGAACAGCGTCTTCTTCACCAGCCGCGCAATAATGTCGTCGTCCGCGCTCCAGCTCCAGAACAGAGCCGCTAAGGTCACGTCGATGACGATGAGCGTGGTCGCGATGAACGCGACCTCGCCGCCGAGCAACCCAAAACCGGAGTCGATGTAGCGGGTGAAGGTGCCGAGGAAATTGTCGATGACGCCAGCGCCGCCCATGCGTCACCGCCCTTCGCTGGTGTTGGAAGCGGGCGCGGCCGGCGCGCGCGTGCGGCCGAGAAAGCGGTCGCGAGTTTCGGCCCATACGCGCAGGCATTCCGCGTCGCTGGCGGCCGTTGCCCCAAGCTGCTGGCACCGGCGCCGCCCTTCGCGCAGCGGGTCGCGGTCGGGCTGGAGAAGACGCGGCGGCGATGCCGGCGCGTCCTCCTTGCGGGTCATTTCGATGGCCGTCGCCGTGATCGCGATGGCCACGAATACGATAGCGCCCAGCCGGGCCAGCATCTTGCCGTCCATGGCTGCGCCCTCAATTGCCGTTATTGAACATCTGCGCGTTGCCGGGCGTGTAGCCGCTGCCGGGCGTAAGGAAGCGGCGGCGTTGCTCGCGGCCCTGTTCGGCCGCCGCCGTCCGTTCGGCTTCGGTCAGCGCGCCCGCCCGGCCGTTGGCTGCAAGAAGCGCCACAAGGTCGGAAAGCTGCTGCGATTGCAGGGCAAGGATTTGATTGCCCGCTTGCGTTGCCTGGAGAGCGCCGGTTGCCGACTGGCTGCGGCCGACAAGCTCCGACATTTGCGTGCGGTTGCTGTCGATGTTGCCAACGACACCGGCCTGAACGCGCATGGCGTCCTGCAAGCCGCCGACCGTGTTTTTCCAGCGGGCGCGGGCGTCAGCGACGAGTTGCTGGTTGCTCGCCGACATGGATACGTTGCCGTATTGCTGCTGGAACGCCTGGTCGATCTGCTGGACGTTGAAGGCGATGTTCTGCGCCTGGTTCAAAAGCTGCTGCGTCTTCTGAACCGATTGCTGAATCTGCTGGAGCGCCGAATATGGCAGGCTCGCCAGATTGCGCGCCTGGTTGATGAGCATCTGCGCTTCGTTCTGGAGGCTGGTGATCTGGTGGGTGATTTGCTCCAGCGAGCGCGCGGCGGTCAGCACGTTTTGCGCATAATTCGACGGGTCGAACACGATGATGGCGTGCGCGGGCGTCGCGATCATCGACGACACGACTAGCGGCGCGGCGAGCATGGTCGCGGCCATGAAGACGGCGCGCGAGCTGAAAGGGCGAATGGTCATGATTGGGTCTCCTTTTCGGTTTGGGGGATGAGCGTCGGGAAGCCGGGGAGAAGATCGACGGCCCAGCCCACTTCGCGGGCCGCGAGCCACGCGGCGAGGAAACCGTCGCGGCCGTGATCGGCCACGATCTGCGCAATGAGCGTCTGGTCGGTTTTCGAGGATGCGGCGCAGAGCGAGAGGCCGACTTCGGACAGGCCCAGTTCGAAGAGGCGATTACCCCTGCGGCTTTGGCAGTAGTAATCCCGCTTCGGCGTCGCCCTTGCGAGGATTTCTATCTGCCGGTCATTCAGGCCAAATCGCCGATAGATGGTCGTGATCTGCGGCTCGATGGCGCGTTCGTTCGGCAAGAGCAGCCGCGTCGGGCAGCTTTCGATGATGGCCGGCGCGATAGCTGAATTGTCGATGTCGGACAGGCTTTGCGTGGCGAAGATAACGCTGGCGTTCTTCTTGCGCAGCGTTTTGAGCCATTCGCGGAGCTGGCCGGCGAACCCCTCGTCGTCGAGCGCAAGCCAGCCTTCATCTATGATGAGAAGCGTCGGCCGCCCGTCGAGCCTGTCGCCGATGCGGTGAAACAGATAAGCCAGCACGGCGGGCGCAGCCCCGGTGCCGACAAGCCCCTCGATCTCGAACGCCTGCACGTCGGCCGCGCCCAGGTGCTCGGCCTCGGCGTCGAGCAGCCGGCCATAAGGACCGCCGACGCAATACGGGCGAAGGGCTTGTTTGAGGTCGTTGGATTGCAACAGCACCGCAAGGCCGGTGATGGTGCGTTCTCCGACCGGCGCGGAGGCAAGCGATGTCAGCGCCGTCCAGATGTGTTCCTTCACCTCCGGGGTGATCGTGACGCCTTCGCGCATGAGGATGGCCACGATCCAGTCGGTCGCCCAGGCGCGTTCATAGGTATCGTCGATCCGGGCAAGCGGCTGGAGCGATACGGAAACGTCCGAACCTTCGGTCAACCCGCCGCCCAGGTCGTGCCAGTCGCCGCCCATGGCGAGCGACGCGGCACGGATGCTGCCGCCGAAATCGAAGGCGAACACTTGGCTGCGGTCGTAACGGCGGAACTGCAAGGCCATGAGCGCGAGCAACACGCTCTTGCCTGCGCCTGTGGGACCGACGACGAGGGTGTGGCCCACGTCGCCGACATGAAGGGAAAACCGGAACGGGGTGGAGCCTTCGGTCTTTGCATAAAGCAGAGGGGGCGCACCGAAATGCTCGTCCCGTTCCGGCCCCGCCCACACCGCTGAAAGCGGGATCATGTGGGCGAGATTCAAGGTGCTGATAGGTGGCTGCCGGACGTTCGCGTAGGCGTGGCCAGGAAGCGAACCAAGCCATGCGTCAACCGCGTTGACCGTCTCCACCATGGCGGTGAAGTCGCGGCCCTGGATGACCTTTTCGGCCATCCGCAATTTCTCGTCGGCAATCCGGGGATCGGCGTCCCATACCGTGATGGTGGCCGTGACGTAGGCCATGCCCGCCACGTCGGCCCCCAGCTCCTGCAAGGCCATGTCGGCGTCGGCTGCCTTGTTGGCGGCATCCGTATCGACGAGAACGGACGCCTCATTCGTCATGACCTCCTTCAAGATCGCGGCGATGCTCTTGCGCTTGGCGAACCATTGGCGGCGGATGCGGGTCAGCAGCTTGGTCGCGTCGGTCTTGTCGAGCAGGACCGCGCGCGTGCTCCAGCGATACGGGAAGGCCAGCCGGTTCAAATCGTCGAGCAGGCCGGGCGTCGTCGCGGTCGGAAATCCGATGACGGTCAGGACGCGGAGATTCTGGTCGCCCAAGCGCGGCTCCAGCCCTCCGGTCAACGGCTGGTCGGCGAGCAGCGCGTCGAGATAGATCGGCGTTTCGGGAACGCGGACGCGATGCTGGTTGGTCGAAACTGTTGAGTGCAAATAAGTCAGCGTGGCGCTGTCGCTCAACCAACCGCACTCCGGCATGAAGCCGTCGAGCAGCGCCAGCACGCGGTCGGTGCGGTCGATGAAACCGCGCATGACTTCATGGGGGTCGACGCCCGATTGCTCGCGGCCCTCGTAAAGCCACGTCTCGGCGCGGGCGGCTTCCTCGGCCGGGGGCATGTAGAGAAAGGTCAAGAAATAGCCCGACACGAAATGCGCGCCGGCTTCCTCGAACGCGGCCTTGCGCTCGGCGTCGAGCAGCCCGGATGCCGGATCGGGAAAGGTGCTGTCGGGATAGGTCGCGGCTTCGCTGCGCTGCGCCTCCACGAAAATCGCCCAGCCCGATCCGAGACGGCGGAAGGCGTTGTTGATACGGCCGGCGACGGCGACCAGTTCGGCCGCGACGGCGGAATCCAGATCGGGACCGCGAAACTTCGCCGTCCTCTGAAAACTCCCATCCTTGTTCAAGACGACGCCAGGGCCGACAAGCGCGGCCCAGGGCAGATAGTCGGCAAGGCGACTGGCGGTGCGGCGATATTCGGCGAGGTTCATCATGGACGCGCCCTCACGCTGAAAGGTTCGCGGGGATGCGAAGATGCCGCCGCCCGACTTCGACGAATTGGGGATCGCGCTTCGCCGCCCATACGGACGCGAAATGACCGACCGCCCATATGGCGAGGCCGACCAGCCAGAGGCGCAGGCCGAGGCCCACGGCCCCGGCCAGCGTCCCGTTCATGATGGCGATGGAGCGCGGTGCGCCGCCGAGCAGAATATGCTCGGTCAGCGCCCGGTGGACCGGGACAGTGAAGCCCGGCACCGCGTCGAGCTGTTCGAAACCGCCCGCCATCAGACGAGCGCCCCGCCGCCGAACGAGAAGAACGACAGGAAGAAGCTCGATGCCGCGAAGGCGATGGACAGACCGAAGACGATCTGGATGAGTCGGCGAAAGCCGCCCGAGGTATCGCCGAAGGCCAGTGCGAGGCCGGTTGCGATGATAACGATTACGGCGATGATTTTTGCGACCGGCCCCTCGATGGATTCGAGGATGGATTGCAGCGGTGCTTCCCACGGCATTGAGGAGCCGGACGCATGGGCGGCCGGTGCGAACATGGTGCTGATGGTGAGCGTGGTTACGGCGGTCGCAACGAGGCGATAGCCGCGCGAAAGCGTGTGGATCATGAAGGGTCTCCTGTGCTGGGGTTGGTGGCTGGGGTGATGCGGTAGTCGCCGTCCGGGCCGAGCCCTTCGACGCGGGCGAGTTCGGCCAGCCGGCGCGCGGAACCGCGCCCGGAGAGGACGGCAACAAGGTCGATGGTCTCCGCGATCAGGGCGCGCGGGACCGTGACGACGGCCTCTTGAATGAGCTGTTCAAGGCGGCGGAGCGCGCCGATGCCGGAGCCGGCGTGAATGGTGCCAAGCCCGCCCGGATGGCCGGTGCCCCACGCTTTCAGAAGGTCGAGGGCTTCCGCGCCGCGCACCTCACCGATGGGAATGCGGTCGGGGCGCAGGCGCAGCGAAGACCGGACCAAATCCGATAGCGTCGCCACGCCGTCTTTCGTCCGCATGGAGACGAGGTTTTCGGCGCGGCATTGCAGCTCGCGCGTATCCTCGATGATGACGACGCGATCCGACCCCTTCGCCACCTCGGCGAGCAGCGCGTTGGTGAGCGTGGTCTTGCCGGTCGATGTCCCGCCCGCCACGAGGATGTTGGCGCGGGACGCGACGGCCGCGCGCAGCGTCGCGGCCTGGTCGGCGGTCATGATGCCTGCGGCCACATAGTCGTCGAGCGTGAACACCGCGACGGCGGGCTTGCGGATGGCGAAGGTCGGGCCGATGACCACGGGCGGCAATAGCCCCTCGAACCGCTCGCCGCTCTCGGGCAGCTCGGCCGAGACGCGAGGGCTGCGGGCATGAACCTCCGCGCCGACATGGTGGGCGACCAGGCGCACGATGCGTTCGCCATCAGCGGCGGACATCATCTCACCCGTATCGGCCAGCCCTTCGGACAGCCGGTCCACCCAAATCCGGCCGTCTGGATTCAGCATGACCTCGACCACGGCCGGGTCTTCGAGATACCGCGCGATGGCCGCGCCGAGCGCGGTGCGCAGCATCCGCGCGCCGCGCTGGATCGCTTCCGGTTTGTGGTGAGTGGCAGTCATATCGGCCCCGTTTCCTGACGGGGCGCAACAGATGGTCCCCGCAACGGGGTCGATTAAAAGAGCCTGAAATCGGGCCTATTCAACAACTATCGAAGAGGGTGCGGTGATCGGCGGCCATCGGCGGCGAATAGGATGGATTGAATATTCAGGTATGGTCTCGATCCGTCTCGCACTGATCTTGCGATGGACGATCTTGAAGCGAATCGACATCGCGCGACAGCTCTTTGAGGAATCTGTCGCCGGTCGCCAGACGCCGGCCGAGCGACTGCATGAAGCCCTCGAACCGTTCGGCTCCCTTCGCGCGGGCGGAGGCTTGCGCGCTCTCCGGCAGCGGCGGCGTGGAGGCAAGCCAGATGCGGATGAACAGCGAGACGGTCTCGCCGAGCACGGCGAGATCTTCGTCGAGCGTGTCGATCTGACGGCCGAGCTTGTCGAGGCGGCGCGACATGGCCGCTTCCAGCCGATCCGACGTGTCGCCGGACAGGAAGGATGCGACGGCGGCCTCGACGATGGCGGACTTGGACACTTGCCGGCGCAGCGCCAGCGCCTCGACCTGGGCGAGCAAGTCCGGGTCGAAATAGACGTTCATGCGGGTTCGGCTGGTCATCGGCGTGTCCTTCAAAGCTCGATGCCGTCGCCGGGGTCGAGCGAGGCTTGCCGCGCCACCGTCCGCATACGCGAACGCATGGCGCGAGCCTTGGCCGCGTCAACGTCCGGTTCGTCGTCCAGCAAATCGAACTCCTGGTCGGGCGGGTGTGGCAGCGCAACGATTTCCTCATGCTCGGGCAATTCCGGCTCGCGGCGGATGCCGGCATTGTCAGGATCGCCCTCGCTCCCACTGTTTGCGGTCGTGTGCGTGGCCTTTGCTGCCGTCACTACGCGGCTCGACCAGTCGTCGGATGATGGGTTTGGCGCGGACGGAACGGATGCCAGATCGGGCGGCGGTAGGAGGCGTTCCTGAAACCGTGCGTCCTCGAAGTAGCGCGCCTTCTTTGCCCGGATCGGCGGCGTGCCGGCGACCATGACGATTTCCTCGGTCGGCGGAAGCTGCATGATCTCTCCGGGCGTCATGAGCGGCCGGGCAGTCTCCTGTCGCGAGACCATGAGATGCCCTAACCACGGCGCGAGTCGGTGCCCAGCGTAGTTGGTGGAATCTCGTAGCTCGGTCGCGGTGCCGAGCGCATCGCTGATCCGTTTCGCCGTGCGCTCATCGTTGGTGGCGAAGGCGACGCGGACATGGCAGTTGTCGAGGATCGAGTTATTCGGCCCATAAGCGCGTTCGATCTGGTTGAGCGACTGCGCGATCAAAAAGCTCTTGAGGCCGTAACCGGCCATGAAGGCCAGCGCGGATTCAAAGAAGTCGAGACGACCGAGCGTCGGAAACTCGTCGAGCATCAAGAGCAGGCGATGACGCTTGCCGGACGTATGCAATTCCTCGGTCAGCCTGCGCCCGATCTGGTTGAGGATGAGCCGGATGAGAGGCTTGGTGCGGTTGATGTCGGAGGGCGGCACAACGAGGTAGAGCGTGACCGGCTCCAGGGTGCCGACCAGATCGGCGATGCGCCAGTCGCAGCGTGCCGTTACACGGGCCACGACAGGATCGCGATATAAGCCCAGGAACGACATGGCCGTGCTCAACACGCCCGACCGCTCGTTCTCGGACTTGTTCAGCAGTTCTCGCGCCGACGACGCGATGACGGGATGGACGCCGGCTTCTCCGAGATGCGGCGTGTCCATCATCGCGCGTAAGGTGGCTTCCACCGGACGGCGTGGATCGGACAGGAAGTTGGCGACGCCTGCCAGCGTCTTGTCCTTCTCCGCGTAGAGGACATGCAGGATCGCGCCGACAAGCAGCGAATGCGATGTCTTTTCCCAGTGGTTTCGTTTGTCGAGGCTGCCTTCGGGATCGACCAATATGTCTGCGATATTCTGCACGTCGCGGACTTCCCATTCACCCTGCCGCACCTCCAGCAGCGGGTTGTAGGCCGAGGATTTGGCGTTGGTCGGATCGAACAACAGGACGCGGCCGTGCTTCGCCCGGAAGCCTGCTGTCAGAGTCCAGTTCTCGCCCTTGATGTCGTGGACGATGGCCGAGCCCGGCCATGTCAATAAGGTGGGAACGACCAAGCCGACACCCTTGCCGCTGCGCGTCGGCGCGAAACATAGGACGTGTTCCGGCCCGTCGTGGCGCAGGTAGTCGCAGTCGTAGCGGCCGAGCACGATGCCATCGGGGCCGAGCAATCCGGCGGTGCGGATTTCCCTGTCCTCCGCCCATCGCGCCGAACCATAGGTCGCGACGTTTCGGGCTTCCCGCGCCCGAATGATCGACATGAGGATGGCGGCGGCTATGGCCGTGAGGCCGCCCGACGCCGCGATGCCGCCGCCCTCGACAAAGATCGAAGGCGCATAGGCGTCGAAAGCATACCACCACCAGAACAGTGCAGGCGGATAGTAGATCGGCCAGCCGGCCAACTCGAACCATGGATTGCCGAGTTGGGATTGAAAGCCGAGCCGCCAGGCGGTCCATTGCGTCGCCGCCCACGTCGTCACCACAACGATGGTGAAAACCACGGCGATCTGACCCCATAGGATTCGGCCTCCGCGCATACGGACTCCAGTCGGCAAAAGAGACGGAGCCGATCAGAGAGTAGGCAAAATCGGGACAGGCAACAGGAAAGATGATGCGGGAGGGCTGCCGGATACTATCGGCGGCAAATAGGACGGGTTGCGTCAGGGCAGCCGCCCGCGCTGGTGTCTTACAAGGATGGTCGAAACGAATCGCGGAGAAATTCAGCCGGTGCGGACTTGCCGGGCCATTTCGCTGGCAAGGGTGAGCAGGTTTCGGAGGGCCGCGCCTTGATTGAACGGCGACCAGATGGCCGAGAATGCAACTGGCTCGGGCTCATCCGTGATGGACAAGAAAACAACGCCTGATGTTTGCAGAAGCGACGTTGCCGCACCCGTGACGGTGATGCCGAAGCCTTGTCCGACCATCGACAGCAGCGTGCCGCGCTCGACATCGAAACGAAGGATCGACGGCGCCGACCAGCGCCCGGCGAGGCGCAGCACGATATGGTCATGCACCTGCGGCCCGGTGCCGCCATAGCGGACGAGGAAGGTCTCACCTGCAAGGTCGGCCCATGTGACGGTGGACTGTCCGGCGAGTGGATGCCGCTCCGGCAGCGCGGCCAGAAGCGGTTCGGTCCAGATTCGCCGGGCATGGCAATCGGGCAGTTCGGGCCTGCCGGCTACGAACACGATGTCCAGCCGGTCGGCGCGAAGCTGCATGACGGCATCGCGGGCCGTGCCTTCCGTGATCTCGACTTCGATGCCTGGATGCTCGGTGCGGTATCGCTCGATCAACTCTGCGAGGAAGCTACCGGGGATGAAGGCATGAACGCCGAGGCGCAGGCGGCCGCACTCCCCCGATGCCGCCATGCCAGCCGTTTTCACGGCATGGTCGATTTGATCGACGCCCACCGCTACATGCTCGACGAAGCGGCGACCGGCTTCCGTCAGCCGGACGCCTCGCGCATGGCGCTCGAACAACAGGACACCAAGGTCTTCCTCCAGCGCCTTTACGCGGGTGCTGACGCTCGACAGGCTGACGCCGAGCGCATGGGCCGCATGGCGAAAATTCAAATGCTCGGCGACGGCGAGCGTCTGTATCAGCGATGGCAGGTTGATGCGTGAGCCGAGCATAGATGCCCGACCAGTTGTGCGAAGATGACGGGGTTGCTGAGAGCCGATGACCAACTCTTCCGAACTCCCTCATCTCAAGACACTGAGGTTGGCCATCGGCACACTCGCCTAGCGCTTCTTGCCGCGTTGGACCGTGGCGGCAATGCAGTCGGCAATGCGACCCGCTAACGCGGCGGGAAAATCATGGGCCATACCCTCAAAGAGCACGAGTTCAGCGCCGGGAATCGCCGCAGCAGTAGCTTGGCCTCCACTCACGTCGCATATCGTGTCCTTTGTTCCGTGAATGACAAGAGTCGGGACAGCTACGCCACGCAGCATTTCAGTTCGATCCCCGGATGCGACAGTTGCAACCGATTGGCGTGCAGTGGCGAGTATGTCATGGTCACGATCCCATGCCTGCCCTGTGATATTTGCAATCTCCTGCGGCGGGGTCGGATAAGCTGGCGATCTAACCTTAGGCGCCCTACGAATAGCCTGTTCGATAGCTTCTTCCCGAGTGGTTGGCGGCGAGTCGGTAAAAAGGGCCTGTGCTTCAGGATGCATCAGACCGACACCTTTGCCTCCCGTGCTGAACATCATCGAAGTAAGTGTGCGAACACGAGCTGGATGCTCGATGGCCATGGTCTGTGCAATTGCTGCGCCCATGGATGCTCCGACTACGTGCGCCGCTTCTATGCCAAGAAAATCGAGTAGTCCGACAGCATCGGCAGCCATATCGGATAGCGTGTAGGAGACAGAGGAAAGGTCTCCGGCAAACGCCGCTGCGAGATCGGGCTTCGGCGCGTCGTGCAGATGAGTCGAATGACCGGAGTCCCGATTGTCAAAACGGATGACATGAAATCCACGGGAGACCAATTCATCTAGAAATCTGGTGGGCCAGTGCACAAGCTGTCCGGCAAGTCCCATGATGAGTAGAACCGCAGGGTCGCCTGCGTTTCCTCGCTGCTCATAGGCGATGTCTATGTGCGCCGGGCCTACAGCCTTAGCAATCTGTTCGTTCAACATTCCTCATTAGTCCTACGGTTCGAGTTTAGTGGTGAGATGCTTATCCAAGGCCGCCAAGGCGCGATCTAGATAGCGAATGAGATCGGGGGTCCAACCCGCAAGGTCTCTAGGAGGGTCGGCTATTCGTAACCGTGCTAGAGCGCTAAGAACCTCTGCATCACCGTCCGCGAAAGACTTCATCAGCGAACGCGCCTGCGAAGCGAGCGCGATTGTTCGCTTACTCGACGGACGCTCACCGCCGCTCATGCAGGCGCGGAGTTGGTCTGCTAGAATCCGCCACTGCGATTCGACATCGCTATCGTTCGCTTTCTTCTTCCGTCGGCGTGCATGGACATGCCTCTCTACGCAAGACATCGCGTCTAATGTTGCGAGCAAGTCGTCAGCGCTAACTTGCTTCCCCGACTGTGTGATGCTGCGAAGTCGATCACGCAGGCGTACAATGCGATCGACTTCCAACTCTACTCGGTTCAAGTGTGTTCGCAGGAGATCGGCAAGTATGGAGCCGTCCTCAATCGCCTTCTTGATTTCTTCAAGCGACATTCCGAGCCCGCGAAGTGCACGGATTCGGTAAAGTCGCTCGACACCGGCTTCGTCGTATAGGCGATGATCGCCGCTGGTGCGCTCGGCTGCGGCAAGCAGTCCGGCTTCCTCATAGTGATGCAAGGCGCGGACGGTCGTGCCCGTGGCGCTTGCCAATTCGCCAACGCGCCATCGACGACTCCGCATGCATGCCCTCCAATCGCTTTGGACGTTGGGCAGGATACAACCTCACGTCACGTGAGGTTCAAGCCTTTTTTTGAGTGGCTAGGGAGGGGCAAGTCTCTACCTAAAGTGCCAAGCCCCGAGCTTTCCCGAGCTGCCAGGACACTGATCCGCCCTGCACGACGCCCATGACCTCCCGGCCAAGCTGGCGGTCGATGACCGGCCGCCACGGGATAAGGGTGAACTCGTGGCTCTTCTCCACGACGGCGAACTTGCCGCTGGATAGCTGCACGGTGCCGGTGAACTTGCCGCTCACGCTCTCGCCGTCCGTGGCGGCACGGAACGGCAGCGCCTTGCTCGCGGCGATCTCCGCGCCGACGCTTGCAACCTCGCGCTCGCGCAGGGTGGCGAGAAGATTGCGTCGGTAGAAGATGCGGCCGTCTCGACTGCGGGTCGCGTCGCCCTGTTCGATATGATGTTCCCGGCGCTGGTTCATGGCCTCGCGCACCTGTTGCCCGAAGCCGGCGGGAGCGAGATCCGATGCGTCAGGCGTAACCAGCCGCCGGTCGAGCCAGGTCGCACCATCGGACCCGATCTGGCTTTCCAGATTGAATGTCGAGATGACGCGAATGCTGGCCTGCCGATTGCGACCGGCATCATATGCGGCGGCGCGGCTCTCAAAATCTTCGGGGATACGCCACTGGTCGGCGTCGATCCGTTCGACGATCCCGGCCCGACGCAGCGCCTCCAGCCGGCGGACATGGGCATCGACAAAGCCCTCATAGTCGCCGCCCGGAACGCGCCCCTCGAACTTCGCATGCTCCAGATGGCGGCTCGGGCGATAGACGCCATCCTCGACAATGGCGGCAATGGTCCGGTCGGACGGGCGCTGCGTGGTGTCGGCCGGGCCGATCTCAACGATGCTGCCGATCCGCGCGTCTTCGACGCGGGCCGGGTCGATGCCGGCGAAATGATGCGTGCGGCCGTCGATCCCATCCACCACGACGGTCAGGTTCTCGCCCAATTCGTCAGTCAGATACTTATCCACGACGCGGCCCACGATTGGCGTCTGGGGCGACCCGTCATGGATATGGAAGGTCATGGGATCGCGCTCCAGGCCATCGGCCTTCAACGCCTTGTGCATGTTGCGGATGATGTCGCCGCGCTCGCCCAGTCCGCGCAGGGTCGATTCCATCTGTTCGCTCAACTCCCAGACGCCGGGCGCGTGTTCCGTGGCGAGGCCCATCTGCTCCAGCTTGCCCAGGCGGCGCAGTCGCAGCGTCCGGTCGAACTGGCGGCGTGGGTCCTCGGGTTCGCGGCGCAGATCGAGGAAGCGGTCTTCGGCTTCCTCGGTCATCGCCCGGTCGATGCGGGTGAAACGGTCCTGATCGATCTCGGCCGAGAGTTTGCGGGTCTGCTCGATCTCGGTCACTGGGCCGAGCTCGAGCGTCGCAAGCTCGCTCGCGCGCTCGCGGATGCCGTTGGCGAGATAGTCGCCGTTGACGACAAGGTTCTCGCCGAGGTCGTCCTTGCCGCGCACGATGACATGCACATGGGGATGGCCGGTGTTGTAGTGGTTGACCGCGATCCAATCGAGCTTCGTACCAAGGTCGGCCTCGATCTGGCGCATGAGATCGCGGGTGTGCGCGGTCAGATCGGTCAGGTCCGCGCCGTCCTCCGGCGAGACGATGAACCGGAACTGGTGCCGGTCCTCCTTGCCGCGATCGAGGAAGGCGTCGCCATCGGCGCGGTCCTCGGTCGCCGAATAAAGCTGGCCGCGCTCGCCGTCGCGCGAGGTGCCGTCGCGCTGAATGTAGCGCAGATGGGCGGCAGCCTTGCCGTTCTTCCCAGCCTGCTGGACGTAGCGGGTTTTGACGACGACGCGGCGTATTCCCGGCGCGCTGTGCCGCCAGCCGCCCGACAAGGTGCGGGCGCGAACGAAGGCCGCGCCACGGCCTCGCCGGACGCCAGGACCGCCGGACGCTTGCGCGGCCTTGCCACCCTTGGCGGTGGATTTCGCGGCCGTGCGTGAGCCGAGACGCGGCGCGTATTCGGGATGGGTATTGCTGTGCTGGCGCGCGAGCTTCTTCGCCTGGGTCAGGAAGCTCTTGGCCTTGCCCGCCTTCGGCGTGTCGGATCGGATGCGACCGGGCTTGGGCCGGAAGCGGTTCTCGTCGTCGGCGTTCATGGCTGCGCCTCCGGCCAAAACCCCGGGAAATCGCGCGATCGGCGGCCATGGTGCCAGTATAAACCAAGCAAAGCCAAGGCTTTGCGCAAGATCACGGCTCGCGCCATCCAAAAACAGGGTGCCGCTCGCGGCTCCCCTAACCAGTGTGCAGACAACAACAATTTCGAGAACATTGGCGACGTGGTGCCATGTTCCTTTATCTTGCCCTCCGCTCCTTCGATCCCTTCTGCCCTTTCGGCCCGGTATGCCGCTAAGCGCAAACCTGCCTGCCTGCACACCGGAACGAGCGCCGCCGAACGCGGGAACGCCACCTTCATGGCGTATCCCCGACGCTCGCGCGGGCAACAAAAATGCTGCCGTCTTGCGGCTCCGTAGCGGTCTGATCGCGCACCGGAACGGTCGCGCGAGCATCACCGGATTGCGTCTCGGACAACGGCATGATGGCGGCCCAGCTGTCATTCGGGCGCACGATAAAGAGCGGTGCTTCGCGCCAGTCGGGCGGCGGTGCAGCCTGGCGAGCTGGTGCATCGGACGCCGCCACGCCGCCAAGGATCGGCGCAAGCGTCGCGACATAGGCGCGGGTTTCGGCGGGCAGCGGGCGGCCGGTCGAACGGTGCTCGTCATAACGGCCGGGACCAGCGTTATAAGCGGCGAGCATGGCCGGGACGTTGCCGTAGCGATCCCACATTTCACGCATGTAGGCCGTGCCTGCTAGGATGTTGTCACGCGGTTGGTAGGGATCGCGGCCGAGCCGATAGCGGACGCGCAAGCTGGCCCATGTGTCGGGCATAACCTGCATCAATCCCATCGCCCCGGCTGACGAAACCGCGCGCACGTCGCCCGCGCTCTCGGCGCGCAGCACGGCGCGAATCCAGCGTTCGGGGATGCCGAACCGCTGCGACGCCTCCGCGATGTGGTCCGCATGGGGATCGGCGGCAATCAGGAGCGCGACCGACGCGGATTGCGCGACCACGACGCCCGATCCCATGCAGACGAAAAGCGCCCCGGCGAGCAACAGAAAGGCACAACGCCATGCCGCCCTGTCTCCACCACGACGCCAGCCTGCCAGCGTGCTCGCTTCGGTAAAGGGTGCGCGCGAAGCGCCGGCCGGGGGCCGCCCTTGACCTTCGCTGCGCGCGCCGGCCGTCTGGTCGTCGAGCGGGACGAAGGGATGAGACGGATTTCCCGCGAACAAAGGGATGGGAGGAACGCGCACCGATCAGCTCCGGTCCTCGCGCGCCTTCGGTCGTTTCCACGCCAGCCGGAAGGTGCGCCCCTCGTCGTCGGCCTGGAACAGCGCCGGGCGAAACAGCGCGGGGAAAAGTGGGCTGTCGATCTCCAGGGCGATGTAGTCTCCGGCGCGTTCGCCGACACGTTTCCACGCGCCGCCAATGTCGGGGCCGTCCTCGTCGTCGAGGTGGATGCGATAGGCCGGCGCATTGTCGGCGTCGCTCGGTTCGGTTTCGACAAGCGTGATTGCCTCGTCGATTCCGAACAGCCTGACGCGGCCGGCGTAGCCGTTGGCGGTAGGTTCAAAGATATTGGCAGGCATTGTCAGTCTCCTTGTTGGTGGGGGAAGCGCGAAGTCAGTGCGTCGGCGCGCGCCACTCGTAGCGGCCGACGCCTTCCTCATCGGTCCAGAGCGGGACTGCCCGACCGATGACGGAAGCTGTGGGGATGGGTCCGAAGTAGCGGCCGTCGAGGCTGTCGCGGACCTCCCAATTCAGGAGGAAAATTTCGCCGGGAGCGACGGTGCGGCAGCCCTGCCAGACGGGCAGATCGCGGCCGATCCGGTCGCGCTCCAGCGCCTCGGCCATCTCGATCCCGTCAACCGTGATCGCGCGGCCGGCGCGGCAAACCCGCTGCCCTGGCAGGCCGACGACGCGCTTCAACAGAGGCACACCGCGCCCGACATAGCCGCGCCCGACCATAAAGGTGGCGAGCGGGCCGGGTGGCATGACGGCGACAAGATCGGGCACCTCGATCCGGGCGGCCGGCTCGACGGTGTAGAAGCCGACCGGCGCGCTGGCGGTTGCGTTCCAGATGAGTTTCGTCGGCGTCTCGACCGCGCTTGCGGTGGCGATGCCGAGAACGGCCAGCGCCGTGACGGCGACATAGCGGCGGCGCGTCACGGGTCGATTCTCCGACGCCCGATCCATGCCGCATGTCGCTCCGGCGTGTAGTCGCTCGGCTCCAGATTGGCAGTCAGGCGGTTGTGCGCGTGCCGCCAGTAGTCCGGCGATACGTCGACCGGATTGAGGCCGAGCGCTTCCACGGCGTCGATGACGGCAAGCGCGCGCTGCACCTTCGGCCAGCCGTCGAGCCGCAACAGGATGTCGCCGCCTGGCCGGACGAAGGGCAACGTCTGGAACGGCTCGCCGCGACCGATAGCGCGCACGATGTCGAGCCGGGAAATGATCGTGCCGTGCTCGCCAGCCGCCCAGCGGACGAAGGCGAAGACGCTGTTCGGCGCGAAGCCGACGACGCTGCGGCGGCGGTCGATGATCTGTTCGTAGCTCTTGCGGCCGAACCGTATCCACTGCTCGACCTTGCGCTTATCGAAGGTCAGCTCGACGAGTGTGGTGAATGGCGCGGGTCCGTCCAGCAGCGGACGCCCGTGCATGCGGCGGGGAGCACTGCCGGTCATGTCGGATCTCCTTCGGAGTGTGAAAACTCACGCGCGAGAAGGCCGCGCAGCATGTCGGTGACGGTGATGCCGCGCCGGAAGGCCGCGACCTTGATGCGGCCGCGTAGCCCCGGCGTGATGTCGATGGTCAGGCGGGCGGTGAACGCTTCGCCGGCGGCTTTGCTGTCCGGCGGCGCGTCGGCCGCCTTGATCCAGCTTTCGGGATCGCGCGGACGCGAGGCGAAGCGAGACTTTCCGGGCGCACGGGTCATGGCGCGGTCCTCCCGATGCGCAGCCGGCCAATCTCGGTGGCCAGCGCCGCGATCTCGCGTGCGGCGGGGCTGTCGCCATCGATCTCGCTGGCAAGCCGGCCGGACCGCGCGGCGTCGGCGAAGACGACGCGCTGGCCGATGGTCGTGGCGAGCAAAGGCGGGTCGTGTTCGGCCAACGTCTCGGCCGTCTCGCGAGCGATGACGGTGCGTGCGCCGCAACGGTTGAGGATGAACCGCGCCGCCAACTCGGGCCGATAGATCCGCGCGTCCCTGAGCAGCGCCAGCATCTCGGCCGAGGCCCAGCCGTCGAAGGGGGACGGCTGCACCGGGATCAGCACCAGATCGGCGGCGAGCAGCGCCGAGCGCATGAGACCGGCGACGCGGGGAGGCCCGTCGATGACGACGACATCGGCGTCACGCGCCAGCTCCGGGGCTTCGCGGTGCAAGGTGTCACGGGCTAGGCCGATGACACTGAACAGCCTCGGCAGGCCCTCATGGCTGCGCGTCTGCGACCAGTCGAGCGCGGAGCCTTGCGGGTCGGCGTCGATCAGGATGACGCGCCGTCCCTGAGCGGCCCAGGCTCC
This sequence comes from Aminobacter sp. MSH1, assembly GCF_003071665.1. Classification (GTDB taxonomy): domain Bacteria; phylum Pseudomonadota; class Alphaproteobacteria; order Rhizobiales; family Rhizobiaceae; genus Aminobacter; species Aminobacter niigataensis. Next base: position 4,396,201 of record NZ_CP026265.1, on the reverse strand, counting down.
GGCGAGATGGAGCGCCAGCGTGGTCTTGCCGACGCCGCCCTTCTGGTTGAGGAGCGCGACGATCATGGCGCACCTCGCCGGGTGGCACCGGCACCACGGATCGCGTGCGCGCGCGTCAAAGAAGAAGAGTTAGATTCTCTGTTAGATTCTTCTATAGAGTCCCGCGCGAAATTTGCGCCTAATGTCCCGATACTGCGTGCGCCTAATGTCCCGATAGGATTCACATGCTTGTCCACAGGCACTGTGAATTGTTTTTCAGGGAGAAAGCGCAGCAATTCACGCCCGTCCTCCCATTCGATCTGAAGGCAATAGCCGGGTAGCGGCTGGCGGTTCGCGATCCGGCGCAAGTCGAGCGCGAAGTCGGACGGCCGTGCCGCGCTGCCGGATTTTTGGTGAAGGTGGGAAATCTCGAACGCCCAGCCCTCGGGCTGGCGACCGGCGTGCTTGCGGGCGACGCGATATAGCCAGCGCTCGATGCCGCCGGTCAGCCGGAAATAGGCCGGGTCGATGGTGAGCACCAGCGAGCGGTCGATGACGCTGTTGTAGAACCATTCCGGCAGGACGAATTCCATGCCTTCGACGCGGCCGCCGCGCGTCGTCATCTCCTCCCATTCGTTGATCCAGGAGAATTGACGGCGACGCCAATGCTTGCCGTTGCGGATGGTGGTGGCGATGACGGTGGATTGCAGGCGCGCGAGCGCCGCCTTGAGCAACAGATAGTCGCGGTTGCCCGTCGCCCGCCCAACGGCGCGCAGGAGCTGATAGGGCATGAAACGAAAGAAGCGCGACGTGCGGAAGCCGTTGTTCTCGGCTGCGACAATCTGCGAGGCGGCCCAGATCAGGACATCGGCATCCCAGATCGTCGCCATGCCGTGCTCGGGCATGGCGAGCACCTGCACCTCGACATCGGCCGCTCGGTAGAGGATTGGCGCGGTGCGCGGCCGCTTCGCCAGCGAGAAGAAGGGCCGTTCCATCAAGTCGCGCTGGTCGCGCGGCGCGGCGTCGCCGGTCGCGACCACGAAGGGGTCAAGGCGCGTGCGTTCGCTGGCGTCGCTTGGCTGCGCCGGGACATGATCGTCGTCGCGCAGCATTCAGAGTTCATCCCGCTCTGCGGGTGTCAGCGGGCGCGCGGGAAAGACCGTGCCGGCGCTCTTGTCGCGGGTGGATTTGCGCGTGCCGATTGCGCTCCAGGCTTCGAGATCGCGCACGGCGTAGAGGACGCGGCCGCCGATCTTGCGATAGAGCGGTCCGGTGCCATAGGTCCGGTGTTTCTCAAGGGTGCGGAGCGAAATACCGAGAAAGCGCGCGGCCTCCTTGGTGCGTAGAAGTCGCGGTGGTAGGTCCGCGTTGCGAATGGCCATGGGATCACCTCGGATTCGTCAGACAGGCGGCTGTCGGAAGCGACAGCGGGCTGTGGCGAACCGTGGCGGAGGACCGGCGGCCTGTAGCGTGCCGCATTTAAGCCTATGCGCTGGCGGCACCCCTGCTAGGGCGACTATCAGGCCGAAAAAGCCGAGAGATTTCAGCGTGTGATTGCGCGTTGCGCGGAATTGGTCGAGACAATCGCGCGCGGGTCGGCTAAATGTGCCAACGGAGCAGACGCGCTGCTCCGGGGGCGTAGTAACCCCTGACTAGCGGTTGGTGCCGGCCGTGACGGCACCACACTCCTTGACCCTATGGTCGGGGAGCCTGTGGCGTATACAACAGGCTCTCCGAGCTAAAGGCCATGGGGCCGTCTAGTCACGGTTACTAACTCCCCGATCACCAGGAGTCAGAGAGTCTTATCTGCGGGGGCGTACCGCAGGCGCTCTCCTGAAGGAAGGGGAATGACGATGCGGGTTCCCGTTGAACTTGATCCCGATGTGGATGACGTGGCGCCGACGGGCGATGGGATCACCACATATGACGAGCGGCATTTCGTGACCTATCTGCGGCTCCTCGACGCCAAAGCTGAGGATGCGGAGTGGAAGGAAGTAGCTAAGATCGTGCTCCACCGCGATCCGGTCGCGGAGGAACTGCGCAGCTATCGGTGCTGGCAAAGCCATCTCGAACGTGCGCAATGGCTCTCGCGCGAGGGCTACAAGCGGATACTGGAACAGGCAGCCGCCAACAAGGCGTGATGCCGTGGGGCTATCGCTTGCCGACTTTGACCGGATAGTGCAGCAGGAGCCGATAGCCGCCGCGCATCATCCTGATGCCATGCGCGACGAGGCGACGCGCCTTGTTCTTGCTCGGGTCACTTTCAAAATCCTCCTTGGTGCCGCGGAAACCGAGCAGGACTTCCGCGATAGTTCGGTAGCTCTCGCCTCGCAGGTTCGCATCCAGCGCGCGCAGGGACAGGATGTGCCATTCCCGGAGTTGCTCGGGCAGGATACCGATGGGCAGGCCAGGTGGTCGCCGGGCCAGGGATCGCCAGAGCCGCCGCGTGGCGTGGATGCGAAGCTCCAGAAATGAATCCAACGGCAAAGTCACGGCATAGAAAGCCGCCGTATTCGGCACCGCATCGGACAGCCAGAACTGGTGAGTGATGTCGTCTATCTGCCACACGCCGTGCCAGCCATCGGCCGCGCGGCGCAGGTTAAGGCCGGCGAGATGGGCGAGCGTGACCATCGGCTCAGTCTCTGCGTCCTCTTGTTCGGCAGGCGAGAGCTTGATCGCTTGTGGCTGGAGGCGTGGAGACCAGAACAGGGATAGTTGATCAGGCGATGCGTCGGGGTCGCTCGGGAAATCGCAACCCCCAGCGTTGCGCAAATCTCTCCAACTGCCTTGCACCGGGTTTTCCGGTCAGGGCGATGGTCTGGAAATCATGCCGATATTCGTCATTGCGACGAAGATATTCCCAAGCGAAACCGGCAGCGGGAAGATGTCTGATGTCCCCATAGGCTGCCGGTGAACGCCAGTCGATGCGTAGCATGGCGTTTCCTCCGAATCGTGGGCATCCAGAAGAGGCCCGAAAGGGAAGCCTGCCGGATTTGGGGAGCTAACTGTAGTTGCTTTGATACGGAACCTTGTTCGAGTAACCCGATCAGTTTATTAGTTATTTTCTTCTTAACCGTGCTTAGCCTGCTTCGCGAGCCGGGCATAGCCCGGCGAGCGGCGGCTATGTTTTGGGCATGGCCGCGCCGCCGATCCGCAAAGCCGGATCGGCGGAAAAATGGTGGAAGCGCAAAGCCTGAAAAGCGGAAAGCCGTAGAGCCGGTTTTCCGGCTCTACGGCATGACGGTCATCGCGTCTTCAATCGCTGCATGCCCTCGGCCAGCGTCCAGAGCGCGCGATTGAGGGTCACATTCTGGTCGATGCCGTTGATGGGGCGGGTCTGGCTGCGGCGGATGCGGCCTTCGGCATTGCGCCGCTGCCCATGCAAGCCGCCTCTTATCATGTTCTCCTGAATGGTGTTGTAGGTCATCCAGAGGCTTTGTCCGGCATCCTCGCGGCGGCGCGGCTGGATGATCTGATCAGGGCGGACGGGGCTTTCCTCTTCGCCGTAGCGGGCGACAAGGCTGGCCTCGGCCAGAACGCGGCGCTCATCTTCGCCAAGCTGGATTTCCTTCATGGTTTCGCTGGCGTTGATCAGGCGCGGGAAGTCCTCGGCAACGGTATAGACGCCTTCGATAATGTCATGCTGGATATTGCCCTTGTGGGGGACGCGAACGTCCTCAAACCGCTCGCCCGCCACAAGGCTGTTGGTGCAGACGAAACGCAACATCCCGGCAAACATCTGGTAGCTGCTGGTTCCGTCATGGGAATTGACGATGATGACTTCCGCCGCCTCCTGCTTGCCAATGCCGTCATCGCGGCGCAGGCGCAGCATATGTTTGGCGTGGCCGTGGCGGCTGCCGTCACGCGGAACGGACTGCACGGCGAAGAACGGGAACCATCCTTCCCGCCGCAACCCCTCCACGATGTCGATGGTGGGGACATAGACGTAACGCTCCGAGCGGCTGTCATGCGCCTCGCGGGCGAAGATGGACGGGACGTGTCGGTAAAGAGCTTCGTTGTCGAGCGCTTCCCGCCCGGTGATCTGATGGGAATTGCGGCCGAACCGGGTGGCAAGGTGATGATAGGTCATGATCTTGATCCTTATGGGTCTGGGTTGGAGCGCAGCGCTGCGCTGCAACCCTGGCCGTCGCCGAGACCGGGGGGTGCAAGGCGCAAGGGGGCCGTGACGGAGGGGGATCACCCGGCCTGCACGGAACGAGGAACGAAGTGGAGGAAGGCTGGGGATACCGTCACGGCTCCCTTGCGCCGCGCCAGGGGGCGGCGCCCCCAAGCAACAGCCCGGCCAGAGTGAAGCGGTAGCCGGGGAGAAGATCCGATCGGGATACGTCAAGTCTGAAAACCGGAGAGCCGTGAATCCCGATCTCCGTATTCCCTGACAGGCGGCGGCCATGAGCAAAAAAGAAGCCCCGCTCGGGTGAGCGGGGCTGTTCCGGGGGCCGGTCTTAGTCGCCGTTGCGGCGGGACCAGATGAGGTTGTGACCGCTTCCGTCTTCGGCTTCGACCAGGCTGGCGTAGATCGGCGCCGGGAAGCTCGGATCGTCCAGCTTGACGGAGAGGTATTCGCGCTGCGTCTCGCGGGCGATCTTCTTCCAGGCCGCGCCGAACTCGGTGGCGCCGGCGAAGATGCGGAAGTCGGGGCCGCGCTCGCTGTCGCCCTCGGTGGCGGTGAACTTGGCCTTGACGTTGAGGGTCAGGGTCTTGACCGAGCCAGCGAAGCCCGCGCCGTTTTCGTTCTTGGTGAAGGTGCCGATGGTCGCCATTGTCGTATTCCTTTTCCTGTCGGGTCGCACCATTGCGACCTCGATGGTGGTCGTGAAACCGGGGACGATCGGCCCCGCACCCCTCGGGGCTGGAACGGAGTGGAGGGCGGCCGGCGACGGCTTTTTTGCCTCGCGATGCAAAGCCGAAGGCGGCGGAAAAAAGTTGGCGACGGACGTTGCGGGAAGACGAGCGAGACGCCGCTTCAGCGGCGGCGGTCTTCGGTCAGACCGTGCCAATCGAGGACGCGGATGGAGCGCCCAAACAGGTAATCAAGGGGAATACGGCAATGGCGCCCGTCCCGCGCCTCGCCGGGATCGGGGATGCTTGCGTGGTTCTGTGGCCGCCGTCTTCCCTGACCCGACCGGCAAGGCCGTTCGCCTATCGCCAGCGGGGGCGACAGCGGGTGCGGCTTCGGCTGACCTTCGCCGATGCTGCCGTATCCGGTATGGCCGAAACATCGCGTGCGGGACGTCTGCCATGCCTGTGCCAAGCGGATGATCCGAGCTTCCCAGCGCTGATCCGGCTGCCAGTCGATGCGGACGGACAGCCCAACCCCATCATAGGCTTGCCATGGCGACCATGACCGGCCTTCCGATACAGCCTTGCTCAACCGGATGGGGCTATCTGCGAAATGGCCGACGCCACCCTTCGCGTTATGGGATTGAAGCCGAATGGCGGAAACGCGCCGACGGCGTGGTTCCGGCGAAGCCGAAAGCCCGGCCCGAAGGGCAACGCCCAAACCTTATCGACATTTCCATGTATTGACACTGTAGATACGTTCACCCATATTGCGGTCATGGCAAAAACTCGTCTCGCCCCTTCCGAATCTACCCGCTCCGCGTCTCCTGCCGTCGCGGCCCGCGCATCTACGTCCGAGGCCAAGGGCAGCATCAACTTGCGGATCGAGACCGACACCCGCCAGCTCATCGACGATGCGGCGGCGGTCCTCGGCAAGACGCGCACCGAGTTCATGGTGGAGAGCGCGAGGCGACAGGCGGTCGATGTGCTGCTCGACCAGCGCCTGTTCACACTCGATCCGGAACGCTACGACGCCTTCATGCGGGCGCTCGACAATCCGCCTGCACCGGGGCCTAAGCTCAAGGCTCTGCTACGCCGGACCCCGGCATGGCAGAAATAGACGAAGCGGCGGACGATCCCGAATTGCCGCTATCGCCTCCTGTTCCCCTGGCTGCTGAACACGATCTTTCCGAGTTCGACTGCGGCGAGCCGGTGCTGAATGACTGGCTGCGTCATCGGGCCTTGAAGAACGAAAGCCGGTTCTCGCGCACATACGTCGTGTGCGAGGGCAATCGGGTCGTCGGCTATTTCTGCATTTCAGCGGGATCGGTCGAACGGGGAGCGGCTCCCGGTAAGGTGAGGCGCAACGCCCCGGACGTGATTCCGGTTTCGATCATCGGTCGGCTGGCTGTCAGTCTTGACCATGCGCGCAAGGGTCTCGGCGCGGACCTGCTTTCGGACGCATTGCGCCGGATCGCGCTGGCCTCGCAAAGCATCGGCATTGGGGCTGTGATGGTCCAGGCCAAGGACGATGCCGCCAGACGCTTCTATCTGCGCTGCGCGGAGTTCATCGAATATCCCGAGGACAGCCGGACGCTGTTCCTGCCTATCGAAACGGTGGTCGCGGGCTTCGGCTAGGTGCCCCTCTATCTGGCGGGCTGGCCGACGCCGCTCGCCAGCCGCGCCAAGGCGGACATGCCCGCGAAACCGCCTCCGACGACACAGAAGATTTGCCGCCAGATGTCGGACGGCACGGCTTCCTTGGTGACGCCATGGACCAGCGCATAGCCCGCAACGGCAGCGGGGGCGGCGAAGATCAGCGCGACGATCAGGCGGACGATGGGAATGCGAATCGTCTCGAACAGCACCGCCAGAACGCCGAAGGCAATGCCTGCGGCGAACAGGCCGACCAGTCCCGCGCCGATCAGGCCGGAGCCGGTCTGGTAGGCGAATTGCGCGGCGGTCAGACCAAGCATGAAAGGCAGCGCATAGACGGCGAGCGTATAAGCGATGACACAAAGAAGCGCGACCAGCGCTACGCTCATGAACATGACTGCGACCATGATCTTTACCTTTGTCCTACTGCACCGCCTTTCGTGCAATCGTTACGAAAACTGCTGCGCGCTCTAAAGGTGCCTCTATGTCCTTCATCTGTCGAGGTCATCCGGCCGCGCGGGGTAGCCGCGCGGCCGGATTTTTTTCCAATTGAAGGCCGGGACCGCTGACGCGATCCCGGCCGGTGCTTCATTCCGCCGCGACGGTGAAAGGCTCGTCCTCCACGGTTTCGGCGTTGTCGGCCTCCGGCAGAACTTCGGCCTCCATGGCGGGTGCCTCCTGCTGCGCGTCGGCCAGCCACGCAGGCCGCTCGGTGCGCAACAGAGGCGGAAGCCATCCGGTTCCGGCCAGAAGCCGTTCGGCGGCTTCGGCCATCTCCGGCTTCTTCTTGCCCGCGATACGCTCGGCTGCCTCGTCGCCAAGGGGTTCGCGCACGGCGGCGAGGATATGAGCCTTGGTCACGCGACCGAGATAGGCCCGCACGGTGGGCGTCCAGTGCGCCGTCATGTCAAGCGCAACCGCCGTCGCCAGCCTGTCCGCCGTTTCGTGGGCGCGGCGCTTGTGCTGCTCCCACGGCACCTTGACCGCATTGACGGTCTGCGCGGCGCAATGGGCGAACAGCGCCATGACGCTGGCATGGTCCAGCCCGGCAATGAAGCCCCAAAGGTCCGACACGTCGCGCGGCATGTCCGCCGCCCATCCGGCATGACGATCCGCCAGCGCCTTCGCCGCTGCCGTGTCCTCGATCCCATCCGCATGCCCGCCAAGGCTGGCGCTGATCGGACGGATTTCGAGGCAATGCGCTTCCCCGCTACCACGATAGAAGGTCTGCGCGGCGAGCGCATGGGTGACAGCGATCAAGGCCATGTCCGGCTGCTCACCAAGGGCGAGACGCAGGCCAAGCGTCCGGTGGGCGGTCAGGTCGCGGATGAGAAGGTCGGAAATCGGCTTGCCGTCTTCCTCCGCTTCCTCGTCCTCGATGTCGAGCGCGGAAACATGGTTCCCGTCCTCGTCATACTCGCCGTCCTCTCCGATGATCTCGCCATCGCCGTTAACGCGAACGCCGTCGATGATGGTTTCGCCGTCCGCGCCTTCTTCTTCCTCCGGTTCCGGGGCCTCGTCCTCGGGTCGGATGAAACCGCGCTCGATGCGGACGGCGCCGTCATGGTTCAGAACCACGAAAACCCCGCCGCGCCCGATCTCGTCGGGATCATAGGCATGGCGCAGCCCGTCGATGCGCTCGATCTCGGCTTCAAGCTCCGCAAGGCGCTGATCCACCTCGGGCGGCAGGTCCTCGTCCGCGTCCTGCCATTCCGCCGACAGGTGCTCAAGTTCCTCTTGCGCGGCATCGTAGGCGGCTTCCTGCTCCTCGGATAGCTCCACCCCCTGCGGATAGGTGCGGCGCATGCCATGGGCGTGGGGCCAGTCGATATAGGCCGAAACCCATTTCCATCCCTCGGCCTCCTGAACCTCGGCGGCGATCCGTTCCAGCTTGTCGAGGGCAAGCCGGTCCAGAAGCGCTGCATCCTCGTAGAAGCCGCCGCGATCCTCGGTGAACAGGTCGCGGATGATGTAGCCGCCCGCCTCGGTATAGGCTTCCGGCCCGACAAACACCGCGCGCCGATCCGAAGCCGCCACGTTGCTCGCGGTCAGATCGCGGCGGATGATCCACGGTTCCTTGTTATAGGACAGGTTTTCGTAAACCTGTTCCTGCCGGTCGTGATCGTCGGTGATGGCGAACGCCTGCAACTGGTCCATGGTCAGCCCGCCGTCGCGGTAAATCTGAATGAGCTTGGGGCTGACGGCTCCAAGGCGAAGCCGCTGCTTCACCACATGCGCGCTCGTGCCGAACCGGGCCGCAATTTCCTCCGCGCCCCATCCGCGATCTTCGGAAAGCTCGCGGAACTTCTCGAACTCGTCGGCAGGGTGAAGGTTTTCGCGGTTGACGTTCTCGTCAAGGCTGATCTCGGCGGCATCATTCGCCGTGTCGATGACGCAGCGGACCGGCTCGGTCTTTTTGATCTCCTTGCGCTTGGCGCGCAGAAGCTGCGCCAGCCTGCGGCCTTCTCCGACGCTGACCAGATAGAAACCGGTCGGCTCGCCTTCCGCGTCAAGCTCCGGCTCCACCACAAGGTTTTGCAGGATACCCTTGGCGGCGATGCTCGCCGCCTTCCCCTCGATAGACGCCTCGCTGTGCGGGGTCTTCCGGGCGTTCTTCGGGTGCTTCTTGAGCTTGTTGAGCGGGATGAAAACCGTTTCGCCATGTTCGGGAACGGTCGTGATCTGTGCATTGTTCGTCATGATCTTGATCCTTTTGGCTTGGGTTGGAGCGCAGCGCTGCGCTGCAACCCTGGCCGTCGCCGAGACCGGGGGGTGCAAGGCGCAAGGGTGGACGGGCGGAGGGGGATCACCCGGCCTGCACGAAGCGGATCGAAGTCATGACGAAGGTGCGAGAGCAGGCATCCGCGCGGAAGGCTGGGGATACCGCCCGGCCGCCCTTGTGCCGCGCCAGGGGGCAGCGCCCCCAAGCGCTCGCCCGGCCAAAGCGAAGTGGAGGCCCGGCACAAGAATCGGATCAGGAGGTGAGAGGTCTGAAAGCCGGAAGTCCTGACTTCCTGATCGCAGCTTCATCTTGCGAGAGAAGAGAGTAGAATGTGAGCATCATCGGGTGATCGGCAGTGCGGCTTTGCCATGACCGAGGAACGGAACCGGGAGATTTTGAAGCGTCGTCGAGCTGGCGAGACCTTCGCCGCAATCGCGCGCGACCATAGTGTGTCCGTCCCACGCGTCCGCCAGATATTCGAACGCGAGGAAAGAAAGGATCTACGTCGGAAAGAGCTGGCGGAGGCCGACCGCCGTGCCGATCAGCCGAATCTGCTTCATCTCGACCCCTGGGTGCGGCAACTCTTGGCCGAGTTCTGCGGCAAGGCGGAGTTCACGCCGGATGATGTCGAGAGACGGGGCTTCTGGCGAAGCAACTTCTCCTGCGAGGAGCCGGTCTGGCGCGCGATCGTGAAATGGATGGCGCTCGCCGGCAAACAGCCGGCGAAACTGCCCTTTAGATGGACGATCGAGGAATGGCAGGAGCACGATTTCGGAGATGTGCCCAAGCGCCCCTGAGCCGAAGCGTCTCACGCGCCTGCGGGGAAACGCGGGTCGGATACTTGGGCGCGAGGAAGGAACGGGCGCTTATTCGGGTTTGCAGAAGAGCGCCCGGAACAGGTGCTCCGATCGCTCAATGCCCTCATCGGTCAATATGACGGATTTCGCCTTGCTGATCGGATTGCTGATATATCCCTTTTCATGCAGCCGGTTCATGGCATCCCAATCGAAGCCCTTCCATGAGCGGCCATCTCGGTCGAGTGAGAGGAAAAGCAACGCAAGGATTGCATCGTCTATTTTTTCTTTGTCGATCTCCATGATTCGATACCCGCTGCGTTCCATGGTGCGGTTGGTCGGTGAGAGAGCGGCCGCACCATGATGACCATCAACATTCATGCCTACGTCTATTTTATAGGGTCATGGAGGGCTATGGAGTAGACATAGTTCTCATCGCTATCCCGCATGGCCCGCCAGCCTCAGACTGCCATCTTTCCAGACCTTCAAAATCATCAGCAATTTCAATCGCTTGCGGCCAGGTCCACGGACGCAACGGTCGTTTCCGCCCGGATTTGGCGCCCGTTTTTCGGCTTTCGGTCGCGATTCTGACTGGAGGTCAGAAAATGAACATTAAGAGCCTTCTTCTCGGCTCCGCTGCGGCTCTGCTCGCAGTCTCCGGCGCTCGTGCGGCCGACGCTGTCGTCGTCGCTGAGCCGGAACCCATGGAATACGTCCGCATCTGCGACGTCTACGGCGCGGGCTTCTACTACATCCCCGGCACCGAAACCTGCCTGAAGATCGGCGGCCTCGTTCGTTACCAGATTGACTGGAGCAGCAGCGACGACTTTGTCGATCTCGATGAAGGTTGGTCAAAGACGGCTCTCGCTCGCCTGAACTTCGATGCCCGTTCGGAAACTGAATACGGCACGTTCCGCCGCTTCATCGAAATCGAAGGGCGTCTCGACTCGGGAGACGGCGCTAGCGCCTTCACGCTCCGTCATGCTTATTTCGAGCTGGGTGGTCTGCTCGTCGGCTTTACCGACACGCTCTATGACGGTGACCTCGCTGGCGAATTTGACTCGGGTGGTGGCTCGCGTATCCACCAGATTCGCTACACCTTCGACGCTGGCAACGGCATCGCAGTTAGCGCCGGCTTGGAAGAGGCCGACAATAACGAAGACTACACGCCGAACCTCGCCGGCAAGGTCTCGATCTCGCAGGGCTGGGGCGGAGCCGATCTGTTTGCTGCCTACGATGCAACCGCAGAAGAGTTCGCTCTCAAGGGTATCGCCAATTTCAAGGCGACTGATGCACTGACGCTGTCGGTCATCGCCACCTACGAATCGGGCGAAAGCGTCTACAGTGTCAACACGCCGATCAGCGAAAGCTATGACGGCTTCACGTGGTCGCTGGGCGGTTATGCCAAGTACCAGGTCAACGAGAAGCTGGCGATTGGTGCTGGTGGCCAGTACTTCGCAGATGAAGCCAACGGCACCGATCATGATGCCTGGGCTGCTGGTGCAGTTGTCGACTACGCCGTCGTTGAGAACCTGAATGCAAAGCTCGCCGTCAACTACGAGGACGGCGACCATGGCAGTGCATGGGGCGGCTTCCTGCGTCTCGATGCTTCGTTCTAATCGGCTCTACAGCTGATCTGGGAGAAACCCGGCGGGCAACCGCCGGGTTTTTCTTGTTGTAAGCTGAGCCTGGTCTGCAAGGTGCACCCGGCGGGTATCCTCAGTCGGTATCGCGCGATAACGCCTGCGCTGGCGGTCTAGGTCAGCCCTTTCTGAGAACTGCGGCTCAGCAACCCGGCGATTCTGTCCGGCAGTTCTCCCGTCTCCAGCAATGGCGCGTGCCCTTGGCCGCCAACCGTGACTGCCTCAAGGCGCGGGTGCCTCCGCCCCATTTCCGCAAGCGTTTCCACCGATAGCAGCCGCGAATTCTCCCCGCGGATCACCAGCATTGGCACTGATGACAGCGCCTCGAACTGCGGCCACAGGTCGGGCAGCGGTTGGGTCAGGTCCATGGCCAGTACCGTATTGATCAGGGCCGGGTCGTAGTCGGCAACGGGCCTGCCGTCTTCCTGGCGATAGATGGCATGCACGAATCGCTGCCAATCGGCCTCGATCAGCGCCGGAAAGGCCGCGCCGTGAATGGTCTTTTGCAGTTCGACGGCTGCGGCGAAGTCGGTTGGGCGAGGGGCGTTCTCAAGATACGACCGGATATGCGCCAACCCGGCCGGGTCGATCACCGGGCCGACGTCGTTGAGCACCGCCGCCCTGATCAGGCCAGGGCGCACCGCGCCCAGCACGTGCATGATCAGCCCGCCGCGCGACGTGCCGATGAAGGCAGCCTCGTCGATGCCCAACTCGTCGAGGCCTTTGACGATGTCGGCCGTTTCCACACCGACATTATAGTTCTGCCAGGTCGGGTCGTAGGCCGACAATCCGCGGCCGCGATAGTCGAAGCATATGATTCGGCGGGGATTTTCGGGATCGCCGGCGAGTTGAAGCGCGAGATCGTGAAAGTCCCTGCAATTGCGGGTGAGGCCCGGCAGGCAGACGACCGGCAACTGGCCCCGATTGTCGTTGCCATAGATGCGGGCATGGAGCGTCAGTCCGTCCTGCGCCGCATAGAAGAAGTCTGAAAAGCCTTCGCCGCCGGCCATAGTAGCGCTCTCCCCGCCTTGGCACGCCCATAGGCTGCCCGCGACTTAGCTACTAGGGCCGTTGCAGCAGGTCAAATGCTGGGGGATTACCGGCCTTTCACCAGGTCGCCCTCGATGTCGTAGCTGCCAGACAGCCGCATCTTGTAGACTTGGTAGTTCTCCATGACGCGCTGGACGTAGCTGCGGGTTTCCGAGAACGGGATGCGCTCGATCCAGTCTACGACCGTGTCGATGTCCCTGCCGCGCGGGTCGCCATAGCGCGCGATCCACTGGTCGGCGCGGCGCGGGCCGGCGTTGTAGCCTGCGAAGGTCAGCACGTAGGAGCCGTTGAAACGGCCGAGCTGCTGGCCGAGGAAATTCGCGCCCAGGGTGGCGTTGTAGCCGGCGTCGGACGTGAGGCGGTCCTGCGAGTAGGCCATGCCGGCCTTCTTCGCCAGATCCTTCGCCGTGCCGGGCATCAACTGCAGCAGCCCGCGCGCGCCGGCGCGGGAGACCGCCGAAACCTTGAACTCGCTTTCCTGCCGCGCAATGGCATAGGCGAGCGCCTTGCCGGAGCCGGAGATGTTCGCAGTCACCGGGATGACGCCGACCGGGTGTGACAGGGCGCCGACGTCGAGGCCGCGCTGGGCGGCAATCTTGCCAACGCGCAGGGCGAGATAGTGATTGTCCTGCTTCTCCGCCATGACCGCGAGCAGCGCCAGTTCGCCCGGGCTGTTCATCTGCGCGGCGAGATCGCGGTAGAGCATCTCGGCATAAACCGGGTATCCCGCCCCCTCGAGCCGCGTGATCGCACTGACGGCCTCGCGCTGGGCAAAGGTCTGGCGGTCGGCGGCGGTCGGCGCGGGGTAAGCGACGTTGAGCGCCTTGCGGCCGATCCGCTCGGCAGCGAGTTGCCCGTAGAAGGTCGTGCCGTAGGTGGCGGCGCGCGCGAAATAGTCCTTGGCATTGCCGGGGCCGCCGGCTTCTGCTGCCCGGCCGAGCCAGTAATAGGCGCGCGACAGCGAGATCGGGCTGCCGGCGATCTTGGCGATGCGCTCGAAATGCCCCGAAGCCAGCTTGGCGTCGTTGAGGCCGCGCAGCGCATACCAGCCGGCGTGGAACTCGGCGTCGACCGCGTTGGTGGCACTTTCGGCCGAGTGCGCGGCAGCGATCCGGTAGGCGGTCTTGATGTCGCCGGCATCGAGCAATTCGCGCGACAGCACGCGGCGTTCGATCCACCAGGCGTCGGGATCGACCAGGCTGGCCCCGTCCTTCGGCGCCTTGAGCATGACGGCGGCAGCGTCGGTGAACTTTTCCTGCTTGCGCAGGTAGCGCGACTTGGCAAAGAAATAGCCGGCCGAACGCTGTTTCGCAGGCACTGCCTCAAGCAGCGCAGCAGCCTTCTTGTCGCCCTTAATGACAGCAGTCCAGGCGTCAACAAGCTGTTTTGCGCCTGCGAGTTCGGCGACACGCGCCGCCGAACTGGTCCGGTCGGCATAGAGCATCTTCTCCATGCGGATGCGGTGGTCTGCGGCCGGGATCAAGGCCGCGAATTCGGCGAGGATCGCGACTTCCTGTTTTGCCTCGAGCTTTTCGCTGCGCCAGAACGGGCTGATGGTTGCGCGCGCCGCCTTGGTGTCGCCGAGCGCCATCTGGGCACGGGCGAGCAGCAAGGCACCTTCGATGGTCTGCGGCTCGCTGCCGGCGAAGGCCGAAACGACGACATTGGGCCCGGGGTTTTCGCGCGCCATGGCGCGTTCGCTGTTGCGGCGAAGCGTGGCGAGGCCCGGCCAGTTGGGCAGCGCCTGGGCGGCAGCCGCGATGTCGGCGCTCGGAACCTTGTCGCCGCCATTGATAGCGATTGCCCACATCAGGATGTGTCGGTCGAGCGCGGTCTCGGGCAAGCTGTCGCGCACGGCCCGCGCCTGCGTGAAATCGCCGCTCGACAGCGCATCGAGCCCGCTCTTGAGCTGGTCGATCGTGCCGAAGGCCGCGAGGACCGCGTCCGCCTTGCCGATCGAGGCGAACGGGATGGCCGACGTTGCCTGCGGGTCGAGGCTGGAACTCCCGGCGGGCAAGGGCGCCAGGGCAAGAAGAGCGCTCAAAAGCGCGACATGGTGCGGCCTAGCTGCCGGAATGATCTTGGTCATTCCCTATCCTTGCGGGGGGTATGGTCGGGAGCGGTTCGTTCGAGACTAGGTTTATCTGGTGAAGAGCAGGTTAATGAAAGGTTATCGCGGTCGTTCGATTCGAACTCATATAAGTGTCGGTCACACTTGCCGCAAATTGATGTCGAGACTATGGTGCGCGGCCCCGCTTTCGGCTAGAAAGCCGGCGACATCAAACAGACCGTGAAACCGTAGGGTTCCTGGAGTTGGACGACATGCTGAGAGGCTCATTCACCGCGCTCGTGACACCATTCGACAAGAATGGCCGTCTCGACGAGAAAGCCTTTCGCGAATTCGTCGAATGGCAGATCGCCGAAGGCACCAACGGCCTTGTTCCGGTCGGCACCACCGGCGAGTCGCCGACGCTGAGCCATGACGAGCATCGCCAGGTGGTGAAGATCTGTGTCGAGGTCGCGCGTGGCCGCGTGCCGGTCATCGCCGGCGCTGGCTCGAACAACACCGAAGAGGCCGTCGGCCTGGTGAAGTTCGCCGAAAGCGTCGGTGCCGACGCTGCACTGGTCGTCACGCCCTACTACAACAAGCCGACGCAGCGCGGGCTCTATGCGCATTTCGCCGCCTGTGCCGAGGCGACGACGCTCCCGATCATCATCTACAACATCCCGCCGCGCTCGGTCATCGACATGACGCCCGAGACGATGGGGCGCCTCGCGCACGACTTCAAGAACATCAAGGGCGTCAAGGACGCAACCGGCAAGGTCGAGCGCGTCTCCGAGCAGCGCATCACCTGCGGCAAGGATTTCATCCAGATGTCGGGCGAGGATGCCTCGGCGCTCGGCTTCAACGCCCATGGCGGCGTCGGCGCCATTTCGGTGACCTCCAACGTCGCGCCGCGTCTTTGCGCCGAGTTCCAGCAGGCGAGCCTTGGCAACGACAAGGACAGGGCGCTCGAGTTGCAGGACCGCCTGATGCCGTTGCACAAGGCGATCTTCATCGAGCCAGGCGCATCGGGTGCAAAATATGCCCTGTCGCGCCTCGGCAAGATCGAGAACGTGCTGCGTTCGCCGCTGATGACGGTCGAGGCGTCCACCGCCGAGAAGATCGACGCCGCGATGAAGCACGCCGGCCTCATCAACTGAGCCCGCAAGGGTTGCGGAACAGCTTGTCCGCAGCCATGTAGGGCTCTTTGGATCGTGCGTTCCCCGAGGCTCCGCGCCTCAGAATGAGGCAAGCCGTCCCGCTCCGTCCGCCAGTTCGCGTCTTTGGCGCCTGGTCTGGGCTGTTGCGGCAACTTCCTCGCCCTGAAAGTGCAAACCCTGGCTGGTCGAGGGGGAGCCCCGAAGGACGCACCAAACAGATTGCGATGCCATGAGCCAGGGCAAGAAGTCCGACCCCAACAACAAGATCGCCGCGGAAAACCGTAAGGCGCGCTTTAATTATGAGGTGCTCGACACGCTCGAGGCCGGAATGGTCTTGACCGGCACCGAGATCAAGTCGCTGCGTCTGGGGCAAGCCAACATCCAGGATTCCTACGCCTCGTTCGAGGGCGGCGAACTCTGGCTGATCAATTCCTATGTGCCGGAATACCTCCAGGCCAACCGCTTCAACCACGAGACCAGGCGCCGCCGCAAACTGCTCGTCAACAAGCGCGAGATGGCCAAGCTCGCCCAGAGCATCGAGCGCGAGGGCATGACGCTGGTGCCGCTCAAGATCTATTTCAACGACCGCGGCATGGCCAAGATGCTTCTTGCCGTCGCCCGCGGCAAGAAGCTGCACGACAAGCGCGAGACCGAAAAGCAGCGCGACTGGAACCGCGAGAAGGGGCGTTTGCTCAAGGAGCGGGGGTAGCGGCGGGTCCCTCCCTTCTCCCCTAGTGGGAGAATGTGCCCGAGGGGGCGGATGAGGGGTTCTGGATAGAGCGCGGCGATTCAGGTTCTGCCTCCGAGGCTCCTTCTCCATCCTCTCATTCCTTCCAACCCCCCTCATCCGACCTCGCTTCGCTCGGCCACCACCCGGCCCTCCGCTATGGCTCCGGGCGTTCGTCGTTGGAAAAGCCAAATCGTTGGCTTTTCCTGGCCTTCGGCCACCACTCCTCACCCCACAAGGGGAGAAGGCAAGTGCTCGCCTTGCCACGCCCCGTTTCCGGTCTGGCCATTGTCATCCTTCGACAAGCTCAGGATGAGGTGGTTCGGGAAGCGGGGCGCGAGGCCGTGCCTTCCGATAGTAGTTTTGTGGCGCGACGTTCGCGCCCCGCCCGATGTTCTTGCCCCGCTCAGTCGCCTCGGCTTTCACCGCCAGCCGCCGCAAGGCCCGGACTTGGGGGCTCATCACCCAGCAGGAGATCCGACCTCCTGCCAGCCCGGCACCGGCGCTTCCCTCCGCTGCCCGGTGCGCACCGGAGTCCCGTGGAAGATCGCAAGGTGAATGATACGGGAGGTTGAGAGGGCGTGGATAAACGTGGCCGGCTATCCACGCGCGATGCTGACAGATGGTGACAGGCAGCATCGGAATTTTTGGCTCTGATTGGACTGTGGCGGCTGCGTTAACTTCACGGCATGGATCCCCGGGTCTTCGCAGCCCTTCGCTGTCGCTCAGGGCGTTCGTCACTCGAAAAGCCAAGCAATTGGCTTTTCGTCCGCTTCGCGGACCGTTCCTCACCGCTTCGCTCCTGCTCCGCCCGAGGATGACGAAGGCGTTGAGGCCGCAGCCAATCGCCAACGTCGGCGACTAGCATCTGCCCATTTTCCAACAATTTCCGCATGTTCCTGCCAGTCGCCGCCGTCTACGATTTGCGACGGACTCAATGCCTTCGTCATCCTCGGGCGGAGCAGGAGCGAAGCGACGTGCGGAGACCCGGGAATCCATGCCGTGACATTGAAGCTGCCGCCACGGTTCAGAAAAATTGCGCGGACGGGGAAACTCCATCCCCACACTCCAGCCCTAGTGCCAACTGATCATCCGGCTAAACAAGTGCAATGAGGCTCGGCCCTGCGAAGCCTCGTTTCCCGGCCGGCGTCGCAATGCGCGGTTAACCAAAAGGCCGAAACCCGTGCGCAGTCGGGCTTTTTTGCGCTGAACCAACTGCAGGGAGGCAGGATTTAGGTCCGCAGGAATTCCGCTACGTCGCGGAAAACATTGACGAACATCTCTTCCGTCAGCACACCCGTATTGGTGTTGTAGCGCGAGCAGTGATAGCTCGAAAACACAGCGAGATTGCCCACGTCGCAACGCGCGCCGTGCTTGAAGGGAACGGCGGCGACGCGCGCGCCAAGCGCACGCACCGTCGACTGGTGCCCGATCGCGCCGAGCGTCAGGATCGCCCTCAGATTGGGAAAGCGCGCGATCGTCGGCACCAGGAAGGTGCGGCAGGTGTTGATCTCGGCGCCCACCGGCTTGTTGTCGGGCGGCACGCAGCGCACCGCATTGGTGATTGCGGTGCCGATCAATTCGAGGCTGTCGTCGGGCCGCGCCTCGAACTCGCCGCGCGCCATGCCGAAGTGCTTCAGCGTGGCGTAGAGCAGGTCGCCGGCATAGTCGCCGGTGAAGGGCCGCCCGGTGCGGTTGGCCCCGCGCACCCCCGGCGCGAGCCCCACGATGAGGAAGCGCACGGTCTCCTCGCCTTCCGGGGGCAGGAAGGAGCGGACGGGCGCGTTGTACCAGCCCGGCTCGCGCTGCCGCCAGCCGGCAATGAAATCATGCAGGCGCGGGCAGAGCGGGCAATCCCGGTCGGGATCGACAGGCAGGGGCGACGACAGCATCAAACGTCGTCGGGCGCCGGTTCGACCGGGTCGGCCTTGCGGACCGGACGTTCCGAGGGTTCGCGGCCGATATCGGCCTTGAGCGTCATCAGGTCGATGAAGTGATCGGCCTGGCGGCGCAGATCGTCCGAGATCATCGGCGGCTGCGAAGCCATGGTCGAGATCACGCTGACCTTGCGGCCGCGGCGCTGCAGTGCTTCGACCAGCGTGCGGAAATCGCCGTCGCCGGAGAAGATGACATAGTGGTCGACGACATCGGCCAGTTCCAGGGCATCGACGGTCAGCTCGATGTCCATGTTGCCCTTGATCTTGCGTCGCCCCGTGGCGTCGGTGAACTCCTTGGCCGGCTTGGTGACGACCTTGAAGCCGTTGTAGTCGAGCCAGTCGATCAGCGGGCGAATCGAGGAGTATTCCTGATCCTCGACAAGGGCGGTGTAATAATAGGCACGCAGCAGGTAGCCGCGCTTCTGGAAGGTGGAGAGAAGTTTGCGGTAGTCAATGTCGAAGCCCAACGCACGGGAGGTCGCGTAAAGGTTGGCTCCGTCGATAAAGAGTGCGATTTTCTCGCGCGGATCAAACATAGGAAAATTTCCTTGTTGAAATAGGCTGTCGCCAAATACGTCGATATCGAGCGTCCGGTTTCTCCCCAAATCAATGACTTGCCCCATGCGGCAAATATCGCCCGCGGTGGATCATTCCAAGAGGGGCAGGGTTGTGAAGCGGTAAAATAATTGTGGGTGGGTTGGTGGCGCGACGCTGTCGCTTGGAAGGCAAAGCAGGCTTCACGCTTGAATTGCGCGGCCTTTCAGGTTAATGCACGCGCCAGCTTTCCGTCAAATCCATGCATGAAAGGGGCACTTCATGGCCCGCGTAACCGTTGAAGACTGCATTGACAAGGTCGACAACCGCTTTGAGCTGGTGTTGCTCGCCGGCCATCGCGCCCGCCAGATCTCGCAGGGCGCGCAGATCACGCTTCCCCGCGACAACGACAAGAACCCTGTCGTGGCGCTGCGCGAGATCGCCGACGAGACGCTTTCGCCAGACGATCTCAAGGAAGACCTGATCCACTCGCTGCAGAAGCACGTCGAGGTCGACGAGCCGGAGCCGGAAGCGCCCGAGGCTGCCGACCAGACCACGGCTTCCGCCGTCGACAGCGACGAGCCGGAAGAGAACATCAACTTCGACCGCATGTCGGAAGAAGACCTGCTCGCCGGCATCGAGAGCCTGGTGGCGCCCGAAAAGAGCGACGACTACTGAGACCTGTTGAGAATTCTACCCTGCCGGCCACCTGAGGCGGCTTTCTCCGCTTCCGGCAGGGCGAATTCCCAAAAAGGCTTCGCGTCGAGCTAAACTCGCGCCAAACCGGCCAATCGGCACTTCCGCGCCGCCATATCAGTGTTTATCTATGACATGCGTCGCAAGCCCTTGCGGCGCATGATTCATTTCGAGTTCCGGGAAGCCGCCCATGATGCGTCAGTATGAGCTTGTCGAGCGCGTCCAGCGCTACAAGCCTGACGTCAACGAGGCGCTGCTCAACAAGGCCTATGTCTATGCCATGCAAAAGCATGGCCATCAGCGCCGCGCCTCGGGCGATCCCTATTTTTCGCATCCGCTCGAAGTGGCGGCGATCCTCACCGACATGCATCTCGACGAGGCGACGATCGCGGTCGCACTGCTGCACGACACGATCGAGGACACCAGTGCGACGCGCGCCGAGATCGACGAGCTGTTCGGCCCCGACATCGGCAGGCTGGTCGAGGGGCTGACCAAGCTGAAGAAGCTCGACCTCGTCTCCAAGAAGGCCGAGCAGGCGGAAAACCTGCGCAAGCTGCTGCTGGCGATCTCGGAGGATGTGCGCGTCCTGCTGGTCAAGCTGGCCGACCGCCTGCACAACATGCGCACGCTGCACCATGTGCCGGAGAGCAAGCGCCTGCGCATCGCCGAAGAGACGATGGATATCTATGCGCCGCTGGCCGGCCGCATGGGCATGCAGGGCATGCGCGAAGAGCTCGAAGAGCTCGCCTTCCGCTACATCAATCCAGAGGCCTATCGTACCGTCACCGAGCGGCTGGCCGATCTCTCCGAGCGCAACAAGGGCGTGCTCGCCGACATCGAAAAGGCGCTGTCGGCGCAGTTCGAGAAATACGACCTCAAGGCGACGGTGAAGAGCCGGCAGAAGAAGCCGTGGTCGGTGTTCCGCAAGATGGAGACCAAGGCGCTGTCCTTCGAGCAGTTGTCCGACATCTTCGGCTTCCGCGTCGTCGTCGACGGCGTCGAGGACTGCTATCGCGCACTCGGCGCGATCCACACCACCTGGTCGATGGTGCCGGGGCGGTTCAAGGATTACATCTCGACGCCCAAGCAGAACGACTACCGTTCGATCCACACCACCATCGTCGGTCCGTCGCGCCAGCGCATCGAGCTGCAGATCCGCACCCGCGAGATGAACAAGATCGCCGAATACGGCGTCGCTGCGCACTCTATCTACAAGGACAACGTGCCCAAGACCAATGGCGTCGGGCACCAGATCTCCAAGGAAACCAACGCCTATGGCTGGCTCAGGCGGACGATCGAGCAACTGGCCGACGGCGACAATCCCGAGGATTTCCTCGAGAACACCAAGCTCGAGCTGTTCCAGGACCAGGTCTTCTGCTTCACCCCGAAGGGCATGCTGATCGCCCTGCCGCGCGGGGCGACGCCGATCGATTTCGCCTATGCGGTGCATACCGATGTCGGCGACACCTGCGTCGGCGCCAAGGTCAACGGGCGGGTGATGCCGCTGATGACCGAGCTCAAGAACGGCGACGAGGTCGAGATCATCCGCTCCAAAGCCCAGGTGCCGCCGGCGGCGTGGGAATCGATCGTTGTCACCGGCAAGGCACGCTCGGCGATCCGCCGGGCGACCAAGAACGCCATCCGCAAGCAGTATTCGGGGCTGGGCACCCGCATCCTCGAACGTACCTTCGAGCGTGCCGGCAAGAAGTTCTCCAAGGACAGCCTGAAGTCGGTGCTGCATCGGCTGGCGCGCAAGGACATCGAGGATGTTTTGGCCTCCGTCGGGCGTGGCGAGTTGGCCTCCAACGACGTCGTCCGCGCCGTCTTCCCCGACTACAAGGAAGAGCGCGTCACCCAGACGGCGAAGCCGCGCGAGGAAGGCTGGTCCAAGATCCGCAATGCCGCCGGCATGCTGTTCCAGATTCCGGGCCGTTCGTCGACGCCGCCGCGCAAGGAAAGCAAGCGCTGGGGGCCTGCGGTGCCGATCCGCGGCGTCAGCGGCGACCTGCCGGTGCGCTTTGCGCCCGAGGGTGCCGTGCCGGGCGACCGCATCGTCGGCATCATGCAGCCGGGCTCGGGCATCACCATCTATCCGATCCAGTCACCGTCGCTGATGGCCTTCGACGACCAGCCGGAGCGCTGGATCGACGTGCGCTGGGACCTCGACGAGGGCTCGAAGGAACGCTTCCCGGCACGCCTGACGGTGACGGCGATCAATGCTCCGGGCTCGCTTGCCGACATCGCCCAGGTGGTGGCGGCCAACGATGCCAACATCCACACGCTGTCGATGGTGCGCACTGCCCCCGACTTCACCGAGATGCTGCTCGATCTCGAGGTCTGGGACCTGAAGCACCTGAACCGGCTGATCTCCCAGCTCAAGGACAACACCAGCGTCAGCGATGCCCGCCGCGTCAACGGCTGACGACAGGCAGGCGGCTGGACGCATGACAGGAAAGACGAAACCGATGCAGACAAGCGACGTCCTGGACATCTTCCGCTCGGCGGGTGCCGTGCTGGAGGGCCATTTCATCCTGACCTCCGGCCTGCGCAGCCCTACCTTCCTGCAGAAGGCGCGGGTGTTCATGCATGCCGACAAGACGGAAGTGCTGTGCAAGGCGCTGGCCGAAAAGATCCGCGCCGAAGTGAAGGGCGACATCGACTATGTCGTCGGACCGGCCATCGGTGGGCTGATCCCGGCCTACGAGACCTCGCGCCACCTCAAGGTTCCGGCGATCTGGGTCGAGCGCGAGCAGGGCACCTTCCGCCTGCGCCGCTTCGAGATCGAGAAGGGCGCCCGCGTCGTCATCGTCGAGGACATAGTCACCACCGGCCTGTCGATCCGCGAGACTATTGCGTGCCTGCGCGAACTCGGCGCCGAAGTGGTGGCAGCGGCCTGCATCATCGACCGTTCGGCCGGCAAGACCGACGTCGGCGTGCCGCTGATTGCCCTCGCCGAATACGAGGTCCCGGCCTATCCGGCCGACCAGCTGCCGCCTGAACTGGCGGCGATCCCGGCGGTCAAGCCGGGCAGCCGGAACATCTGAGGCGGATGGCGGTGAGGCTGATCGCGCCCATCGGTGCAGAACGGGAAGCGGCGTTGCGGACGGCTGTCTTCTCCCCGTCCTTCACGGGGAGAAGATGCCGGCAGGCAGATGAGGGGCGGCGCAGACGTTGCCAGATTGCCCCTCACCCTTACCCTCTCCCCGTGAAGAACGGGGAGAGGAGGGCGTCCGCGTCGCGCCTCGCCGGTGAGACGTGCCGCGTAGGGCTGAACCTATGATCATCGGAATCGGCAGCGACCTCGTCGACATCAGGCGGATCGAGAAATCGATCGCCCGTCACGGCGAGCGCTTCATCCAGCGCATCTTCACCGAGGTCGAGCAGGAGAGGGCCGAAGGGCGCCGCGGGCGCATCGCCTCATACGCCAAGCGTTTCGCCGCCAAGGAGGCCTGTTCCAAGGCGCTCGGCTGCGGCATCGCCGAGGGCGTGTTCTGGCGCGACATGGGCGTGGTCAACCTGCCGGGCGGGCGCCCGGCGATGGAGCTGACGGGGGGAGCTGCGAAGCGGCTGGCAACGATGCTGCCGGGCGGGCATCGCGCGGTGGTGCACCTGACCATCACCGATGATTTTCCCCTCGCACAAGCCTTTGTGATCATCGAGGCGGTGCCGGTCGAACAACCGCCACTATCTTAGGGTTTTGGCGGCGGCTGGGACATTGCCCCGGCGGCGGCGAGCCCTTATACCCATCGCGACCTACAATCGAGGACGACATGAGCGTGGCTGAAAAACAGAAGAAGTCCGGCGGGCTCGGCGAGACCGTAAGCGTCATCGTCCAGGCGCTGCTGCTCGCCTTGGTGATCCGGACGCTGCTGTTCCAGCCGTTTTCGATCCCCTCGGGCTCGATGCGGCCGACGCTGCTCGAGGGCGACTATCTGTTCGTCACCAAGTGGGCCTACGGCTATTCGCGCTATTCGCTGCCCTTGTCGCCCAACCTGTTCTCCGGCCGCATCTTCGGCTCGGATCCCGAGCGCGGCGACGTCGTCGTCTTCAAGTTCCCGCCAAATCCTTCGCTCGACTACATCAAGCGCGTCGTCGGCCTGCCGGGCGACCGCATCCAGATGAAGGAAGGCCAGCTCCATATCAACGGTACGGCCGTCGCGCGCGAGAAGGTCGGCCAGATCGACAATCCCGACATCACCGAGGTCAACCGCCCCGTCGACGTCTACCGTGAGACGCTGCCGAATGGCGTGTCCTACGACACGCTCGACCTGACGCCGAATTCGATCGGCGACGACACCCGCGAGTTCGTCGTGCCCGAAGGCCACTTCTTCATGATGGGCGACAACCGCGACAATTCGACCGACAGCCGCTTCAATGTCGGCTTCGTGCCGGGTGAAAACCTCGTCGGCCGCGCCAACATCATCTTCTTCTCGATCGCCAATGGCGCAAGCCCGCTGGAAATCTGGAAGTGGCCGACCGAGATGCGCGCCTCGCGCCTGTTCAACTTCGTCCGATAGGCATGGCAGGCAAGCGGCTCACCGCAACGGAACTCGCCGACGCGCTGCAACTCCGCACCGGCCACATCTTCCGCGACCATCAGCGCCTGCAACGGGCGCTGACGCATGGCAGCGCGCGCAGCGCCAATGCCGGCGTCGACTATGAACGCTTCGAGTTCCTGGGCGACCGGGTGCTCGGGCTGGCGGTTGCCGACATGCTGCTGGCCGATTTCCCGAACGCACCAGAAGGCGAACTGTCGGTCAGGCTCAACGCGCTGGTCAATGCCGAGGCTTTGGCCCAGATCGCCGACGAGATCGGCCTCGCCGAGCTGATCCGTGCCGGCAGCGAGGTGCGCAATCTCGCCGAGCGCAAGCGCGTCAACCTGCGGGCTGATGCACTGGAGTCGCTGCTTGCCGTCATCTATCTCGACGGCGGGATGGATGCTGCCAAGCGCTTCATCCACAAATTCTGGAAACCGCGTGCCGAAGCCGCGGGCGCGGCGCGCCGCGACCCCAAGACCGAACTGCAGGAATGGGCGCACCAGGCGTCGACAGCAGTGCCTGCCTACCAGATCGAAAGCCGCACCGGCCCGGATCACGACCCCGTCTTTTCGGTGAGCGTGCGGGTCGGCAAATTTTTGCCCGCCACCGGCACCGGCCGCTCCAAGCGCGAGGCCGAGCAGAATGCCGCCGCCGCCCTTTTGGTGCGCGAGGGCGTATGGAAGAACGAGGAGACCGCATCGTGACCGATGCCCCTGAGACCGCTACGCCTGCAACGGGTGCCACCCGCTCGGGCTTCGTCGCCCTTTTGGGCGCGCCGAATGCCGGCAAGTCGACGCTGGTCAATCAGCTTGTCGGCGCCAAAGTGTCGATCGTCACCCACAAGGTGCAGACCACGCGCGCCATCGTGCGCGGCATCGCCACCCACGACAATGCCCAGATCGTCTTTGTCGACACGCCCGGCATCTTCAAGCCGAAGCGCCGGCTCGACACCGCCATGGTGACCACCGCCTGGGGCGGGGCCAAGGATGCCGACGTGATCCTGGTGCTGATCGACGCCGAACGCGGCATCAAGGGCGACGCAGCCGCCATCCTCGAACGGCTCAAGGACGTGCGCCAGCCCAAGGTGCTGATCCTCAACAAGGTCGACCGGGTCAATCCCGAGGTGCTGCTGAAACTGACCTCGGCTGCCAATGAGGCTGTCGATTTCGAAAGCACCTTCATGGTTTCGGCGCTGACCGGTTCGGGCTGCAAGGATTTGCTCGACTTCCTCGCCAAGCGGCTGCCCGAAGGGCCCTGGTATTACCCCGAGGACCAGATTTCCGACCTGCCGATGCGCCAGCTGGCAGCCGAGATCACGCGCGAGAAGCTGTATCTGCGCCTGCACCAGGAGCTGCCTTATTCGTCGCATGTCGAGACCGAGAAGTGGGAAGAGATGCCCAACGGCTCGGTGCGCATCCAGCAGGTTATCTTCGTCGAGCGCGACAGCCAGAAGAAGATCGTGCTCGGCCACAAGGGCGAGACCATCCGCGCCATCGGCCAGGCCTCGCGCATGGAAATCGCCGGCATCCTCGAGCAGAAGGTGCACCTGTTCCTGTTCGTCAAGGTGCGCGAGAACTGGGGCGACGACCCCGAGCGCTACCGCGAAATGGGGCTGGACTTCCCGCATTAAGGCCGGGCGAGGCCCTGTAGAGGTCTCCTCACGGTCACTGTCATGCACGGGAAGGGGCGGCCGATTTTTCATCACCTCCGATCACTGCGCGCGTAGCGGCCTGGCGATTGTCCGACATGACGGCTGAAGGCGGTGCTGAAGGTGCTGGCCGAGCCATAGCCGACCTGCCGGGCGACTTCATCGAGCGCGATGTCCTTGCCGCCGAGAAGGTTCTTGGCCAGCGCCATGCGCCAGGCGAGCAGATATTCCATCGGCCGTAGCCCGACGGTGCGTGTGAAGCGGTCGAAGAAGGCCGAGCGCGACAGGCCGGCCTCGCCGGCAAGCTCGGCCACCGTCCACGGCCGCTGCGGATCGCCGTGCATCTGCCTTATCGCCCCTGACACCCTCGCATCGGCCAGCCCGCGCAGGAAGCCGGGCGGCGAGCCCTTTGCCTGGCTTGCCCGCAACGCCTCGATCAGCAGGATTTCGACGAGGCGGCCGAGCACGAGATCGCGGCCGGCACTCTGCTGGCTGGCTTCCTCGCCGACGAGGCGCACCAGCGTCGAAAGCCGCTCGATCCCGCGCATGTGGACCATCGCCGGCAGCAGCGACACCAGCAGTGCCGCATCGGGAGAGCCGAAGAGAAAATAGCCGCCGAGCAGGCGGACATCGACAGGGCCATCCTGCCGGCCGTGTCGGACCTCCTCCGTCGGCGCCGGCGTCGCCCTGGGATCGATCCGCCTGGGCGTCACCGGCTCGAAACCGGACATGGTGAAGACGGGCGTTGCGGGCAACAGGACGAAGTCGCCTTGCTCAAGGGTGACGGGAGCCTCACCGTCGACGATAAGGCGGCAGCTGCCTTCGATGACCGCGCAGAAGCCGGGCTGCCCGAATTCGGAATAGCGGACACCCCAGCGTCCCGCGCCGCTGATCCCCTTCGAGAACACGGTGCGCGGCTGGAGCAGTTCGATGACCTGGGCAAGCGGGTCGGTCATATCAGGACCATAGCCAACAAATTCCGGACTTTAGATTGATGATAGTCCGGATTTTGGACGGTATTTTCATGGCGTCAACATCAATCAGGAAAAAGTCCATGAAAACCGCACTGATCACCGGCTGTTCTTCAGGCTATGGCCTCGAGACCGCCCGCCACTTCCATGCCCGGGGCTGGAACGTCGTCGCCACCATGCGCAATCCGCGCCAGGACATCCTGCCGCGCTCGGAGCGGATGCGTATATTGCCGCTTGACGTAACCAATGACGAAAGTATTGCCGCAGCGCTTGACGCCAGTGGCCCGATCGACGTCCTGGTCAACAATGCAGGCATCGGCCTCGTCGGCGCCTTTGAGGCGATGCCGATGGCGCATGTGCGCAAGCTGTTCGAGACCAACACTTTCGGCGTGATGGCGATGACCCAGGCGGTGATCCCGCAGTTTCGCGCACGGAGATCGGGCGTCGTCGTCAACGTCACTTCAAGCGTGACGCTCGCCCCGATGCCGCTCGCCGCCGCCTACACCGCAAGCAAGATGGCGATCGAGGGTTTTACCGGATCGCTGGCCCATGAGCTCGGCGCTTTCGACGTGCGGGTGAAACTGGTGGAGCCCGGCTATGCGCCAAGCACGCGCTTTGCCCACAACACGGAGCTGCGCGTCGAGGACCTTATTCCCCAGGCCTATGCCGCGTTCGCAGAGCCGATCTTCGCCGGGTTCGCGACGCCTGAGATGGTGACCAAGGAAACCGACGTTGCCGAAGCCGTCTGGCAGGCCGCAAACGATGTTTCAGGGCAGCTCCGTTTTCCGGCCGGGCCAGACGCGGTGGCCTTGGCGCGGGCAAGCTGAACTGTGCGTGCACCCGTCTAGACCAGATCGTACCGCAGCACGTGGTTCGGGTAGGACCGGTCGTCGATCTGGAAGCGGGTTTCGCCGACCTTGGCAAAACCCTTTCGCAGGTAGAACGCGGTCGCGCGTTCGTTTTCGGCATTGACCGCGAGCCAGACGTCCTGATGTCCGGTGGACGCACACCACTGCAGGCCTGCCGCGAGAAGCCGGCCTCCAGCGCCTGAGCCCTGATGGCGGGGCTGGACGTAGAGCTTGGCGATCTCCAGGTCTGAGCACGCCGGCACAGGCGCGGGCGAGCTTGATGCGACATGGATGAATCCGTCGATGCCGACGGAGTTCTGCGAGACCAGGATCGTCTGGTCTGCCTGCATCAGCATCTCTTCGAAACGTGCGGCGGTGAAATGTTCCAGGGCATAGTCGGCGAAGAACGCGTTGACGCCGTTGCGAATATAGGTGTTCAGCCAGACTTCCAGTCCAAGCGCTGCGAGACTGGAAGCATCCGTCAAGTTGGCTGGCCTGATCACGTCTCGATCCATTCTGTCCGGTAAAAGCAAGCCGCGAATAAAGGATGGTTTGATGTTTGGGAAGGCGTGATCCAGAAGCCGCCATTTTGGTGGTCAAAAGCTGAAAAATATTAGTGCGAATAGAGCGCCAAAGTCCCTGTTTTGTTGGAACAAGAAAGCATGTGGAGCGTTATTTGGAGTTGGAGTGCGATGAACAGGCAACCTACCGCTTCGTGAAAAGAGTGGCGAGAGGTCCAAGAGCACTCTCCAGGAGACTCACATGGATACCACCACCCTTCTCATCATACTTATCGTACTTGTTCTGCTGGGCGGCGGCTGGTTCGGCCGCGGTCGCTGGTATTGATCAACGCTTTCAAGAGCGAACTTGGCGGCAAACATTGCCGGTTGCTGTTCGGAGTTAGCTGCGGCCTGCCGCGAATCGAATGAAGCCGAGGCATGGCTGAACGTATCAAATCCGAAGGCCAGATAGTCGCTGAAGCTGAGGTCGACAGCTTTCGGAGGGATCTTGGGCCGTTCGTCGTTGCTGCCGAAACGACACGCATGGCGATGGTTTTTACCGATGCGAAAGAGCCCGGCAATCCGATCATTTTCGCCAATGACGCCTTTCTCGAGCTAAGCGGATATGCCCGGGAGGAACTGCTCGGCCAAAGCTTCAACTTCCTGATGGCGTGCGGCACCGATGTCGATTCTTTGGCGCGCATCGAAGCGGCTTTTGCGGGCGATGTCACTGGCGGTTCGGAAATCTGCTACCGCCGCAAGAACGGCAGCGAGTTCTGGTCGGCAATCCTCATCAGCCCGGTCAGGGATGAGCGTGGCGATGTCGTGCAGCATTTCGCCTCCCTCGTCGACCTCACCGATCACAAGCAGGAGCAGGCCCAGTCGCGGATGCTCATCGACGAACTGAATCACCGGGTAAAGAATACGCTTGCCACGGTGCAGTCGATTGTCTGGCAGGCATTGCGGAATACCTCCGACCCCGAAGTGATCCGGGAGTCCATCGAGTCGCGCCTGTTTGCGCTCTCCCGGTCGCACGACCTGCTGACCCGCGAGAACTGGGAAGGTGCGGGGTTGCTCGATCTGATCAAGGGGGCTTTGGAGCCGTTCGGGATTGCGAACGGCCGCTCGGAGCACTTTGTCATTACGGGCAGCAACATCCGTGTTTCACCCAAGGCCGCCCTGGCACTCGGCATCGCCTTCCATGAGCTTGCGACCAATGCCGTGAAATACGGCGCGTTTTCCAACAACATTGGGTCAGTCCTGATTTCATGGACGATCGAGCCGTCGCCCGAGGGCGATCGGCTTGTCCTGCGCTGGCAGGAGAAGGACGGCCCGTCCGTGATGCCGCCGTCCCGGAAAGGGTTTGGCTCGCGGGTGCTTGAGCGCGGCCTGGCACATGAGCTGGATGGCGCGGTTGACCTCGATTACCGGGCGGACGGCGTCGTCTGCACGATCAACTTTCCCGCACCGATCGGTGCCCGCGATGGCTAAGCCGCTTTGTGACCGGCGCATACTTGTCGTCGAAGATGAAATGCTCGTGCTCATCATGATCGAAGACATGCTGGCCGATCTCGGATGTGAGTCGGTGACCGCTGCCGCCACGGTCAAGCAGGCGCTCGCCCTCATCGAGGCGCACGATTTCGATGCGGCCATGCTGGACATGAACCTGAACGGCGACAAGACCTATTTCGTAGCCGACGCGCTCGCCGCGCGCGGCGTGCCTTTTGTTTTCTCGACGGGCTACAGCGGCCACGAGATGAGGGATGGCTATCGTGACCGGCCCCTTCTGAAGAAGCCGTTCATGGACAAGCAACTGGCCGAGGTATTTGCCCGCCTGCTGCCGGGCTAGCTGGCAATCGGTCAATCCGCACGGTAAGGCAACTGCGCGCGGCCTCGGCGAAGCGTCAACGCCCACCAGGACAGCGTTTCGAGGAGTGCTGCGGCAGCTTGATCCGGCTCCTGCGGATCGATGAGCGCGCCTGTTTCGTCGAATTTGTCCCAAGATCTGTCGAAACTTACGCTATCCCGCAGCGTGGCGGCATGCATTTCGGAAAAGACCAGCCGCAACTGTTCCACTGCCCGCAAGCCTCCGGAGATCCCGCCATAGGAGACGAATGCCACGGGCTTGCACCTCCACGGCGAGAAATGCCAGTCGATGAGATGTTTGATCGAGGCCGTGTAGCCATGATTGTACTCCGGCGTGACGATGACAAAGGCCTCGGCGTCGTCGAGCCTGGCAAACAGCTCGCGCATTTCCGGAGATCTGCCCTCGGCAGTGCTCAGCGCCTCGATCGTCGGCGGCAATTGTTCGGGCAATTGGACTTCCGCAAGGTCGAGGAACGTCGTCTCAAACCTCTCATTGTTGCGTGCGTGAGAGGCAAACCAACGCGTGACGACGGTCCCGTACCGCCCTTCGCGGACGCTGGCAGTGATGACAAGCAGCTTGAGCGGGGACGGCGACATGGCAAGCCTCTGAGAAGAGTTGGCAGCGCGGATGCGCCGTCAGCCATCAACATAGCCGTACGGAATTTGGGAGGAATGGTATAGATTCTGGCTTCTGTTTCCCAAATTATGGACGACGAGATGGATCTCGCAGAGCTGGAAAGTCTGGTCGCCACCATCCGCGCGGGCTCGTTTTCAGGGGCTGCGCGCGAGCTGGGCATTCCGAAATCCACCGTGGCAAACAGGGTCAACGAGATGGAAGCGCGTCTCGGCGCGAGACTCATCGAGCGCACGACACGACAAATTCGGCCCACTGCCGAGGGCTCGATGCTCTTCAGGCGCGGGGAGCGACTGCTCCTGGAGGCGAGGGAACTCGAACAGGCGCTGCACGAGCAGAGCGGTACGCCGCGTGGCACGCTCCGCGTCTCCGTCCCTGTCCTGTTTGAGCAGGCATTCATGGGCAAGATTGCGGCGGCCTACCTGTCACGCTACCCGAAAATGGTGATTGAAGTCGTTGCCGAAGACAGGCGCGTCGACATCGTTGGCGAAGGGTTCGATTGCGCGATCAGGGTCGGGGCGCTTGACGATTCGAGTGCGATGGCACGGGTCTTTGCCCACTCGCAGAACATTGTGGTGGCGTCTGCGTCGCTTGTCGACCGCATCGGCCGTCCGAAATCGCCGGCCGACTTCACGAACTGGCCCACGCTCTGGTTCGGCAGGGACGCGCCAGGCAACAAGAACTGGGAAATGACAGAGGCCGGAAGGCCGATCGTGGTTGCCATCAAGCCTCGCGCATATCTTGGCAGCCTTCACGCGGTCCGTGCCGCCGTTCTCGATGGGCTCGGCGCGGCACTTTTGCCTGACTTCTTCGTCAGCGATGACCTCAAGGCCGGACGCGTCTTGTCGATCGCGTCAGAGTGGCAATGCCCGCCCGTTCCCTTGTCGATCGTCTTTCCGGCCCACAAGCAATCGTCACCGCGCTTGCGCGCCTTCATCGAGCTCGTCATGGGCTCGTTTCACAGCCGGGAACTCGTCTCCGGTCAGCACTAGAAGCGGTCATGCATCTTTGGCGGCATGACGTGTGCTGCCGTGCGCCCCGAGCTGCTGGCATAGTGGCTGGTACGGAGAAACGCATTCACCGCGGATGCGCGGGCGGCTATACAGGCCCGACCTGATGCACTGGATCCCTTGCCATGACCGACACCGTTCTCGACCGTTTTCTGCGCTACGTCGTCATCGACACCCAGGCGGATGGAAGCTCCACGACGCAGCCGTCGACCGAAAAGCAGAAGAACCTCGGCCGCCTGCTGGTCGAGGAGCTGCAGGCGATCGGCCTTCGTGACGCGCATCTCGACGAGCACGGCTATGTCTATGCCACCATTCCGTCGAACAGCGACAAGCAGGTGCCGGTGATCTGCTTCTGCTCGCACATGGACACCGCACCCGACTTTACCGGCACCGGCGTCAAGCCGCAGGTGATCAGGAACTATGCCGGCGGCGACATCGTGCTGCCGGGCGATCCATCGCGGGTCATCCGGGTGAGCGAGCATCCGGAGCTGAACAACCAGATCGGCAACGACATCGTCACCACTGACGGCACCACCCTTTTGGGCGCCGACGACAAGGCCGGCGTTGCCGAGATCGTGGCGGCGGCCAAGGTGCTGGTCGACAACCCCGACATCAGGCACGGCACGGTCAAGATCCTGTTCACCACCGACGAGGAGATCGGACGCGGCGTCGACAAGGTCGATTTCGCCAAGCTCGGCGCCGCGTTCGCCTACACCATGGACGGCGAGACGGCAGGCACCATCGAGGACGAGACCTTCTCCGCCGACGGCGTCGAGATTGCGATATCAGGCGTTGCCATGCATCCCGGATTCGCCAAGGGCAGGATGGAGAACGCCATCAAGATCGCCGGCGCCATCATCGATCGGCTGCCGCAGGACATGGCGCCCGAGACCACCGAGGGCCGGCAGGGCTTCGTCCATCCGACCAGCGTCAGCGGGTCGATGGAGAAGGCGACGATCAGCCTGATCGTCCGCGATTTCCGCAACGACGGCCTGGCCGAGAAGGAGGCCATGCTCGAAAAGATCGTCAGGGACGTCATCTCGGCCTATCCCGGCTCGACCTACAGTTTCACGGTCAAGGAGCAGTACCGCAACATGAAGGTGGTGCTCGACCGCCACCCCGAGATCGTCGAGAACGCCGTCGAGGCGATCCGGCGCGCCGGCATGGAGCCGGTGCGCGGCAGCATCCGCGGCGGCACCGACGGTTCGCGTCTGTCGTTCATGGGGCTGCCATGTCCCAACATCTTCGCCGGCGGCCATGCTTTCCACTCGCCGCTCGAATGGGTCAGCCGCCAGGACATGGAAAAGGCGGTGAAGACGATCGTCGAACTGGCCAGGGTCTGGGAAGAGCGGGCTTAGGCAGTGATAGCGCAGGCCGGCTTATGGGCGGTTGCGACTGTTGTACGCCTGCAACTGTTTGCATGCAAAGCAACTGCCTGGTGTGAGGACGAGTTGCTGCTCGCGAATATATCCATCTAAATTAGAGATATCTAAATTGGTTGGGGATTCGCATGAAGATTGTAGCACTTGCGTCCGCACTGCTTTTCGCAGCAGCCGGAGCCGCAGCGGCGGCCGACGCTTTGGGGTCTGAGACAGCTCCTCCGGCAGAAACGGCACCGTACAACTGGACGGGAGCATATGTCGGCGTCCAACTCGGATATGGCACCGGTAGCGGTGAAGGCGCCTACCTCCTTCCGGGCGGAGCCAGAATAGAGACCGCTTTCCCGGAGGCGAAGGGAGCTCTGCTCGGCGGACAAGTCGGATACAATTACCAGTGGGGCTCCGTCGTGCTCGGGCTCGAAGGCGAATTGTCCTATTCGTGGGCGGACGGAACATCCGACATCCGTGCGTTTCCAAGTGGTGCTGGTCCGGTCGCAATCAACGAGAATGAATTCGATTACCTCGGCAGCATCACCGGCCGACTTGGCTATGCGATGGACCGCACTCTGTTCTACGCCAAGGGCGGTGTTGGCTTCACCAAGCTCTCGATGAGCGATATCCCGAACGGCGGGGGCTTTAACGCGAGCGGTTCGGAAGCTTTGACTGGGTGGACCGTTGGTGCCGGCGTCGAGCACGCTCTGAACGACAAGTGGACGATCCGGGGCGAGTATCAGTTCTACAGATTCGACGCCAATCTGGCGGTGGATGAGCCAGCGCCGTTCCGCGTTTATGACGACGATTTCGATATTCACGCTGTCAAGATCGGCCTCAACTACAAGTTCTGATTTGGTGAAATCGGCAAAGGTGCCGGTCAGGCCCGGGCCGTTGCCGATGCCAGACCGCGCCGCTTCGCATTTCATTGCTCTGCAGCAATCTCGCGGTCGAGATCCGTGACGAATGCCCTCATCAGTTCGGTACGCTGGCGGCCGATCTCGCGGCCGGCGGCGGTGAGCAGGCCTGCCGACAGCTGGAACAGCTTGGTCTAGAAATGGTCGAGCGCGAAGCGCCTGTCGTCGAGCGGGCGGTGTTGCGCGAACGGGTCGTCCGCATCGTAGAGCGGCAATCCCAACCGGCCGGCGACATAGAAGACCCGGGCAATGCCAAGCGCACCCAGCGCGTCGAGCCGGTCGGCATCGCGCAGGATGGCCGCTTCGGAGCTGCGCGGCTCGATGTTCGCCGAGAAGCTGTGCGCCTCGATGGCGTGGGCGACCGCCTCGGTGCGGTGCTCATGCCAGCCGGCCTGGCGCAACAGCCCCCGCGCCACTTCGGCCGACAAGCGCGAGGCCATGGCGCGCTGCGGCGAATTCTTCTCGACCGAAACGCAGTCGTGGAACAGCGTCGCCACCGCCAGAACCTCCATGTCCGCGCCCGGCTCCGTCGCCGCGATGCGGCAGACGAGGGCCCACACCCGCATCAGGTGCGAGCGGTCATGCGAGCCGTCGCCCTCGGCTATGGCGCCATCCCAGCGTGCGAGCAGGCCGGCGAGCAGCGCCTCGTGCGGCGCGAAGAGGCGGGCGAGGTCCTCGATCTGCGAAGGACTCATCATGCTTCTGTTGCCGCCAGCACTTGCTCGATGATCGAAACCAGTGCGCCGCGTGCCTCGCGATTGGTGGCAAAGCCTGCAATGGCGATGCCTGTGGCTGGCGAATAATAGGCCGCGGTGCCCCAGAAACCGAGATGCGAGTAGCATTCGACATCGCTTATGCGGCTGGCAGAAATGCCGAGCCGGTAGCCGTCGGCGCCTTCGTGGCTGCCGGTGGAAAGCATCTGGCGAAGTGTGTCCGGGCTTGTGAAGACGCGGCCCTCGAACAGGGCAGCGAAGAGCGTGGCTAGGTCCCGCGCGGACATGACCAGTCCGCCGCCGCCATAGAGGTCCATCGAGGCGCTGATGTCGGTGGCGTCGGTCTTGCCGAGGAACTGACGTCCGCGGGGCGCGGCCGTTGCCGGCTGCGGTTCGGCGATCTCCCACCAAGTGGCTTCGAGGCCGAGCCGGTCGAATGACATCTGGCGCCGGACAGTGGCTGCCAGCGCTTCACCCGAGATGCGCTCGATGATGTCGCCGAGCAGGATGTAGCCGGTGTCGGAATAGCGGAAGCGGGTTCCGGCTTCGCTGAGAGGGCCAGAATATTCGACCGCGAGACGAACCTGTTCCTCGCGCGCCCAGAAACGTGTGGGCTCGCGAAGCACGGTCTCGAAGTAGCGCGGATCGTCGGCGTGGTCGTTCAGGCCGGCACTGTGGTTGAGAAGCTGGCGAACGGTGATGGCGTCCGTGCGGTAGCCGGCAGAAGTGAGCAGCCCGTTCAACACGGGCGTGAGCAACGGTGCGATCGGGCCGTCGAGGTCGACCAGCCCCTGTTCCCACAGGCGAAGAACCGTGGCGGCAACGACGGTCTTGGTGTTGCTCGCGACCCGCAGCGGCGTGTCCACCGAAAGCGGACTGTTGGCCGCGGCATCGGCCATGCCATGCGCAATGCCCCAGGGACCGTCGAGCCCCTTGCCGGTGACGTAGAGCGCCATCGCAGCCGGTTGCCGGCCCAGGATTGCGGCAAGTTCGTCGCGGTTCATTCAGCTTTCCTCGACATTGCAGGGTGATTCCCGGCGCCACTCTGGCGCGGTGCTGCTGTCGAAGGATAGCGCCAGTTTGTGCAGGAGCTTGGCCAGCTCCATCCGGCAAGGAGGCGCGGCGTCAAGGGGTTCGGCTGCCGAGGCAGGGGGGGCCGCCTCACTCCATCGACGGCGAACTGCCGAGGGATAGCGCCAGCTTGCGCAGAAGCTTGGCCAACTGCGCCTGTTCGTCCTCGCTCAAGCTTTCCAGCATCAGCGCTTCGACCGCCATGTCGGCCTCGAAGGCCTCGCGAGCGCGGGCAAGGCCGTCCTCGGTCAGTTCGACCGGCAGGCTGCGGCCGTCGCCGTCCGAGCTGACCTGCCTGACCAATCCTGCCTTGACCAGCTTGACGATGCGGTTGGTGACGCCGCCGGACGAGATCATCATCGAGCGGTAGAGCTCGGTCGGGCGCAGCCGGTAGGGCGGGCCCGAGCGCAGCAACGTGAACAGCACGTCGGCCTCGCCGGTGTCGAGCCCGTAGGAGGCGAAGATTGCCTCGATCTTGGGCCGGGCGGCGAGCGTGATCCAGCGGGCACGGCCGAGGATCGCCATGCCGCGGGTGTCGAGCCCGGGCAGTTCCGCCGCCCATTGCGCCCGCCTGATATCGATGCCGTCCTGCAGGCCGTCGTCGATCAACTCCCCAATATTTTCGCCGAGATGTCTTGACACTAAGATAATTCCGTCATTTATCTTACCGGTAAGATATATTGGAGCCGGCCATGACGCAACAGGAAGTTCTCCGTTCCCCGGCTTCGCTTGCCGCGCGGTCACCGTTGATCCTGCTGGCGCTGTGCGGCCTCGTCTTCGCCACGCGCATCATGATCTCCAAGGCTGCGCTGAATGCCGGCATGCAGCCGTTCCAGCTGGCTTTGGTGGCCAATGTCGGCGCAGGTGCGATCCTTCTGCCGCTGCTGGCCGCCTCGGGGCAGGGGATCCCGCGCGAGCGGCAGCATCTCGTGCTCTACCTGGTGCTCGGCATCATCAGCTTCACCATCCCGACCGTGCTCGGCTACTACATCGTCGACCGGGTCGGGCCGGCATACACCTCGACCGTCTATTCGCTGTCGCCGCTGCTGACGATGAGCTTCGCCGCCGGGCTCGGCATCGAGCGCATGTATTTGAGGCGCTTCGCCGGCATCCTGATCGGCCTTGCGGGCATGGCGGCGCTGGTGCAGCAGCAACTGGCCGAGATCGATTTCTCGCAGACGGTATGGGTGCTGCTCGGCGTCACCATCCCGGCCTGCGCCGCCGCCGGCAACATCATCCGCTCGGCCTACTGGCCCAAGGGCTCGTCGGCGCTCGCCTTTTCCTGCGGCATCCTGCTGAGCTCGAGCCTGCTGGTGGCTGTGGTGGCGCCATTCTTCGAGGCACCCTCGAGCTGGGTCTTTCTCGACCGCGACATCCTGTTCTGGATCGGCTGCATGGTCGCCACCTCGGCGGCGTCCTACCTGCTCAACTTCCGCCTCCAGGAGATCGGCGGGCCGGTGTTCTTCAGCCAGCTCGGCTACTGGGGCACGGGGTTCGGCGTGGTGCTGGCGGCAATCCTGTTCAACGACGTGCTGACCCTGCTGTCGGTCGTGGGGCTGGTCGCGATCATCGCCGGCGGCGTGCTCGCCAACCGGCGGCGCGAACTGTGATTTTCCAAAAATCAGGAGAAGAAAAAATGTCCTTCCAGGCCTATCTCGACACCATCAAGACCAAGACCGGCAAGGGACCGGAGGAACTGCTGGCACTCGCTGACGGCAAGGGATTTTCCCACAGCGGCAAGCTGAAGCCTGATGTAAAGGCCGGGCAGATCATCGAATGGCTGCGCGACGAGTTCGGCCTCGGCCACGGTCATTCGATGGCCGTCTATGCGCTCTTGACCGGCAAGAAGCAGCCCGGTGACAAGTAGCGACGGGACAGCCGGCCCGCGGCCTTGAAACCGTGTCCGGCTCCGCCATTTAACCTCGGGAGCGCGCAACATCTCGAACGAGGAAGCGCCAGGCGGCAAGCCGGCCGGCCACGGACAATCCTGAAGGCTGGTTCGCTCCGTCACACGCGTGCAAATTTCGGGTAGCGCCAGTTTTCCAAGCGTCTCCTCGTCCATCAGACGAAGGGAGATACGACATGGCCAAGGTTGTTTGCGTCCTTTACGACGATCCGGTGGATGGCTACCCCAAGCGGTATGCGCGGGACGGCCTGCCAAGACTTGACCGCTATCCGGGCGGCCAGACACTGCCCACGCCGGAAGCCATCGATTTCGAGCCGGGCGTGCTTCTCGGCAGCGTGTCGGGCGAACTCGGCTTGCGCAAGTTTGTCGAAGGTGCCGGGCACAGCCTGGCCGTAACCTCCGACAAGGACGGACCCGACAGCATCTTCGAGCGCGAACTCGTCGATGCCGAGATCGTCATTTCACAACCGTTCTGGCCGGCCTACTTGACCGAGCAGAGGATCGCCAAGGCCGGCCGCCTGAAGCTCGCCATCACCGCCGGCATTGGCTCCGACCATGTCGACCTGCAGGCGGCGATGGAGCGCGGCATCACCGTGGCCGAGGTCACCTTTTGCAATTCGATCAGCGTATCCGAGCATGTGGTGATGATGATCCTCGGCCTCGTGCGCAACTATATCCCCTCTTACCAATGGGTGGTGGACGGCGGCTGGAACATCGCCGACTGCGTCGCACGGTCCTATGACGTCGAGGGCATGCAGATCGGAACGGTGGGCGCCGGGCGGATCGGCACAGCCGTGCTGCGGCGGCTCAAGCCGTTCGACGTCAAGCTGCATTACACTGACCGACACCGCCTGCCCGAGACTGTGGAGAAGGAACTTGGCCTGACCTTCCACAAGACGGCGGCCGACATGGTGCCGGTCTGCGACGTCGTCACCATCAACGCGCCGCTGCACCCCGAGACCGAAAACCTGTTCGATGCGGCGATGATCGCGAAGATGAAGCGCGGCGCCTATCTGGTGAATACGGCGCGCGGCAAGATCTGCAATCGCGATGCTGTCGCCCGGGCGCTCGATAACGGCCAGCTCGCCGGTTATGCCGGCGACGTCTGGTTCCCGCAGCCGGCGCCCAGGGACCATCCGTGGCGAGAGATGCCGCATCATGGCATGACGCCGCATATTTCGGGGTCGTCGCTGTCGGCGCAGGCGCGCTATGCCGCGGGCACCCGCGAAATCCTCGAATGCTGGTTCGCCGGCCGGCCGATCCGCGAGGAATATCTGATCGTCGATGGCGGCAAGCTCGCCGGCGCCGGCGCGCATTCCTACAGCGCGGGCGATGCCACGCGCGGATCGGAGGAGGCGGCCCGGTTCAAGGGGTGACCTGTCGCGGGAACGGCCGCGGCAATGAGGCTGCGCAGGCCGGCGGCGACGAAATCTTCGACCCGGCCCTGCGGGTCGAAACCCCACCACAGGAGCGAGCCTTGCCATTGCGAGGCCATCAGCAGCCCGATGCCCCGGGGCGCGCCGGCCACTCCGGCGAAACGCACTTCGAGTGCTGCGCACAGCGCCACCTTCCAGGCTGCGCCGCGTGCCCGCAATGCGGGATCGCGCAGATCCTCGCGCAACAGCAGCAGCCCTTCGGCATAGGTTTCGATGCCGCCATAATGCGACAGGCCGACCAGCAACTCGATGGCACCTTCGGGCGTGTTTGGCGTGGACGCGGCGAGGGCGGTGGTCTTGGCGTCGAGCCCGTCCCAAGCGTGGAGCAGGGCGGCCTGCTTGAGCCCGGCTTTGGTCTTGAAGCGCTGCACCAGCGTCGCTGGCGACAGGCCGCAGGCGCGCGCCAGGCTGTCGAAAGTCAGCGCATCAGGCCCATGGTCGTGGATCAGCCGGCTGGCGGCTTCGAGTACGTTCTCGTTGGACAGCGTCTTGGGGCGAGGCATGTTGAACTTTCATTTATAAACGAGTATTCATTTATATACGGCTTTGGTGCTGACTGCGAGCCAATTCGACGAAACGTAGTTTTGGGAGAGTTCGATGACGCTGCAAGACAAAGTTGCTCTCGTCGCCGGCGCGACGCGCGGGGCAGGGCGGGGCATAGCCACCGAATTGGGCGCTGCCGGCGCCACGGTCTATGTCACCGGACGAACCACCCGCGACCGCCAGTCCGAATATGCCCGGCCCGAGACGATCGAGGAAACCGCCGAGCTGGTCACCGCCGCCGGCGGCAAGGGCATTGCGGTGCGCGTCGACCATTTGCTGCAGGACGAGGTGCGCGACCTCGTCGCCCGTATCCGCAGGGAGCAGGGCCGGCTCGACGTCCTGGTCAACGACATCTGGGGCGGCGAGAAGCTCTTCGAATGGAACAAGCCGGTGTGGGATCACAATCTCGACAATGGCTTGCGGATGCTGAGACTATCCATCGATACGCATCTGATCACCGCGCATCACGCGCTGCCGCTGATGATCGAGAAGCCGGGCGGGCTTCTGGTCGAGGTGACCGACGGCACGGCCGAGTACAACGCCGTGAACTACCGCCTGTCGCCCTTCTACGACCTGTGCAAGTCGGCGGTGCTGCGCATGGCCTGGGCGCATGCCAAGGATCTCGTCCCGCATGGCGCGACCTCAGTGGCGATCACGCCGGGCTGGCTGCGCTCGGAGATGATGCTGGAGCATTTCGGCGTCACCGAAGCCAACTGGCGCGACGCGACCAGAAACATCCCGCATTTCGCCATCTCGGAGACGCCGCGCTTCGTCGGCCGAGCTGTGGCCGCACTTGCGGCCGATCCCGACGTGGCTCGCTGGAACGGCCAGTCCTTGTCGAGCGGCGGCCTGGCGCAGGTCTATGGCTTCACCGACCTCGACGGCTCCCGGCCGAATGCCTGGCCCTATGTCGTCGAGGTGCAGGATGCCGGCAAGCCGGCCGATACGACAGGCTATCGCTGAGAGCACGGCACGGCTGATTTCGCGTCACCTGCTTCAGCTATCCATAATTTGATGCGTTCAACGGATTGACCATATACTCCCCGGGGGGATAGCATCGGGCATGGCAGAACATCCGCATACCCACGCGTCCCATCCCGACACGGTCAAGCGGCTGAAGCGGGCCGAGGGCCATCTCCGCGGCATCATCGCCATGATCGAGGCTGGCCGGCCGTGCCTCGATGTCGCGCAGCAACTGCATGCGGTCGAAAAGGCCGTCGGCCAGGCC
This sequence comes from Aminobacter sp. MSH1, assembly GCF_003071665.1. GTDB lineage: Bacteria > Pseudomonadota > Alphaproteobacteria > Rhizobiales > Rhizobiaceae > Aminobacter > Aminobacter niigataensis. The sequence continues at coordinate 4,355,260 of NZ_CP026265.1, read as the reverse complement.
AAGCGCACGCTGATCCAGGACCATCTCGACCATTGCCTGGAGGAGGCAGTCGGGCCGCTGCCGCGCGAGCAGCGCCAGTCGATCGACGAGTTCAAGGAAATCACCAAGTACCTCTAGGACGGCGCCGCTGCCGGCCACGCCGGTCGCGCCCGATGCCGAACGACTGACTGGCCTTCGGGCCGCCGAAGACCGCCAGGGCGACAGATGCTCCAGATACTCTCCAACCGAACCTATCGCCATCTGTTCGCGGCACAGCTGATCGCCCTGATCGGCACCGGTCTGGCCACCGTCGCGCTCGGTCTTTTGGCCTATGAACTGGCGGGGCCGGATGCAGGCGTGGTGCTCGGCACCGCATTGGCGATCAAGATGATCGCTTTCGTCGCCGTGGCACCCGTGGCGGCGGCCTTTGCCGAGCGGCTGCCAAGGCGCTCGATGCTCGTTTGCCTCGACCTGGTGCGTGCGGCGGTGGTGCTGCTCTTGCCATTCGTCACCGAGGTCTGGCAGGTCTATGTGCTGATCTTCGTGCTGCAGTCGGCATCGGCCGGCTTCACCCCGGCGTTCCAGGCGACGATCCCCGACGTCCTGCCCGACGAGAAGGATTATACGCGTGCGCTGTCGCTGACCCGGCTTGCCTATGATCTCGAGAGCCTGGTCAGCCCCGTCCTGGCGGCGGCCCTGCTGACGGTGGTCAGCTTCCACGAGCTGTTCGCCGGCACCGTCGTTGGTTTTCTGGCCTCGGCGGCGCTGGTGGTCTCCGTCACGCTGCCCAGCCCGCACGCGACCGCCCCGCGCGGCATCTATGAGCGGACGACGCGCGGCTTGCGCATCTATCTCGCGACACCCCGGCTGCAGGGCCTGCTGGCCGTCAGCATGGCGGTTGCCGCCTCCGGCGCCATGGTGATCGTCAACACCGTCGTCATCGTGCAGGGCGAATACGGCCTGACGCAGCGATCGACGGCGATGGCGCTCGCTGCCTATGGCGCAGGCTCGATGGTGGCCGCGCTCATGCTGCCGAGGATCCTCGACCGGGTACCGGATCGCTCGATCATGCTGGCGGGCATATCCTTGTTGGCGGTCGGGCTCGTTTGCGGCACGCTGGTGCAGGGCTTCGCTTCGCTCATGCCGCTGTGGTTCGTCCTTGGCCTCGGCTATTCGATAGCACAGACCCCCGCGGGCAGGTTGCTCCGGCGCTCGTCGCGTCCCGAAGACAGGCCGGCGCTGTTCGCCGCCCAGTTCGCGCTGTCCCACGCCTGCTGGCTGGTCACCTATCCGCTCGCCGGCTGGCTCGGCGTGACGATTGGCCTGCCTGCGACCTTCGTCGTCATGGCCGGCATCGCTGCCGCAGCCGTCGCCATGGCATTGCTCCTGTGGCCGTCATCCGATCCCGATGTCGTCGACCACCACCATCATGGCCTTGACGACGACGATCCGCATTGGGCCGAAGGCGGACATCGCCTCGGGCACCGCCACGCCCATGGCTTCGTCATCGACACGCTCCACCACCAATGGCCGCGCCACGGCTGAGGCAAGCCTGGCACTCGTGCCGCAGTGACGCGGCTGTGGAATCGTGCCATTTCGCTGGCATGAAGGGGATGCGCCTCATCTTGCGGGACAGGCTGTCGGCTGGCGCCATCGCCGGCATGATCGCTTTCATGCTGCTGTTCCAGGCGCTGCTTTCAGGTGCAGCGACAGGTGCCATGGCGGCCTCCGCCGCCGATCCGCTCGGCGTCATCTGCACCATGGACGGCATGGGCCCGGCAGGCGGCGACCAGCAGCCCTCCCGCAGCCCCGCCGACTGTCCCTGCGGCACGCTCTGCCAGCTGGCGGCAGCAACAGTGCCCGGCCTGCCGGGCGAGCAGCTTGCCTTCATCATTGACCGACCCGAGGCGCAGGGCATCGTCGTTGCGGAGCCGCGGCATGCGGCACCCCAAGCCCTGCGCGGCCTGATCGCCGAGGCGAGGGCACCTCCGCACAACTCCGTCTGACGTCGAAACCTGCGGGCTCACGCGGCCCGCGCTTCCACGCCTATGGAGATATCAATGTCCGAAATCACCCTCGGACGGGAGAACGCCGCCGTGCGCTCCGCGTCCAACCTCTACCGCGCCGTCTGGCGCTGGCACTTCTACGCCGGGCTGCTGGTGCTGCCCTTCATGATCACGCTTGCCGTCACTGGCGCGCTCTATCTGTTCAAGGACGAGATCGACGCTGCCGTCTATTCCGACCTCAAGCGGGTCGCGGTCGAGCAGAGCAAAGCGACACCCGAAGCCATGGTGGACGCCGCACTGGCCGACTTTCCCGGTACGGCGGTGAAGTACCTCGACCCGGCAACGCCGGAGAGCCCGGCCGAGATCACGGTCGCCACGCCTGATTTCGGCAAGCTGGCCGTCTATGTGAACCCCTACAGCGGCGCCGTGTTGGGCGCCTTGCCCGACCGCGGCACCGTCATGTGGACCATTCGCTATCTGCACAGCCTGAAATATTTCGGCGACGGCGCGCGGCTGCTGATCGAGCTGGCCGCCGGCTGGTCGATCCTGCTGGTTGGCACCGGCATCTATCTGTGGTGGCCGCGTGGCAAGAAGGGCGGTGTCGTCACCGTGCGCGGCAATCCGAAGAACCGCATGTTCTGGCGCGACCTGCACGCGGTGACCGGACTGTTCGTCGGCTTCTTCATCGTATTCCTGGCGATCACCGGCATGCCCTGGTCGGGTGTCTGGGGCGAAAAGGTCAACGAGTGGGCCAACGGCAGCAATTTCGGCTACCCCTCGGGCGTGCGCGTCGACGTGCCGATGTCGGGCGAACATCTCGACCATGTCTCCAAGACGTCGTGGTCGCTGGAGCAGGCCAGGCTGCCGGAATCCTCTGAAGCCGCAGGCACGCCGATCGGGTTGGACAGAGCGGTCGAGACTTTCGACCGGCTAGGCTTGCATCGGGGTTATGCCGTCGCGATCCCGGGCAAGCCGACGGGCGTGTATACCGGCTCAGTCTATCCTGATGATGCCAGCCAGCAGCGGGTGATCCATCTCGACCAGTACAGCGGCGAGCCGCTGATCGACATGGGCTTTGCCGACTACGGTGCGGGTGGCAAATCGATGGAATGGGGCATCTCGGTGCATATGGGCCAGGAGCTCGGGCTGGCCAACCAGCTGGTGCTGCTGGCGGCCTGCCTGGGCATCGTGGTGCTGGCTGTCTCGGCCGGGGTGATGTGGTGGAAGCGCCGACCGGCGGGCTCGCTCGGCGTGCCGCCGCTGCCCGAGGACACGAGAGTGTTCCGCGGGCTGATCGCCATCCTCGCCATTGGCGGCATCGCCTTTCCGCTTGTCGGCATCTCGCTGCTGGTGATGCTGGCGCTCGACTGGGCCGGAACGCGCGTGCTGCGCCCCAGGCTGGCCTGACGCAAATGGCCGCCGTCTTCAGGGCGGCGGCCGTGGCGCAGGGCATTGCGGCCAGGTTTGCGTGCTGGCGCAAGGGGCTGGGCGAAGGGCCACTTCGTCCGCGATAAGCGACGGCTTGGCAGGTTGTACTTCGAGGGCGGTACAACTGGACCAAACGGCTTTGCTTGACCCGCCGTCTGTGATGGGGCACTGACGCCCTCCCGAAAAAGGCCCTCAATCCAAGACTGGCTAGACAATGACTCCCGGCAAGCATGGCGGCCATGCAGGCATCGCCTTCGCTCTCATCGTGACCAGCACTGTGCTCGGCATAGCCGGCACGGATCTCGTGCTGCCGGCCGTGCCGAGCCTGCCCGAGGTGCTGGGCGGAACCTATGGCCAGGCGCAGTTCGTGCTGGCGGCATTCGTCACCGGCTCGGCGGTCGGCCTGCTCGCCTTCGGCACGCTTGGCGCGCATTTCGACCAGCGCCGCCTGCTTGTGGCTTCGCTCGTCGCCTACGGCCTGGTCTCCGCGGTTGCCGGTATGAGCACGTCGCTCGACATGCTGATCGGCCTGCGCTTCCTGCAGGGCGCGGCGGGTTCGGCGGCTGCGGTTTTCGCGCCGGGCATGATCCGGGCGCTGTTTGGCGACGATCGCGCGGTCAGCAAGCTCGGCCTGCTCGGCTCCATCGAGTCGCTGACGCCGGCGCTTGCGCCTGTAGCTGGCGTGTGGCTGCTGTCGCTCGCCGGCTGGACCGCCTCGTTCGACGTCATTGCCGTGCTGGCGTTGCTGCTGGCAGCCGCTGTCGGCGCACTGAGCCGCCATCTGCCGGCGCTGACGACCGGCAAGGGAGCCGGCGGCTATGCCCATCTGCTGCGCGATGCCACCTTCCTGCGATACGCGGTAAGCCATGCCTTCACGCTCGGCGCGCTGCTGGTGATCGTCTTTGCCGCACCGACGGTGTTCGTCGCCGCACTTGGCGCCGGGCTCAAGGATCATCATGCAGATCACGGGCATCGCCACCTTCATCGTCGCAGCCAACTGGACAGGCCGGCTGACCGGGCGCTTCGGCGCCGAACGCATGATCTGGTTCGGCACCGGCCTGTCCGCGCTTGGTGGCGTGGCGATGCTCGCCTATGCGCTGATGGGCGGCGCCAACACGTTGGTGGTGACCGCATTGTTTGTGCCTTTCAACCTCGGCCTCGGCTTCCGCGGTCCGCCTGGCTTCCACCGCGCCGTGGTGGCATCGCAGGGCGACGATGCCCGCGGTGCAGCCTTGGTGGTGGTCGCCATCCTCGGCACCACGGCGGCGGGCACCGCGGCGGTTGCGCCCTTCATCACGCTCGGCCTGCTGCCGCTTGCCATTGCGGCAGCAGCGCTGGTCGTTGCGGCATTGCTGCTTATCGCCCTCATCCCGCCGCTGCCGGAACGGTGATTGCGCCGCGCCATTATTCTTGATTTCGCCGCGCAACCGGCTGATGGTCCGGCCATGGAATGGCGCGACGAAGGAATCATCCTCGGCACCCGCAAGCATGGCGAAACCTCGGCCGTGCTCGAGGTGATGACGCGTGCGCATGGCCGGCATCTCGGCCTGGTACGCGGCGGCCGCTCGCGCAAGCAGCAACCCGTGCTACAGGCCGGCAACCGCGTCGACCTGATCTGGCGGGCGCGGCTCGACGAGCATCTAGGCACTTTCCAGGCCGAGCCGATCGAGCTCAATGCCGCCAGGCTGATCGACAGTGCCGTGGCCGTCTACGCCCTGCAGACGCTGGCCGCGCATTTGAGGCTCTTGCCAGAGCGCGACCCGCATGCCGGTCTCTACGAAACGCTGGCGATCCTGATCGCGCATCTCAACGACGCCGAAGCTGTCGGCGAACTGGTGGTGCGCTTCGAGCTTCTGGTGCTCGACGAACTCGGCTTCGGTCTCGACCTCTCCGAATGTGCCGCCACCGGCGCCCTCGAGGATTTGACCTATGTCTCGCCGAAGTCGGGCCGCGCCGTATCGCACGCCGCCGGCGAGCCGTGGCGCGACAAGCTGCTCCCGCTGCCGCTGTTCCTGCAGCGCGGCGCGCGGCAAGGGGCCGACCTCGCGGCGATCGAGGATGCGTTCCGGCTGTCGAGCTTCTTCTTTGCCCGCCACGTCTACGAGCCACGCGGCATCGAGGTGCCCGATGCCCGCAGCGGCCTGCTGATGGCGCTGAGGAAATTCTATGCTGCCCAAGCCATCTCCCGTGGAGACACCGCCGCATGAGCGACGTCGAACTGTTTCCCGGCCATGTCTCGCCGCTTGGCCTGGGCACGATCCCGCATGAGGACGTGCATCTTTATTCCGGCAGGGAACTGCTCCAGCGCGTGGTCGAGGGGCTCTATCCGGCGCCCCCGATCGCCGCGGTGCTGAATTTTGCCCTGACCGGCGTGGAAGAGGGGCGGACGGTGTTTCGCGGCGTGCCCAACAAGCGCCATCTCAATCCGCTCGGCATGGTGCATGGCGGCTGGGCGGCGACGCTGCTCGATTCGGCGCTCGGCTGCGCCGTGCACAGCACGCTTGCAAAAGGCGAGGCCTACACCACGGTCGAGTTCAAGGTGAACCTGACGCGGCCGATCACGCCCGACACCGGCGAGATCGTCTGCGAAGGCAGGGTGATCCACAAAGGGCGCACGCTCGCCGTGTCCGAGGCGACGCTGAAGGACAGCAACGGCAAGCTGCTCGCCTTCGGCACCGAAACATGTTCGATCTTTCCCGTCGCCAATCTGGCGGCGCGGTGAGCCGGCCAATCTGAGGGGGAACGGCCATGCTTGAGAGCCTTCTGGGCGTCATCGCCATTGTCGCGCTGTTCATCATCATATCGAAGCAGCAGTCGCGGCTCGGCCTGCTCGAACGCGAACTGGGCGCGCTGCGCAGCCTGGTGCTGTCGGGGGCCGTGCCTGCACCGGCTGCAAAGGCTGCCGAGGTTTCGACGGAGACGGCGGAGCCAGGGGTGCCCGAGGCGCTGGCTGCAGCGGTAGCGGACGTGCCTGCCAAGGCGGAGCTGGCAATCGCGGCTGCCCCGGACGCAGACGTCGCGGCAGAGCTGCCCGCGGCGGCCAATGCCGAAGCTGAAGCCGGCGAGGCAGGGCCGTGGGGCGGCACGCAGGCACCTTCCACGCCGGAGCCAGCGCCCGCGCCGGCCAGACCCGATATCGAAACGGCGCTTGGCACGCGCTGGGCGGTGTGGGTCGGCGGGTTGGCGCTTGCATTCGGCGGCGTGTTCCTGATCCGCTATTCGATCGAATCCGGCCTGTTCGGCCCCGGCGCGCGCCTGACCATGGCTGCACTGCTCGGCCTGGTGCTGGTCGGCGGCGGCGAGTTCATCCGCCGCACCGGCTTCCGCGTGCCGATCCAGAATGGCGGCAGCGCCTATATCCCGGCGATCCTGACGGCAGCAGGCGCCTTTACCCTGTTCGGCACCATCTATGCCGCGCACGGGCTCTATGGCTTCATCGGTGCCGGAACCGCCTTCGTCCTGCTTGGCATCGTCGGCGTAGCGACGATCGGCGCCGCACTCGCCCACGGTCAGCCGCTGGCGGGCCTCGGCCTGCTTGGCGCGATGGTGACACCGGCGCTGATTGCGTCCGCGGCGCCCAATTTCTGGGCCCTATTCGGCTACCTCGCCATCGTTCTCGTCGCGACCGCGGCGGTCGCCCGGACGCGCAGATGGTCGCTGCTGATGGGGGCAGCCTTCATAGGCACCGGCCTGTGGACGCTGCTCTACCTCGCCGATGCGCCATTGGCCGATTTCACCATCATCCTGTTCATCAGTGCGGTCACGCTGGCGGCACTCGCCCTGCTGTGGCTTGGACGCCGCGACGACATGACGGCGCTGGACTGGCCGTCGATGGTGCCGGCCTTTTTCGTGGCCGTGACCGCCATGGTGCTGTTCATCCACCCGACCTACGCCGCGCTCGGCGGGCCGCTGCGCGGGACCATTCTATTGGTCGGCTTGCTGGCGGTGGCGCTTTACCGGCCGGCTGCTGTTTCGCTGCTGTTTGCGGCAGGCATCGCGACAGTGCTGGTCTATCTGCGCAACGCGCTGGGCGGCACCTTCGAGCTCGACCTGCCGATTGGCGGGCTGATGGTCGAGGGCCTGCCGATCGAGATCGCCGGTACGTCGCTGACCCGCATCGGCTGGCTGCTTGGGCTCGTCTTTGCCGGCACCGGCCTGTGGAGCGCGCATCGGCTGGCGGCGACGGCGCCCTGGCGCGCGGCAGCCTGGGCCGGGTGGGGCGTGGCGGTGCCGCTGGTCGTGCTGACTTCGCTCTGGATCGCCTATGGCAACCCCGACCGCGATCTCCTGCGCGCGCTCATCTCAGCCGTCCTGGTCGCTGGCTTCATTGCCGGCGGCGAATGGATCGCCCGTGCCGAACAGCCGCCGCTCCAGGGCGGGCCGGCGGTCTCCTTCGTGCTTGGCGGGGCAGGGGTGGCGCTGCTGCTGGCCCTCCACATGGGCTTCGGTTCGGGCCTGACCACGGTCCTGCTTGGCCTTGCGGCGGTGGTTCCGGCACTGGCGACGCGGCAGCGTGCCTACCCGGTGCTCGGTTGGCTGAGCGTCGGGGCGGCGGTTGCCGTGCTGGCGCGGATCGCCTTCGACCCGACGGTTGTCGGGGCGGACAGGCTCGGCATGACGCCCGTCTTCAACTGGATCCTGCCCGGCTACGGCATCCCGGCAATTGCCTTCGGCTTCGCCGCCTGGCAGCTGGCACGTACCACCAACGGCCGGCCGCGGCTGGTCATGGAGGCGGTGGCCGCCCTGTTTTCGCTGCTGACCGTGGCGATGCTGGTGCGCCATGCGATGAATGGCGGCGTCATCACCTCGGACGCACCGACGCTGGCCGAACAGGCGATCTACACGCTGATCGCGCTCGGCGGCGGCGGCATCCTGGTGGCGCTCGACATGCGTTCGCCGAGCCCGGTGCTGCGCTATGGCTCGCTCGCCATCGGCGTGCTGTCGGTGCTTTCTGTGCTGGGCCAGCACTTCCTGGTGCTCAATCCGCTGTTCACCGACGAAGGCACGGGCAGCATTCCATTCTTCAACCTCTTGTTCCTCGCCTATCTCCTGCCGGCGTTGGCAGCAGCAGCGTTGGCGTACTACGCCAGGGGCAAGCGGCCGAAATGGTATTCGGCGATGCTGGCCTTTGTCGCCGCACTGCTCGCCTTTGCCTATGCCACGCTGTCGGTGCGCCGTCTGTTCCAGGGCGATCATATCGGCCTGTGGGCAGGCCTCGGCCAGGTCGAGACCTATTCCTATTCGGCGCTGTGGCTAGCCATGGGCGTCGGCCTGCTGGTCGCCGGCGTGACACTGAAGTCGCAGGTGCTGCGCATCGCCTCGGCGGCGTTGATCTCGATCGCCGTGGCAAAGGTCTTCCTGTTCGACATGTCCGAACTGGAAGGCGTGCTGCGCGCGCTGTCCTTCATCGGGCTGGGCGCTGTGCTGATCGGCATCGGGCTGTTCTACCAGCGCCTGCTGACGCGGGCGGCGCGCTCGTAGCGCAGGGAAAGTCAATGTAGATTGCTGGAAGGTCGAAGCGCTGCACGGCTTGCCTTCGATGCCTGGTGCGGCATGCCGTTAACCATCTGTTAACATTACCGAAAGATTGCCTGATCGGATCGGCATTTATTAAGATCGCGCAAGGTTTCGGCAACGAATGGCGACGAAGGTCGCCTCGCGCCAATGATATGGCGCACGGGACTCGGCCTGCGGACTTCCTCCCCCGTTTGCCGCTGCGTCGAAGCCCGTCACAGGACAGCAGAGCCTCGGGCTTTGCTGTCCCAAGCAATGTCGGAGCACTACATCATGTCCAAGCGAAATCTGTATTTAGTCCTCTTCGCGGCCCTCGCGCCTTTTATCACCCCCGTCGTTGCCAGTGCGGCCGACGTGGCATCGGATTACTCCCAGGAAAGCTCTGGCGCCTATGACTGGTCGGGCATCTATGGTGGCGGCCATGTCGGGCTTTCCAATGACGGTTTCCCGAACCCGTTCTCGAGCAAGACCGGCTGGCAGCTTGGCGGCCAGGTCGGCGCCAATTTCCAGTCCGGAATGTTCGTATACGGCGCTGAAGCCGACGCCAGCTTCTCCAACGGAACTCGCCACAACATCGCCAATGGCGCCCAGCTCGAGCGCAAGTTCGACGCCGCCGCCAAGGCCCGCGCCGGCGTCGCGATAGATCGCACGCTGGTCTACGGAACCGCCGGCTACGGCGTCTCCAAGTTTGACGCCAGGCGCAACGTCACCTCCGGCAGCAACTGGGAAGGCGGCCTCCTGCTCGGCGCCGGCGTCGAACAGGCGATCAGCGACAAGGTCACCGCCAAGATCGAGTACAACCGTGTCGACTATGGCAAGGTGCGGTCGACCGTCGGCGGCGTCAAGCAGGCCGACGAGCTCGACAGCAACACGCTGAAGGCCGGCCTGAACTACCGGTTCTGAGCGACCTAGGCACTTCCGAAGGCGGGCATGCAGGTCATGCCCGCCTTTTTTATACTTGAATGAATATGCGTTGAGGAATATCTGTATATCCAGAAGGGATATGTAGATGCCTCTCTACATCAGAGATAACGAAGTCGATGCGCTGGCAGCCGAATTGCAGGCCGTATCCGGCGCCGCGAGCAAGACCGAAGCGGTGCGGACCGCACTGCTTCACGAGCTTGCTCGCAACCGCGCCAAGATCCCCCTGCGCAATCGCCTTGCCAAACTGCAGGCGAGAGTGGCGGAGCTGGGCCTGCCCGACCGCGACTTCGACATGAAGAAGTTCACCGACGAAATGTGGGACGGCGAGTGATTTTCATCGACGCGTCCGTCATCGTTGCCGTCCTCAACCAGGAGCCGGGCTGGGAGGAACTGGTCAAGCAACTCACCAGCGCCGCCGGCGAGAGATACGTTTCGCCGCTGGTTCGTTTCGAAGCAATCATGTCGCTTGCTCGGGCCAGGGCCGGTGGTGGCCGGAAGCCGGCCCCGGAGCTTGTCTTGCAGGCAGGGCAGGTGGTTGACGACTTCATGGTCGAGATCGACGCCCAGGAGATCCCGATTTCGGATGAGATCGGACGGGCGGCGGTCGATGCCGCAACACGCTACGGCAAGGCGGTCGGCCATTCCGCCGATCTCAACTTCGGCGACTGCTTTGCCTATGCCTGCGCCAAGGCGTTGAAGGCGAAGCTAGTCTACAAAGGCAACGACTTCGCCCAGACCGACCTGGCCTGATCGGACGTCAGGCCAGGAACCGGTACTACTCCGCCGGCACCAGTGCCGGATGCCTGGCGACGGGGCGTTCCTTGATCGGCCAGTGAACGGCGGCGGCGAACAGCCCAAGGGCGACGCCAAGCCACCACACCGCGTCGTAGGAGCCGAAGTGGTCGTAGAGGTAGCCGCCGAGCCAGACGCCGAGGAACGAACCGATCTGGTGCGAGAAGAAGACGATGCCGCCCAGCATGCCGAGGTGGCGGGTGCCGAACATGATGGCGACGAGGCCATTGGTCGGCGGCACTGTCGACAGCCAGAGCAACCCCATGATGATGGCGAAGATGACGACGCTGGTCGGCGTCTGCGGCAGCAGCAGGAACGCCGCGACGAGTGCCGACCGGGCGAGATAGATCCAGGCGAGGAAGCGAGGTTTCGAGTACTTCTGGCCGATGATGCCGGAGGCAAGCGAGCCGATGATGTTGAAGAAGCCGATCAGGGCGAGCGCGATCACCGCATAGCGGGCGTCGATGCCGATGTCCCTGATATAGGCCGGGAAATGGGCGGTGATGAAGGCGACCTGGAAGCCGCAGACGAAGAAGCCCGAAACCAGGAGCATGTAGCTCCTGTGGCCGAAGGCTTCTGACAAGGCCTGGCTGAGCGTCTGCTGGATTTCGGCCTGGGAGACCTTGCCCGAGCTGGAATTGCCGATCAGCGGGATCGCCAGCACCGGGATGACCAGCATGGCGATGGACATGTAGACGAGCGTATCGGACCAGCCATAGGCATCGATCAGGCCCTGGCTGATCGGGGCGAAGATGAACATGCCGGCCGACCCGGCGGCGGTGCCGATGCCGAAGACCATGCTGCGGTTGTTCGGGTTGGTGTTGCGGGCAAAGGCCGCCAGCACGATGCTGAAAGAACCGGCGGCGACGCCGAGGCCCACGAGCACGCCGCCGCTCAGGTGCAGCATGCCGGGGCTGTCGGCAGAGGCCATCAGATAGAGGCCGAGCGCATAAAGCACCGCGCCGAGCGTCAGCACGCGCCATGTGCCGAAGCGGTCGGCGATCGCGCCGAAGATCGGCTGTCCCAGGCCCCAGCACAGGTTCTGGATCGCCATGGCGAGACCGAACGTGGTGCGGTCCCAGCCTTTTTCGGCGAGCATCGGCAATTGGAAGAAGCCCATCGCCGAACGCGGCCCGAAGGTAAGCGCCGCGATCAGGCAGCCGCAGATGATGATCAGCCACGGCACTGTATTGCCCGACCTGGTGGTTGCCGCCGCTGCCGTCATCGTCGCTTCTCCCGTGAGGAAGCCACTTTTAGCCGATCCCATCGCATGTTCAAAATCAATTGAACTAGCGCATGCTTCAACATTTCTGATGGATGGGAATAGGAGGGCCGCAGCAAGCGTTAGTTGCATGCTTGGGTGATTGGCGGCTGAATTCGACGGCCGCTTGCGTCGCTGAGGCAAGGCGCGTTCTATCAGCACGTTCAAAGGGCGATCCACGATCCGCAGTGATGGAAGAAAAGAAGGCAGCGATACTTCAGGAAATCCCGCGCCTGCGGCGCTATGCGCGCGCGCTGCTGCGCGACCGCGACTCTGCCGATGATCTCGTCCAGGATTGCCTCGAACGGGCATTGATGCGCCTGGACAACTGGCGAACGGGAGAAAGCCCTAGGAGGTGGCTGTTTACGATCATGCATCATCTGTTCATCGACCAGATGCGAAAGGTGAAACGCCGCGGTGAAGCGGCGGTCCTGCCGCTCGACGCCAGCGAGGCGATGGCAACGCCGGCCATCCAGGCTGAAAGCGCGGCCTCGCGTGAAATCGTCGACGCCTTGCAGCAGATCAGCCCCGACCGGCGCGCCGCACTGGTGATGGTCGCCATCGAAGGATTTTCCTATGCCGAGGCGGCAACGATGCTGGGCGTGCCCGCCGGCACGCTGATGTCGCGCATTGCCCGGGGCCGCGAGGAACTGCGGGCGCTGCTCGACGACCAGGCGCGGCGCCGGACGATAAGGATCGTCGAGAAATGAACGCGCGCAGCTTCACCGACCGCGATATCCACCTGGCGCTCGATGGCGAGCTGCCGGAGGACGAGCGCGCCGCCTACCAGGCCTGGCTGGAAGCCAATCCCGACATGAAGGCGAGGAGCCTGCGTTTCGCCGCCGACAATGCCGCCTTGCGCGGCCTGTTCACGGGCGTCCTCGACGAGCCCGTGCCGGCGCGGCTGACGGCAGTGGTCAAGGGCGATGCGCCGAAGCGCAAGGGCACGCCGCCATGGTGGCGCATGGCTGCGGCGGCAGCACTTCTGGTCGCCGGCGGTCTCGGCGGATATCTGGTCGGAGCGAGCGGTTTCGGCTTTGGTCCCGATTCCGACGATCGCATGGCCGAATTGGCGATTGCCGCGCATCAGACCTTTGCCGCCGACAAGAACCGGCCGGTCGAGGTCGACGGCAGCGATCCGGCCTACCTGACCGGCTGGCTGTCGAAGCGGACCGGGCTGAAGCTGGTGGCGCCGGATCTCAGCGTCAATGGCTTCCAGCTCCTGGGCGGACGCCTGGTGCCGGCCGAAGGCAGTACGGCGGCGCTGATGCTCTACGCCGACGCGCAGGGCAATCGTATTTCCGTCTATGTCACCACCGGCGGCAGCGAGCTCTCGAAGGGCACTTATACGCTCGCGGGCGGTGGCCCCGAAGCCGTCTACTGGCAGGAAAAGGGCTATGGCTGCGCCGTCGTCGGAACCCTGCCGCCAGCGGAACTCCGGCTGGTTGCGAAGGATGCCTACAAGCAATTGCTCGCAGGGGCGGGCCTGAGCCAGTCATAGGACGCACCGATATTTCGGCGTCCTTTCCTACGAGATTCATATCCCTCCAGCCCGGGCGTCATGTCACAATAAGGCCCGAATCGAGGCGTGACTGCGCTGGCAATGCGAGCGCGAGCGTGCTTCGCAGGGGCATATCCTTCCGGGCATTTCTCCGCCCAATCGAGGTCCTCAGAACCGCATGGTTGCCGACATCCGTACGGCCCGCGCAGAAGATGTCGATGCGCTCGTCGCCATCGAGAACGCCGTCTTTGATGGCGACAGGATTTCCCGCCGCTCCTTTCGCCAACTGATCGATCACGAAACCGCCGAGGCGCTTGTCGCCGAGGTCGACGGACGTGTCGCCGGCTACGCCATGGTGCTGTTTCGCAAGGGCAGCGGCGTGGCGCGGCTTTACTCCTTCGCCATCGGCCCGGATTTCGGTGGCAAGGGGCTTGGCCGCCTCCTGCTCGATGCCGCCGAGCATGTCGCCTATGGGCACGGCCGCATGATGATGCGGCTCGAGGTGCGCGAGGACAATCAGCGCGCCATTGGCCTCTACGAGCGGAACGGCTATCGCAGGATCGGCCACGAGCCCGACTACTACGAAGACGGCATGGTCGCACTTCGCTTCGAAAAGACGCTGCGCGGCGACGTGCCCATTGCCACGAATGTGCCGTTCTACGCCCAGACCTGCGACTTCACCTGCGGGCCGTGCTGCCTGATGATGGCGATGGCCAATTTCGACCGCAAGTTCGTGCCGGACCCTGTGATGGAGGTTCGGCTGTGGCGCGAGGCGACGACCATCTTCATGATGTCGGGGCCCGGCGGCTGCGAGCCGTTTGGCCTTGCGGTGGCGGCGCACGAGGCGGGGCTCGGCACCGAGATCCTCGTCTCGGCGGAGGGCGTGCTGTTCCTGCAGTCGGTCCGCACCGCCGAAAAGCGGCGGGTCATGGAGTTGGCGCAGGCCGACTTCCGCAACCGCGCCGAGAAATACGCGATTCCCGTGACCTACCGCCCGTTCGGCATCGACGACATCAGGTCGAGGCTCGCCGAAGGCAAGCTCGTGCTGGTGCTGATCTCGGGATTCCTGATGTTCGGCAAGAAGGTGCCGCACTGGGTTCTGGCCATCGGCGACGATGGCGGCCACATCCTGATCCACGACCCGTGGATCGAGGACGAACAGCGCGAGACGGCATCTGACGCCGCCAACATTCCGGTTCCCTACGACATCTTCATGCGCATGGCGCAGTTCGGCCGCGATGGCCTGCGCGCCGCAATCATTCTCGGAAAGCTTAGGAAACGATGACCTGGGTCATTCTTACCGGCCGCCAAAGCGATCTCGACCAGACGGCGACGCCGCACAAGATCATCACCAACCGCGACTATCTCGCCCATCCCTCGCTGTTTCGCGGCCAGCGGCCGAAGGTGATCAACCTGTCGAACCGCTACAGCTACCAGAGCCGGGGTTACTACGCCTCGCTGCTGGCGAGCTCGCGCGGGCACAAGGTGATCCCGACGGTCGAGACCATGATCGACCTGTCGGAGCGCAAGCTCTACGAAAACGCGCTGCCGGAACTGGAGCTGGCGCTGAACAAATGCCGCAAGGATCTGGGCGGCAGCTTTCCGGCCAAGGCGACGATCTTCTTCGGCATCGGCCCGTCCAAGGCCTGGGATCGTTTTGCCAAGCTTCTGTTCGACTGGTTCCGCGCGCCGGCGCTGGAAGTGGCGATCAAGGACGGCGAATGGGCTGCGATCCACAAGATCGGCTTTGCTGCGCTCGGCCGGCTCGACGACGCCGACAAGAAGCGCTTCGTGGCAGCCCTCGACACCTATACCAGCCGGGAATGGCGCGACACCAAGGCCCGCACGCCTTCGCGCTTCACCTTTGCCACCCTGATAGACCCACACGAGCAGCTGCCGCCTTCGGCGATCTCGTCGCTGCGCCACTGGGCCCGCATCGCCGAGAAGATGGGCGTCGAGGTCGAGCCGATCACCAAGAAGGACCTCGCCAAGCTTGCCAACTACGACGCGCTGTTCATCCGCGAGACGACGTCGATCTCGAACCACACCTATCGCTTCGCCCGCCGCGCACAGCAGGAGGGCATGCCTGTCATCGACGACCCGCTGTCGATGATCCGCTGCACCAACAAGGTCTATCTCAACGAACTGATGGCCTACAACAACGTGCCGGTGCCGCCGACGGTGATGATCGCCGGGCCATCGGACCTGCAGTTCGCGGCCGATACGCTCGGTTTTCCGCTGGTGCTGAAGATTCCCGACAGCTCGTTCTCGCGCGGCGTCAAGAAGGCTTCGAACTTCGACGAGCTGAAGGCGCTGGCGACGGCGTGGCTCGAGGATTCCGATCTGCTGATCGCCCAGAAGTTCATGCCGACGCAATATGACTGGCGCGTCGGCGTGCTCGGCGGCCAGCCGCTGTTTGCCATCCACTACCTGATGGCCAAGAAGCACTGGCAGATCGTCAATCACGACAGCAAGGGCAAGCCGGTCGAGGGCGGCATCAAGACGTTCACGCTCAAGCATGCACCGGCACATGTCATCGACACCGCCGTGCGCGCCGCGCGCTGCATCGGCGACGGGCTCTATGGCGTCGACCTCAAGGAGACAAAGGACGGCGTGTTCGTCATCGAAGTCAACGACAACCCCAACCTCGACCACGGCGTCGAGGATTCGGGCGAGAAGGACGAGATCTGGGTGCGGCTGACCCAGTGGTTCCTCGACCGGCTGGAGCGCAACGGCAAGTAGCCTGAAATCATTATACCAAATGGTTGATCATTCGGAATGGTGGTGCTACATTCAACCTTATGGTTGAAGATTCAGAGCGTCTCGACACAATTTTTCACGCGCTGTCCGACCCGACCCGCAGGGCGATGCTCAACGGGCTGGCCAGGGGGCCGTGCAATGTTGGCGACCTGGCAGCACCCTTCGACATGTCGCTGGCCGCGGCGTCCAAGCACATCAAGGTGCTGGAAAAGGCGGGGCTGGTGAAACGCAGCGTCCAGGGGCGCACGCACGTCTGCAGCCTCGACGCGCTGCCCATGCATGCCGGCGTCGAATGGATGCGGCACTACGAGAAGTTCTGGAACCAGCAACTCGATGTCCTCGAAGCCCTTCTGGTGGCCGAGGATCGCGGCGAGGCGAAGAAGCAAACCGAAACAAACACTGACGCGAAGAAGAAAGGGAGTAAGTCATGAACATCCACACTTCTTATGGCATTGTCACCGAACCCGGCGCGGTGCGCATCGAACGTCTGCTGCCTGGGCCTATCGAGCGCATCTGGAGCTATCTGACCGACTCGGACAAGCGCCGGCAGTGGCTCGCCGGCGGGCCGATGGAGCTGAAGCTTGGCGGACATGTCGAAAACGTCTTCCGCAATTCTGAACTGACCCGCAACGACGATCCGCCGCCGGCACACATGGCCGCTTTCGCCGAGCATCGGGTGCCTGGCGAGGTCATCGCCTGCGAGCCGCCGCATCTGCTCGCTTACAGCTGGGGCGGCGCACCGGGCGAAAGCTCGGAAGTGCGCTTCGAACTGGCAACCCGCAACGGCAAGGTGCTGCTGACGGTGACCCACCGCCGTCTCGCCGAAGACGGTGCACTGCTGAACGTCGCCGCCGGCTGGCACACCCATCTCGATATATTGGCAGCCAGGCTTGAGGGTAGCGAACCCGACGGGTTCTGGAGGACGCACACGCGGCTCGTCGCCGAGTACGGCCGGCGCATCGACGGTTCGCAGACGGCTGCCAAGGGAGGGTGAGATGCTGCTCAAGAACAGGACGGCCATCGTCTATGGCGGCGGTGGCGCGATCGGAGGGGCCGCGGCCAGGGCATTTGCCCGCGACGGCGCCCGCGTTTTCCTGGCCGGGCGCACGCCGGACAGGCTGGAAATGGTCGCGGGCCAGATCCGCGCTGAAGGCGGCTTTGCCGAAACGGCGGTGCTGGACGCGCTTGACGAGGAGGCGGTCGAGCGCCACGCCGCCGAAGTGGCGACACAGGCCGGCGGCATCGACATAGCCATGAATGCGGTCGGCATTGCCCATGTGCAGGGCACGCCGTTCGGCGAGCTGTCGCTTGCCGATTTCGAGACGCCGGTCGCGGGTTATGCCAGGAGCAACTTCGTCACCGCAAAAGCCGTGGCGCGGCACATGCGGGGCAAGGGCGTGATCCTGACCCTGTCGACGCCAGGCGCGCGCCTGTCAGGCGTGGGCTTCCTCGGCAACGGCGTCGCCAGTGCCGCGGTCGAAGCGCTGTCGCGCATCCTCGCCGGCGAGCTTGGTCCGCGCGGCATAAGGGTGATCTGCCTCCGCCCGGACGCCATCCCCGAATCTTTGGCCGCGTCGCATGTGCGCAGCGCTTTCGAGGGCTTTGCCGAGCGCGCGGGCATGAGCGTTGACGACATGCTCGCCGCCCGTGCAGCGTCGGGGCCGTTGCTCCGGCGCTTCCCCACCTTGGCCGAGATCGGCGATTTCGCTGCCTTCGTTGCCTCCGACCGCGCGGGCGCAATGACCGGCGCGATCGCCAATCTGAGTTGCGGCACGTTGGTCGACTGACCGCTGCCTTGCCAATTCCGGCGTCCCCTGATCTTCTTCGATGGAGAGCGGGGACACGAACGACATGCTTTTCTTTGTCATCGAGGATTTTCGCGGGCGCGATCCGAAGGCGATCTATCGCCGGTTTCGCGACAAGGGGCGGCTCGCGCCGGAGGGCTTCGTCGTCCACCACAGCTGGATCGCGGCCGACATGAGCCGCTGCTTCATGCTGGTGGAAGCCGACGACGTGACGCTGCTCCAGCGCTGGGTCGTCGAATGGGCCGACCTCGTCGGCTTCGAGATCGTGCCGGTGGCGACGAGCAAGGACACCGCCGCGGGGCTTGCCCCGCATCTCTGACGCGGGTGTGGTCGCCCGTCGTATCAATCGACGCTTGCAAAAGACTTCGGGCCTTGTTTTCCTGCCGAAGCGTTGGAGGCACGCATGCGGCGGATTCTCTTCCTTGCAGCTGGAGCACTCGTCGTCGCGTCGCTGACCGCGGCCTCGGCGGCCGAACGGCGCTGCGGCTGGTACGCAAGCCCGACGCCGGGCAATCTCTGGCTCATCGACAAGGACGCCACCTGGACGATCACTTCGCAGGGCGAGGCGGACGGGGCCGATGCCTTCGACGTTGACAAGGCGCCGGACTTCGATCCCAGGCAGTTTGTCGAGACCAATGTGCCGGGGGCTGGCTACGGCTATGGCTGCGCTTGCATGACCGTCGAAACCGACGCCAGACAGCAGCGCATCACCAAGGTGTTTGCCGGCGACATCCTGCCGTTGCGCAAATGCAAGGCCGACAGGTCGCTGCCACCGCCACCGGATTGACCATCGGGTCGGAACGACGCGATGCGTTGGCCTGAGTTGCGGCCGCCCGGAACGGCCATTTTTGATCGTGCATAAGAGGGGACGGACATGGCATTGACCGGCGCGAGCCACAACTATCAGCGCGTACGGCGGGAGGGCGAAAGCGCCAGGGTCGAGTTCGTCGAACTGTTCTTCGATCTTGTCTTCGTCTTTGCGGTGACGCAGCTGTCGCATTTCCTGCTCAAGGACCTGTCGCTCGAAGGCACGCTCGAAGCGGTACTGATGCTCGTCGCCGTGTGGTGGGTGTGGAATTACACCGCCTGGGTGACCAACTGGCTCGACCCCAACCGCCGGCCGGTGCGTGGCATGATGTTCGCGCTGATGCTCGGCGGGCTGATGCTGTCGACGTCGATCCCCGAGGCATTCGAGGCGCGCGGGCTGCAGTTCGCTGCCGCCTATGTGTTCATGCAACTGGGCCGCACCCTGTTCATGATGTGGGCGCTCAGGCGTCACAATCCTGCAAATCATACCAATTTCGTACGGATCGCCATCTGGGTCTGCCTGGCGAGCGTGTTCTGGATCGCCGGTGGCATTGCCAGTCCCGAGAACCGTTTTGCGATCTGGGCCGTAGCGCTGGCAATAGAACTCATTTCGCCGGCCTGCGGGTTCTGGACGCCGTGGCACGGCGCCTCAACGACCGCCGACTGGGACGTCGATCCCGACCATATGGCTGAGCGCAATGGGCTTTTCATCATCATCGCACTGGGCGAATCGATCCTCGTCTCGGGCGCAACCTTTGCCGAGCTCGAATGGACATGGGTCAATTTCGCGGCCTTCCTGACAACCTTCTTCGCCTCGGTGGCGATGTGGCTGATCTACTTCAATGTCGGCCAGGAGGCGGCACATCACCGCATTTCGTCGGCCACGGACAAGGGGCGGATCGCCCGTGTCGCCTACACCTATATCCCCGTGCTGCTTGTGGCCGGCATCATCGTGGTGGCCGTGTCGGACGAGCTGATTCTCGCCCATCCGCTCGGTCATGCGGAGGCTGCCGTGATCTGGACCTCCATCGGCGGCTCGGCGCTCTATCTGGTCGGCAATCTGTTGTTCAAGCGCTACGTCGTCGGCCGCGCGCCGCTGTCGCACATCATCGGCCTGGCGATCCTTGCCGCGATGGTGCCTTTCGCCAGCCAAATGTCGCCGCTGCTGATCGGCGCGGCCACGACCGTGGTCATGGTGCTGGTGACGGTACTCGAATTCAGGGGGCAGCCGGTGCGGCATGCGAAGGCTTGACCGGCGCCCGGCCATGGCGTTCGATCTGTCCTGAACAGTCGAAAGGCGCACCATGATCCTCATCGGCCAGTATGACAGCCCATTCGTCCGCCGCGTCGGCGTAGCACTCCGGCTTTATGGCATTGCCTTCACGCACGAGCCTTGGTCGGCGTTTGGTGACGCCGACAAGATCCGCGCCTACAACCCGCTGACGCGGGTGCCGACGCTGGTTCTCGACAATGGCGAGGTGCTGATCGAGAGCCACGCCATCCTCGACTATCTCGACAGCCTGGCGCCAGGCGGGCTGGCGATGTTCCCGATTGCTGAGCCGGCGCGCCATCAGGCACTGAAGGTCTCGGCGCTGGCGATGGGGCTGGGCGACAAGGCTGTCAGCCTGTTCTACGAGCGGCGGCTGCACAAGGAGGTATCGACCGTCTGGGTGGAGCGCTGCCGCACGCAGATCACGGACGTACTGGCAGTGCTCGAAGCCGATCGCGCGGGACGGGACAGTGACTACTGGTTCGGCGACCGCATCGGCCATGCCGATATCGGGGTGGCATGCGTGCTGCGCTTCATCAACGATGCGCATCAGGGGCTGCTGAACATGGCTGATTTCCCCGCGCTCGCTGCCGACGCCGCACGGCTGGAGACGATGCCGGTGTTCCAGGAGATCAGCCAGGAGTTCATCCCGCCGGCTTGACTACCTGCAGCGCTGTTTTTCGATCGCGGCGAAGCGTTCGAGGAACGTGTCCTGCACGCGTTTTGCCGGCTGCGGTGCAAGGTCGAGCCCGTCGATGGTGATGCCGCGCGGTCGGCCGAAGAACTCGGTCGCCTCGTTCACCGCAAAGCCTGCAAGCCCGGTTGCCTCGAAATAGGCAGCTATCTGGTCGGCGCGCTTGATGTCCTTCTTCAGGCCCACACCGATCTCGGCCGGCAGGCCGAAGCGCAGGTGGATGGCGTGCTGCAGCCGCTCCTCGCAAGCCTTGTAGCCGCCGCCGACCACCGACTTGAACGGCGAGATCATGTCGCCGATGACATATTCAGGCGCGTCGTGCAGCAGAGCGGCGAGTTGCGCATCCGGCGAGGCGGCCGGCACGATTCTGCGGAAGATCTCTTCGACAATCAGCGAATGCTGCGCCACCGAAAAGGCGTGGTCGCCCGAGGTCTGGCCGTTCCAGCGGGCGACGCGGGCGAGGCCATGGGCGATGTCCGATATCTCGACGTCGAGCGGCGAGGGGTCGAGCAGGTCGAGCCGGCGGCCCGACAGCATGCGTTGCCAGGCACGCGGCGGGGCGCCGGGACGATCGGCCATCAGGCGTCTTCCGCGCCGGCGGCTTCCGGATAGGTGAAGCCAGCCCAGCCAGGGATTGCGGGGGTGATGGCAACGTCGCCGGCGGTGATTTCGGCGCCTGCGTCGAGCGCGGCCTTCACCCGGTCGATGCGGGCGATGGCGATGCCCGTCGTTCCCGAAACCGAGCCGAGGGTGCCGACCAACTTGCCGCCCGAGACAAGGTCGGTACCGGGCGCGGGGAGGTCGGAAGCAGCCGAGACCAGAAGCACGCGCCGCCGGGCGGTGCCGCGATGCTGCATGCGCGATACGACTTCCTGGCCGATGAAACAGCCTTTTTTGAAGCCGACGCCTCCCATCAGGTCGAGCAGCACGTCGTGCGGAAAGGCATCGCTGAGCGCGTAGTCGGGGCCGCTCTCGGCGACACCGTTGGCGATGCGGAAGGCGTGCCAATCGGCTTCGCTGGCATCGGCGACGGGTGCTGCGCCATAGTGACGGAAGACGGGGGACAGGAAGCGGCTGTCGCGGACAGTTGAATCAGATTGCGAGGCAGCTGAATCATCTTGCCATGAGACAGCGATATCAGGTTGATCCTGCTTCGATATTTCGGCTTTCGCGCGCAGTCTGTAGAGCGTCAGGCGGCGGACGAAATCGTCGGCGATGTCGGCGCGGCATTCGAGTCGGAGCGCGTTTTCGCCGCTGCGCGACACCAGGAAATCGAACATGATCTTGCCCTGCGGGGCGAGCAGCGCGCCTGGCCTGGCTTCACGGTCACGCAGTGCATCCAGATCGAGCGTCAGGATGTTCTGCAGGAAATGCTCGGCATCGGGGCCGGAAACATCGATGATGGCGCGGTCTGCGAGAGTGGCTGTCGGCATGGACCTGATCTTGCATTTCTGAGAGCCATTACGTAAGCCGCAGGCAATTCCCAGACAAGGGCACGCGCGACATGGCTACCACCTTCGATCTCATCCTCAAGGGCGGCACGGTCGTCAACCATGACGGCATCGGCGTCCGCGACGTCGGCGTCACCAATGGCCGGATCGCCGCCATCGGCAATCTGGGCAGCGCATCGGCCGGCGAGACCATCGATTGCCTCGGCCTGCACATCCTGCCCGGCGTGGTCGACAGCCAGGTGCATTTCCGCGAGCCGGGGCTGGAGCACAAGGAAGATCTGGAGAGCGGTTCGCGCGCGGCGGTGCTGGGCGGTGTCACCGCCGTCTTCGAGATGCCCAACACCAATCCGCTGACGACGAGCGAGGCAGCTCTTGCCGACAAGGTCAGCCGCGCGACGGCGCGCATGCATTGCGACTTCGCCTTCTGGGTCGGTGGCACGCGCGAGAACGCGAAAGACGTTGCGGAACTGGAACGCCTGCCGGGCGTTGCCGGCATCAAGGTATTCATGGGGTCGTCCACCGGCGATCTTCTGGTCGAGGACGACGAGGGCGTGGCCTCCATCCTGCGCAACACCCGCCGTCGCGCCGCCTTCCATTCCGAGGACGAGTTCCGCCTGCGCGAGCGCCAGGGCCTGCGCATCGAGAACGACCCGTCTTCGCACCCGATCTGGCGCGACGAGATCGCCGCGCTCCAGTGCACCGAGCGTCTGGTGCGGATCGCACGGCAGGAGCGCGCGCGCATCCACGTGCTGCATATCTCGACGGCCGAGGAGATCGCCTTCCTTGAACACCACAAGGATGTTGCCACCTGCGAGGCGACGCCGCACCACCTGACGATGAGCGCGGACGATTATGCCCGCCTCGGCACGCTGCTGCAGATGAACCCGCCGGTGCGCGCCGCCCGCCACCGCGACGGCATCTGGCACGGCATCGGCCAGGGCGTCGTCGACGTGCTCGGCTCCGACCACGCGCCGCACACGCTTGCCGAAAAGGCAAAACCTTATCCGGCCTCGCCCTCGGGCATGACAGGCGTGCAGACGCTGGTGCCGATCATGCTCGACCATGTGAACGCCGGCCGGCTGACGCTGGAGCGCTTCGTCGATCTCGCCAGCCACGGTCCCAACCGCATCTTCGGCATGGCGCGCAAGGGCCGCATCGCCGCCGGCTACGACGCCGACTTCACCGTCGTCGACATGAAGCGCAAGGAAACCATCACCAACGCCCAGGCCGGTTCGAAGGCCGGCTGGACGCCCTATGACGGCAAGCAGGTCACCGGCTGGCCGGTCGGCACCATCGTCCGCGGCACCCGCGTGATGTGGCAGGGCGAGATCACCACGCCGTCGCAGGGCAGGGCGGTGGAGTTTTCGGAAGCGGTGGTGCGGTAGGTTCTTCTCCCCCTTGTGCGATAACCCGGGGGCCGGGTGAGGGAGGTCGCAGTACGCTGCGACCACACCGACGCGATGTGTCGACCCGTGGGCTAGGTCCGCTTTTCTTGACCGGTTCTGACGCCGCCACCGTCACGGCATGGATTCCCGACACTCTCCGCTCGTTCCTCGCTCACGAGGTCGGGAACGACGGGTGGCAGGGATGTGGCCGCCAATTTTCAGCCTTGGTGATTTGCATATGCGCAAAGACGTTGGCGATGACCTACACAAAAAACGTTCGCGATTGGCCAACCGGTAGATGAAGCCGTCATTCCCGACCTCGTGAGCGAGGAACGAGCGGAGAGTGTCGGGAATCCATGCCGTGACGGTAAGACCAACTGGGGCGGCACGCATGGTTTAGCGCCTAGAGCCGGCGACTGCTGATCAGGGCGTGCCTACGCGCACCAACTGAGGCTCGAGGCGCTGCCCCTCATCCGGCCTTTCGGGCCACCTTCTCCCCGTAAACGGGGCGAAGGGAAAAAGAATCAATCTCCCGCCACGAAGAACGCCCAGCGGCCGTCCGGCGTGATGCCGAGACGGTAGAAGACATATGTGCCGTACTGCTTCATGTCCTCGTAATCGCCGGCGGTCACGATCTTGAACAGCTCGACCTTCTGACGCGCGTCGAGCTTTTCGAGCGGGATGCCGAAGAAATAGGGCCAGACATAAAGGTCCTCGTCGGTGCCTTCGCCGAGATGCACGTAGCCGGCGTTTAGCACCTCTTCCATGATGGCCAGCAGTTCCTGGCCTTCGCCGTCGCCGGACAGGCCCTTGATGAAGGCGATCGGGTCGCCCTCGATCTCGCCGAACGACAGTTGCGGCATGGATTCGCCCTGGCCGATCAGCGGCCGGAGCTTTTCGATGTCGCCGGTCTTGGCCGCCTCGACAAGCAGGTTGCGCATGCGCGCGACGGGCTCTGGCAGGCGGCTGAGGTCGTAGACGATCTCGGGCAGCGGGCCATCGGGATCGAGATGCGGCGCGGCGGGCCCCGTGGCGTCGGGCGCGTCCGGCTCGGCGTCCTGCGGCTCGGCCGGTTGATCTTCGGGCGCTTCTTCGCTTCCGCCAGGCGCGCTGGCCGCCGGAGGCGCCTGGATCGGGTCGGGCATCGGCACCGAATTTTCAGGCCCAGTGCCCTCATCTGTTGCAGGCGGGGTGACGGGCGCTGGGATCTCTTCGCGCTTGATCTCGCTCAGTGCAAGAGCGCTGGTGGCAGTCAGCGAAAAGGCAAACGAAGCGGCAAGGCCGAGAGCCGCGATGCGCAACGCGCCGCGGGCCGTAATTTCAGTCTTTGGCCGCATCAGAACTACGCTCCGGTCTTCCCAGGCGCCGTGCATCCGATCCGGATGCGCGATTGGCGCCCTAAACTGCAAAACCTGCGCATCGTGCTCGCCGAAACGCGATTCGGGTCGCAGGCCGATGCCAGTGATGTGCCGGCATGATGCCGAAACCGCGTCGGCTAGTCAAAGAACCGGGATAGCGCTCAATGCCGCAGGCGCAGCGGCTCGAACTCGCCGGCTTCGACCTTGGCGCGCATGCGGTCGAGCATGGCCAGCGCCGCGCGCTCGCCATTGGCGGCCACGATCTCGGCGAAGGCGGTGGCAAGGGCGGCTTCGGCGATGATCTCGGGCTCGATGCCGGCGGAAAGGCCTTCCGCCCATGCCTCGTTGTGGCTCTCGACGGCGGTCAGGCGCTTTTCTTCCCGGACCAGGGCGTCGATATCGCTTACGCTTTGTTCCATTTCGGTCTTTCACCCTGCCAAGCGATCCGGTGATTCGGATCAACTTGAGCTATCCCTTTAATGTCCCGTTAAGACACCTAACACAATCGCCCGTCCGTGTACGGCAGGCAATGCCGGGAAAGTAAATAGCCTGTTAATTACCGTAGCGGGAGGCGATGTCGCGGCTGAGCGCTTCGCCTTCCTTCATGTAGCGCCCGATGGCTTCGGTCGCTGACGGCGTGCAGGCGGTGTAGGTGCCGTCGAACGAACGGTAGCCGCGGTTGAAGGACGCTATGAAGCGGGCGCGGCGTTCGGGCGAGGGGTTCTCGGCCTGCAGCAGCTTTTCCATCTCGCCGCGCCATTGTGTGCCCTTCTCGCCGCAGAGGTTGCGCAGGAAATGCAGCGAGCCCAGAACCTCGGCGAGCCTGAGAAGTCCCGGTTCGAACGGCGCTTCGACGGCCCGCGCTGGCACCGCAAGCACGGTGCTTGCGGCGAGCATCATAGCCATGATGTAGGTCGAAGCGCGCATCATAAGCTTTTGTGGCGAAACAATTTGTCTGCCGCAAGGCCGGCGGCGCGGCTATCCAACGCTATGCGCGCAGGGCGACCGTACCGTCGAGCAGTTCGAGCACGATCTCCAGCGTCGAATCGGTGAGCGGCAGGTGCTCGATCTCGGCGAGGGAGAAGAAAGCAGCTTCGTCGGCGTCATCGGCCGCTACCGGCTCGCTGCGCACATGGCGCGCGCCAAAGACGGTGAGCAGGTAGACCGCGCCACCGTCGTCGCGGCTGTCGATCAGGATTTCGCGCAAGGGAACAAGCGTGCCGACTTCGATCCCGGTCTCTTCCATCAGTTCGCGGCGGGCGGCATCTTCGAGGGTCTCGCCGTTTTCGACACGTCCACCGGGAAAGGCATAGAGGCCCTTCGACGGCGCGCGCCCGCGCCGCACCAGCATGATCGAGCGGTCGCGCAGTACGGCGACGGAGACGGCGGGGACTATTTTCGCGTCGATCATCAACTCTCGCTTGGGTAACGCGTTCCACTGTGGAACAGCCGGCCGCGACTGCTTCGCCGCAGGGCGGCATGCGTGCTATAGCGGCGGAGATTTCTTGCAAAGAAAGACTTCAGTGTATTCACCGAGGATACCGTGCCGCTTATCGGCAAAGCGATAGACCCGAGTGTCGAAATTGGCATCCGCGACTAGCTTGTGAACATCATAGCCGTAGTCAACCGTAACAAGGGAGCCACCCTTCGGGTCAACCGGGTTGCCGTGATATTCGGGTTCTTTCAGGTGCTCAAATGAACCATCCGGCTTCAGTTTTGCTCGATACTCCATAGCCGCTACTTGGGCTTTTCTCACTGGCCAAGTGCACAGCATGCTACCGCCTGGCTTCAGTGTACGGAAAACTTCCCTGAGGGCTGGAACAGGTTCTGGAATATGTTCAAACACATCGAGCGAGATGAAGAGATCGAACTGGTTGTCGGAGAAAGTCTGTTTCTGGAGGTCTTCGTTGCGGAATCCTTTGTATACCTCGCCCAAGGGGACGCCGGGATAGAATTGGGTTCGGACAAGGTTCTTTGCCTCACGATGCAGCTTGATTGAAATTCCACGCTCTATCGGCGAACACTCATGGATCGCCATGCTCCGCCATTCCGGAAAACTCTCTTCGAGAACGAGTGCAAGCGCGCGCTCTCTCGGGACAGATCCGTTAGGGCATGACTGGCATAGGAGGGTGCCGCGCAACCAGTTGCCCGTCGCTCGGAACGTCGAATTGCGTGAGCAGATCGGACAAAAGCCATCGTACTCGAGTAGGAAAGGCCGGGGTGCCAGCGGAGTTGCCTGGCTCTTTGCCCGGCGCCATTTCCGTAGAAGGCTCGAAAGTTGGCTCATGTTCTGGAAATGCTCTGATGATGGGGCATGCCAGCAGCTACTACCATAAGGCAGGAGCTGTCTATCCGCCGAAGGCCATGGAACTGCCTTGATGCCCGAGCTGCGCGAGTATCGCTGATTGTCGTTTTCGACGCGCCGGAACAGACATAAAGGCCCATTGTGGAGCAGCCGGCCATATCCGCATTAGCGGTTGCGGCGGGTGCGATCCATCGCCACTTTCAGACGATGAAGCGAGACATGAGCCGATGTGCGGACGAATAGCGGTGATAGCCTCGCCGGAGGAGACGGCGGCCTTTGTCGGCATAGGCGAGCTCGAGAGCTTTCCCCCGCGCTACAATGTGGCGCCGACACAGCCGATCCTGGTGGTGATGGCCGGGCCGCAGCGCCCGCCGGGTTCGAACCTGCCCGACCGCATGGCGATGCTGGCGCGGTGGGGACTGATTCCGGCCTGGACGAAGAATCCGGCCGACATGCCGCTGCTGTTCAACGCGCGCTCCGAATCGGCAATCGAAAAGGCCTCGTTCAAGACCGCGATGCGCCACCGGCGGGCGCTGATCCCGGTCTCGGGCTTCTATGAGTGGAAGAAGCTGCCGGGCAACCGGCGCCAGCCCTACTGGCTCAGGCCGCGCAAGGGCGGACTGGTGGCGCTTGCCGGTTTGATGGAAACCTGGAGCGAGCCGGGCGGCTCGGAGATCGACACGGCGGCGATCCTGACCACCGGCGCCAGCGCCGACATCCTGCACATCCACGACCGCATGCCGGTGGTGATCCAGCCGGAGGATTTTGCCCGCTGGCTCGACTGCCGTACGCAGGAGCCGCGCGACGTGGCCGAACTGATGCGGCCGGCGCAGCCCGACTTCTTCGAGCAGATCCCGGTGTCGGAGATGGTCAACAAGGTGGCCAACGTCGGCCCCGAGATCCAGGATCGGGTCGAGCCTTTGCCGGAGGCAGCACCTGAACGGGCCGCGAAGCCAAAAGTGGAAAAGCGTAAGTCCAGCGACGACGACCAGATGAAACTGTTCTGACCAGACGCTAGAAGAGCGGCGTGTCCACGCCAGTCCTTTCCGCCGCCCTTTCCGGTTTCCTGCTCGGTGCGTCGCTGATCATTGCGATCGGCGCGCAGAACGCGTTTATCCTGCGCCAGGGGCTGCTGCGCCAGCACGTTTTCATCCTGAGTTTGATCTGCGCGGCCTCGGATGCCTTGCTGATCGCCGCCGGCGTCGCCGGGCTCGGCACGCTGATCGCCCAGTCGCCGCGGCTGATCATGGCCGTGACGGTGGGCGGAGCGCTGTTCCTGTTTACTTATGCGGCGATCGCCTTCCGACGTGCGATGAAGCCCGAGGTGCTCAAGGCGGCCAAAAGCGGCGAGGCCAGGCTGTGGCCGGCGATTGCCGCTTGTCTCGCTTTCACCTTCCTCAACCCGCATGTCTATCTCGACACGGTGGTTCTGCTCGGCGGCCTGTCGGCCGCCTATGAAGGACAGGCACGCCTTGCCTATGGGCTGGGCGCTGCAACGGCATCGTTCGTGTGGTTCTTCGGGCTCGGCTATGGCGCCCGGCTGCTCGAGCCGGTCTTTGCCCGGCCTGCCGCGTGGCGCGTGCTCGATCTCCTGATCGGCCTGGTGATGGCCGCGATCGGCTTGAGCCTGCTAAGCCGCCTTGCTTAGCTTGGGAGACTGCTTGTCTTTCTTCGGCGCGCAGATCAGCGCGGCAAGAATTGCTGCGGGGCCGATGGCCCGGTAGTGCTTGGTGAGTTCTGCGTACTGGCTACGCGCTCGGTCCTGTTCGGATTGTTTTCGTTTCATTGGTCTCTTCCCTTACGTCAACTGTGTTGAGAGCGGCTGCAAATGCTCACTGATTGGGTCGAATTCGTGGCATGCGGCGCCTTTTATCCGGGCAATGTTTCATTACAGTGCCGGGATATTTAATAAATTGTTTCAGTACTGCTTCTGTTCCGGTTTGCGCGGTAAAGTTTCATGACGCAGCGTCTTGACGGCAACACGCCCGCGAGGCGATAAAGCTGGTGATGAAAACGTCTTTCGCCATTTTCGGCATTTGCATTATTGGCTAGCGTTCGCGCTGGTCAGGACGTTTTCGCCTCATCTTCACACGAGACAGGTCAAACGCCCGGGCCAGCAGGCCAGGGGAGTTTTATGTCTGATTCAATGATGAAGTCCGGTGCGTTTCGGGGCCTTCGGCTTACCAACACGCTGACGCGCACGAAGGAGGACTTCGTGCCGATCGATCCGCAAAACGTGCGGATGTATGTCTGCGGGCCGACCGTTTACGACTTCGCCCATATCGGCAATGCTCGCCCGGCGATCGTCTTCGACGTGCTGTTTCGGCTGCTGCGCCACGTCTATGGCGCGGATGCCGTCACCTATGTGCGCAACCTCACCGACCTCGACGACAAGATCAACGCGCGCGCCCTGCGCGACTTCCCCGATCTGCCGCTTAACGAGGCGATCAGGCGCGTCACCGAAAAGACCGCCAACCAGTACCAGGCCGACGTCAAGGCGTTGGGCTGCCTCGAGCCGACAGTCGAGCCGCGGGCGACGGAGTTCGTGCAGCCGCGCGCCGACGGCCGCGCCGACATGATCACCTTGATTCTCAGTCTCATCGAACGCGGCCATGCCTATGAAGCACAAGGCGAAGTGCTGTTCGATACCGGCTCGATGGAAGACTACGGCCAACTGTCGAAGCGCAATCTCGACGAGCAGCAGGCCGGCGCCCGCGTCGAGGTCGAGGCGCACAAGAAGAGCCCTGGCGACTTCGTCTTGTGGAAGGCGTCTTCGGCCGAGGAGCCGGGCTGGTACAGCCCCTGGGGCCGAGGCCGTCCGGGCTGGCACATCGAGTGCTCGGCGATGGCGTCGGCCTATCTCGGCGAGGTCTTCGATATCCATGGCGGCGGGCTCGACCTGATCTTCCCGCACCATGAAAACGAGATCGCCCAGTCGCGCTGCGCCCACGGCACCGAGGTGATGGCCAATTACTGGATGCACAACGGCTTCCTGCAGGTCGAGGGCCAGAAGATGTCCAAGAGCCTGGGCAACTTCTTCACGATCCAAGAATTGCTGGCGACGGAGAATTTCGGTGGCCGCAAATGGCCGGGCGAGGTGCTGAGGCTGGCGATGCTGATGACGCACTACCGCGAGCCGATCGACTTTTCAGTGCGCAAGCTCGAAGAGGCGGAAAACACGCTGCGCAAGTGGAAGCGTGCGGCGGACGGCGCCGGCGAGGCTGAGGCCGAGGTTCCCGCTGGGCTGGTTGCCGCGCTGAGTGACGACCTGGCGACGTCGAGTGTCTTTCAGGGCATGTCGCAGCTGGCCGGCGAAGCGGCTGGGAACGTCGACGCGGCAGCCAGCCTGAAGGCCGCGCTGCTATTCCTGGGATTCGGGCTCGACGCGGCCGAGGTCGACGAAAGCGAGGTTGCGAAATTCATCGCCGAACGACTGGCCTTCATCGCCGCCAAGAACTGGGCCGAGGCCGACCGCATCCGCGACGAGCTTTTGGCCCAGGGCGTGCAGCTCAAGGACGGCAAGGATCCGGTGAGTGGTGAGCGTGTGACGACGTGGGAAGTGAAGCGGTGATGTCTACGCTGCACGGCGTGGAACAGACGGGGCTTCATACCCCCCTCTGCCCTGCCGGGCATCTCCCCCTCAAGGGGGGAGATCAGCAGCTTTTGCGCCTCACATTTTGCTGCAGACGTTCAATGCTTGGTGCTGCGCTTGCGGTTGGGCGACGCATTGATGACGGCGTGATCTCCCCCCTTGAGGGGGAGATGCCCGGCAGGGCAGAGGGGGGCGGTTGCTGATGACCCACTACCCAGTTCCTCAGGCCAATCGTCGGAACGCGCGCAAGATGCGCAAGCAAATGACGGATGCCGAACTGAAGCTCTGGAACGAGCTTAGGGCGCATCGACTGATGGGATTGGGTTTTCGGAGGCAATTGCCAATTGCTGGCTACATAGTCGACTTTGCCTGCCCAACACACAACTTGATTGTCGAGATCGATGGTTTGCAACACGGCTCGGCCGATGTTGCGGAAGCGGATGCTCTGCGTACTGCCAAGTTGCAAGGTCTCGGCTGGACCATGCTCCGGTTCTGGAACGACGACGTGCTTCGCGATATCGACAATGTCTGCCACCATATCGTGATCTCGGCCGGCCAGGGCGGAACGGCCGTCGGCATGAAGGAGGAGTTCGTGCAATGATCGACCACACGGGCATTTCGGTAACGGATTTCGACACGGCAAAGGCCTTCTACGACAAGGCGTTCGCTCCGCTCGGCGCTTCCCTGCTGATGATGGTGCCGGGCGAACATACCGGCGGGGTCAAGGTCGGCGGCTATGGGCGTGAGCGGCCGGTGTTCTGGCTGCACGAGGCGCCAGCCGGGCCGGGACGGCACTATGCCTTCACCGCCCGCAGCCGGGCCGAGGTCGACGCTTTCTATGCCGCGGCGATCGCCGCCGGTGGCCGGGACAATGGCAGACCTGGCCCGCGGCCGCACTATCATCCCGACTATTACGCTGCCTTCGTATTCGATCCCGATGGCAATAACATCGAGGCGGTGTGCCATGCCCCGGCCTGAGGGAACGTTGCCATGAGCCTCGACAACCGGCCTGTCTATTCCGGCGGCTGCCAGTGCGGCGCCGTGCGCTTTCGCATTGAGGGCGCGCTCGGCGACGCCTCGGTCTGCCATTGCCGCATGTGCCAGAAGGCGTTCGGCAATTTCTACGCGCCGCTGGTGTCGGTGCGGCAGGCAAAACTTACATGGACGCGCGGCGAGCCGAAGAAATTCCGCTCCTCGAACTTTGCCTATCGCGGCTTCTGCGGCGAGTGTGGCACGCCATTGAGCTATGAAGCGCCGGATGGCGTGGCCCTGGCGATCGCCGCCTTCGACGAACCGGCCGAGATCGCGCCGATTGTGCAGTGGGGCCTCGAGGGCAAGCTGCCCTATGTCGACCATGTCCATGAATTGCCGGGCTATTCGACCGGGGACGACCCTGATGCGGCCGACTTCGTCAACGACATCGTCTCCTACCAGCATCCCGACCATGACACCGGCAGCTGGCCGCCGGAGGGGCGCACATGAACGCTGCGACGACGGGGGGCTGCCAGTGCGGGGCCGTGCGCTATCGCATCGCCCAGGCGCTGGAGAATGCGCATATCTGCCATTGCCGCATGTGCCAGAAGGCTTCCGGCAACTATTTCCTGCCGCTGGCGCGCACTGCCAAAGCCAAGTTTGCCGTCACGCGCGGCGAGGTCGGCTGGTTCCAGTCGTCAGACATCGTGCGCCGCGGCTTCTGCCGCGATTGCGGGACGCCGCTGCTGTTCGACGTTGTCGACCGCGATACGATCAACGTGGTGCTTGGCTCGCTCGACGAGCCGGCGTCGGTCAAGCCGGAATTCCAGTGCGGACCCGCGGCCAAGATGCCCTGGTTCGGCGAACTGGATGCGGTCGAGCCGTCGGCGGACGAGACGTCCTGGTACGCCGCGATCGCGCCATCGAACCACCAGCACCCCGACCACGACACTGAACAATGGCCACCGGAGAATAGGTCATGACCGAGACTGTTAGATCAGGCGGCTGCCAGTGCGGCGCCGTGCGTTTTCGCATCCGCGGCGCGCTGGGGCGCACCTCGATCTGCCATTGCCGCATGTGCCAGAAGCAGTTCGGCTCTTTCTTCGGCGCTTTCGTTGCGGTTCCGGTTGATGGCATCGAGTGGATCCGCGAGGAACCGAGCTATTTCCAGTCGTCGGTCAACATCGCCCGGGGTTTCTGCCAACGCTGCGGCACACCGATGACCTATCGCCAGCCGGGCGAACTCGAGATCGCTATCGGCACGTTCGACGATCGTTCCGATCTCGCGCCAACTGTCCAGATCAACCATGGCGCGCGCCTGCCGTGGGTCGAGGCGATCTTCGCCGCGCCGCCACATGACAATCCCGACTATTACCGGCGGCAGGAGCAGATCATCTCCTTCCAGCACCCAGACGAGGAAACGGCCAACTGGCCGGAGCATGGGCTGAAACTATGAGCGACGAACTGCGCGGCCTCTATCCCGAGATCGAGCCCTTCGACAGCGGCATGCTGGATGTCGGCGACGGCCACCAGATCTACTGGGAACGCTCCGGCACCAGGGGCGCCAAGCCGGTGGTGTTCCTGCATGGCGGCCCGGGCGGCGCGACCTCGCCGAAGCACCGCCGGCTGTTTGACCCAAAACTCTACGACATCATGCTGTTCGACCAGCGCGGCTGCGGCAAGTCCGTGCCCAACGCCTCCCTTGAAGCCAACACGACCTGGCACCTCGTCGCCGACATCGAGCGGCTGCGAGAGATGGCCGGTTTCGACAAATGGCAGGTGTTCGGCGGTTCCTGGGGCTCGACGCTGGCACTCGCCTATGCCGAAACCCACCCCGACCGCGTCAGTGAGCTCGTGGTGCGCGGCATCTACACGCTGACCCGCGCCGAGCTCGAATGGTACTATCAGTTCGGCGTTTCCGAGATGTTTCCCGACAAGTGGGAGCGCTTCGTTGCCCCGATTCCGGAGGCCGAGCGCGGCGACATGATGGGTGCCTATCGCAAGCGCCTCGTCGGCGACGACCGCAGGGCCAAGGTGGAGGCAGCCCTTGCCTGGAGCCTGTGGGAAGGCGAGACGATCACGCTGTTGCCCGACCCCGAAACCAGCGGCAAGTTCGGCGAGGACGATTTCGCCGTGGCCTTCGCCCGCATCGAGAACCATTATTTCGTCCATGCCGGCTGGATGGACGAAGGACAACTGATCCGCGACGCCCATAAGCTGCGCGACATTCCCGGCGTCATCGTCCATGGGCGCTACGACATGCCGTGCCCGGCGAAATATGCCTGGGCGCTGCACAAGGCCTGGCCGCAGGCCGAATTCCACCTCATCGAAGGCGCCGGACATGCATTTTCGGAACCGGGCATATTGAACCAGTTGGTCCGGGCGACCGACAGGTTCGCAGGGAAATGACAATGGCACGCGAACGCATCTATCTCTTCGACACGACGCTGCGCGACGGCCAGCAGACGCCGGGCATCGACTTCTCCGTCGAGGACAAGATCGCGATCGCCGCCATGCTCGACGAGTTCGGGCTCGACTATGTCGAGGGCGGCTATCCCGGTGCCAATCCCACCGACACGGCCTTCTTCCAGGAGAAGCGCACCAAGCGGGCGAAATTCGTCGCCTTCGGCATGACCAAGCGGGCAGGGGTGTCGACCTCCAACGACCCGGGCCTCGCCACGCTGCTGCAAGCCAGGTCGGACGGCATCTGCTACGTTGCCAAGAGCTGGGATTACCACGTCCGCGTCGCGCTCGGGGTCACCAACGAGGAGAACCTCGAATCGATCCGCGCCTCGGTCGAGGCGGCGCGCGACGCCGGCAAGGAGCCGATGGTCGACTGCGAGCACTTCTTCGACGGCTTCAAGGCCAATCCTGACTACGCGCTGGCCTGCGCCCGCACTGCCTATGAGGCCGGCGCGCGCTGGGTGGTGCTGTGCGACACCAATGGCGGCACCCAGCCGTCGGAGGTGCGCGAGATCGTGGCCAAGGTCATCGCATCCGGCATTCCCGGCGCCAATCTTGGCATCCATGCCCATGACGACACCGGCCAGGCGGTGGCCAATTCGCTGGCCGCCATCGAGGCCGGCGTGCGCCAAGTGCAAGGCACCATCAACGGCATCGGCGAGCGCTGCGGCAACGCCAACCTGATCACCATCATCCCGACGCTGGCGCTGAAGCCGCATTTCGCCGGGCGTTTCGAGACAGGCGTTTCGGAAGAGGCGTTGGCAGGCATCTCGCGGCTTTCGCGCGCATTCGACGAATTGCTCAACCGCGCGCCTGAGGCGCAGTCGCCCTATGTCGGCGCCTCCGCCTTTGCCACCAAGGCCGGTATCCACGCCTCGGCGATCGCCAAGGAGCCCAAAACCTACGAACACGTGCCGCCGGAAGCCGTCGGCAACCGGCGCAAGGTGATGGTGTCGGACCAGGGCGGCAAGGCCAACTTCGTCGCCGAGCTGAAGCGCCGCGGCATCGACGTGCCCAGGGACGACGGACGGCTGGACGCGCTGATTTCGGTGGTCAAGGAACGCGAGGCCGAGGGTTATGCCTATGAGGGCGCCGACGCCAGCTTCGAGCTCCTGGCGCGCAGCATGCTGCACACGGTGCCGGATTTCTTCCGCGTGACCTCGTTCCGCTGCCTGGTCGAACGGCGTTTCGACGCCAACGGCAACCTCAAGACCGTGTCGGAAGCGGTGGTGAAGGTGATGGTCGATGGCGAGGAGAAGATGTCGGTGGCCGAAGGCGACGGCCCCGTCAACGCGCTCGACATCGCCCTGCGCAAGGACCTCGGCAAGTTCCAGCACGAGATCGGCGACCTGGAGCTGGCGGACTACAAGGTGCGTATCCTCAATGGCGGCACCGAGGCGATAACCCGCGTCCTGATCGAGTCGCATGACAGCACCGGCGCGCGCTGGTGGACCGTCGGGGTGTCGACCAACATCATCGACGCTTCGTTCCAGGCGCTGATGGATTCGATCATCTACAAGCTGATGAAAAACCGCGACATGGCGGGGTTGGTGGCAGCGGAGTAGGGGTTACTTGCTATGATTGGGCCAGCCAAGGCGACTGGCCCGATCGATTGATCCATCAACGAAAAGCGGATGGACCATCAGAATTTTGAAATGGCATGGCCGGGCAGGCGGGCGCATAGGTTCGCGCCATGAGCACGAACACGCCTGCGATTTCTCGCGACGAAGCCACGCGTGGCTTCCTTTTTGCCCTCTCGGCCTATCTGATGTGGGGTGTCTTGCCCTTCTACATGAAGGCTGTGGCGCATATCCCGACGCCCGAGGTGATCGCCCACCGCATCACCTGGTCGATCCCCATCGCAGCCCTCCTGCTGTGGTGGCTGGGTCGCACCTCCGACATCAGGCAGGCGCTGCGCACGCCGCGGACGCTGGCGATGGGCACGCTGACAGCGGCGCTGATCACCATCAACTGGGGCGTCTATGTCTGGGCGATCGGCAACGACCGCGCACTGGAAACCGCGCTCGGCTACTACATCAATCCGCTGTTCAGCATCTTTCTCGGCGCCGTCGTTCTGGGCGAGAGGCTGACGCGGGCGCAGATGCTGGCGATTGCACTCGCCGTGGTTGCCGTGGCCCTGCTGACCTGGGAAACCGGCGGCTTGCCCTGGGTGTCGATCGTGCTGGCGCTTTCCTGGGGCTTCTACGCCCTGTTCAAGAAGACGCTGCCGATCGGCCCGGCCCAGGGCTTCTTCCTCGAAGTGCTCATCCTCGGCCTGCCGGCGCTCGGCTACATCTTCTACCTGCAGTCGACCGGCGTCGGCCATTTCGGCACCACCGGCATGACCGACGTCTGGCTCATGCTGGGCTGTGGTGTCGTCACCGCCGTGCCGCTGATCCTGTTTGCCAACGGCGCCAAGCTGCTGACGATGTCGACCATCGGCATCATGCAGTACATCGCGCCGACGATGATCTTCGTCATCGCCATCTTCATCTTCAAGGAGCCGTTCTCGAGCGAATGTGCCGTTGCCTTCGCGCTGATCTGGGTGGCGCTGGCGATCTATACCTGGTCGATGTTCTCCGAACGGGCGAAGAACGGCTGAGGTTCAGGTGAGGCGGCCTGCCAGCGGCAGGCCGCAGCCTCCGGGATTGATCCTTAAGGTCACATCTTGTCGATGAGCGACTGCACGCCCTCGGTGGGCGTGGAATCGCTGCCGGCCGCGACCAGGATGGCCGAGACCACGGCCTCCGGCTCGTCGATCACCAGCGGCTGGACCAGATGCGAGGTGTGCACGAAGCCCTCGGCCTTCATGTGGTCGAGCAGCGCCAGCATCGGATCCCAGAAGCCTTTGACATTGGCAAAGACGATCGGCTTGCGGTGATGGCCGAGCTGCGCCCAGGTCATGATCTCGACGATCTCCTCGACCGTGCCTATGCCGCCCGGCAGCGCCACGAATGCGTCCGATTTCTCGAACATAAGGTGCTTGCGCTCGTGCATGTTGTCGGTGATGACGGTTTCGTCGAGCCTGGTCAGCGCGGTTTCGGTCGCTTCCTTGTTCATCAGGAAGCGCGGGATGATGCCGGTGACCTTGCCGCCGGCGCGCAGCGCGCCATCGGCGACCGCACCCATGATGCCTTTGGTGCCGCCGCCATAGACCAGCCGCAGGCCGGCCTTGGCGATCGAGTGGCCGAGCAGATGGCCGGCCTTTATGTAGACTTCGTCGCGGCCCGGCGAGGAGCCGCAATAGACGCAAATGGATCGAATCTTGTTCATGGCCTGATTGGGTATTGCGTCTGCTGGCAGGGTCAAGCCCGCACGGGCTTTTTCTTGTCGCTGCCGGCAAAACAAGGTAGACCCGTTGCGCGGCTAGGGGCATGGAAATATGGCGATTAATCCGTTGAAGATATTCCTATTGGCAGCCGGCGGCTCGGCCGCGGCAGCCACGGTTGCGTATGTGTCGGGCGCGCTCGATCCCTATCTAGCGCCGCCGGCTGCGATAGCCTCGTTGCCGGCGCCGAACTCGACGGCGCCAGCCGCCGACAAGCCCGCCGAACCGGCAAAGCCGTCAGCCGAGGCGGCGGCGCCCGCTGCTCCGGCGGTCGTAGCACCTTCCTTCGATGTCGTGCGTGTCGAGGACAATGGCGCTGTCGTGATCGCCGGCAAGGCTGCGGGTGGTTCCAAGGTCGAGATCGTGACCGGTTCGCAGGTCATCGGCGCGGCTGTGGCCGGCGCCGACGGCGATTTCGCCGTCGTGCTGGACAAGCCGCTGAAGCCTGGCGACTACCAGATCGTGCTGCGTGCCACTGCGCCCGACAATGTCGTGGCTACGTCGACCGAGACGGCCGTGGTGTCCGTGCCCTCCGAGCCGGGCGGCCAGGTGCTGGCGCTGGTGGAGGAGCCGGGCAAGCCGGCGGAACTGATCACCGTGCCCAAGCCTGCCGAGGCGCCGGCAATGCTGCCCACGGCCGAACAGTCCGCCAACGCGCCCGCGACCACGCCCGAAGCACAGACTGCGCCGCAACCGGCACCGGCCAAGTCGGCGACAGCCGCCGCCGAAGCCAAGGTGGTGGTCGAGGCGGTCGAGATCGAAGGCAAGAAGATATTCATCGCCGGTGCGGCCGATGCCGGCCGCAAGGTACGCGCCTATGCCAACGAGATTCTCATCGGCGAAACGCAGACCTCGCCGGACGGGCGCTTCCTGATCGAGGCGGAGCGCGAACTGCCCGTGGGCGACTACATCATCCGCGTCGACGCACTCGAGCCGGATGGCGTCAAGGTGGCTGCACGCGCTGCTGTCCCGTTCCAGCGCGAGCCGGGTGAGTCGATTGCAGCCGTTGCGCCGCAGGAACCGGTCCAGCAGCCGGCATCGGCACAGCAGCCCGAGGCCAAGTCTGACGCGTCGACGCCGTCAACGGCCGAAACGCCAGCCGCGCCAGAGGCATCTGAAGCAAAACCCGCCGATGTCGCCGCCGCACCGGCAGCGCCCGAGGCGACAGCCCCCAAGCTGGAGGCGGTCAACGGCGCCGTGATCATCCGGCGCGGCGATTCCCTGTGGCGGATCTCGCGCCGCGTCTACGGCCATGGCGTGCGCTATTCGAACATCTATCTCGCCAATCAGGACCAGATCCGCGATCCCGACCGCATCTGGCCGGGGCAGGTGTTCCGCGTCCCGGAAAAGTCCAAGGAGGGCGAGGCCGCCAACATGGACGCCATGGGCGAGCAGGCGATGCCGACGCCCAAACCATAGGACTTCGGGCACGGCATCTCACCCCACTCGGGTTGCGCGGAATGAATTCATCGTCTATCGTCGATGAACGATGAAGTCATTCTCCGCCAGGCAGAACTGCCGCGCACCATCCGTCGAGGATGTGGCGCACAAGCTTGCCGCCCTCTCGCATCCGGCACGGCTTGAAATCCTGCGACGGTTGGGCGGCGGCAGGTCGTGCTGCTGCAAGGAAGTGGTCGAGCATCTCGACCTTGCGCAATCGACGGTTTCGCAACACCTGAAAATCCTCGTCGAGGCGGGACTGGTTCGCTATGCGCCGGAGCGGCAACGCTCGCGCTATCAGATCGACCAGGCGGCTCTGGCCGCCGTTTCCGCATCCGTCTCGGCGCTCGTCGAATCCTGCTGCGCCGGTGAAGGCGCGGACATATAATCAAGGCAAGAACAGTGGCTAACAAGACCGTCTCCGCCGAACGCGGCTCGACTTTCAGCACGATCAGGAACCTTTGGCCTTATATGTGGCCAGAGGACCGGCCCGATCTCAGGGCGCGCGTCGTCTGGGCGACCGTGTTCCTGGTCGTTGCCAAGCTGACGCTGGTGGCCGGGCCCTATTTCTTCAAATGGGCGACCGATGCGCTGGCCGGCGACCAGCGCTCGCCGTTGCCGCTGCCGGCGTTCCTGGTGGCACCGGTGATGCTGGTGGTTGCCTACAATGTCGTCCGCATCGTCCAACTCGGCTTCAATCAGCTGCGCGACGCACTGTTTGCCCGCGTCGGGCAATATGCGGTGCGGCAGCTAGCACACCGCACTTTCGTGCACATGCACCAGCTGTCGCTGCGTTTCCATCTCGAGCGCCGCAC
This sequence comes from Aminobacter sp. MSH1, assembly GCF_003071665.1. GTDB lineage: Bacteria > Pseudomonadota > Alphaproteobacteria > Rhizobiales > Rhizobiaceae > Aminobacter > Aminobacter niigataensis. The sequence continues at coordinate 4,315,410 of NZ_CP026265.1, read as the reverse complement.
CGGCGGGCTGTCGCGCATCATCGAGCGCGGCACCAAAGGCATCGAGACCATCGTCCGTTTCACCATCCTGAACACCGCGCCGACGGTGCTGGAATTCGCGCTGACGGCCGGCATCTTCGGCTTCGCTTATGGCTGGAAATATGTGGCGGTCGTGGCCGCCACCGTCTGGATCTACACCTGGTTCACGGTGCGGGCGAGCGACTGGCGCATCGGCATCCGCCGCGAGATGAACGATTCCGACACCGACGCCAACACCAAGGCGATCGACTCGCTGCTCAATTTCGAGACGGTGAAGTACTTCAACAACGAGGCCATGGAGGCCGAGCGCTTCGACCGCTCGATGGCGCGCTACGAAACGGCGGCAACCCGCATCTGGACGTCGCTCGGCTGGCTGAACTTCGGCCAGGGCGTCATCTTCGGCATCGGCATGACCATCGTCATGGCCATGTCGGCAATGGAGGTCATGGCCGGCACCCAGACCGTGGGTGATTTCGTCTTCATCAACGCCATGCTGATGCAGCTTTCGGTGCCGCTCAACTTCATCGGCTTCATCTATCGTGAAATCCGCCAGGGCCTGACCGACATCGAGCAGATGTTCGACCTGCTCGACGTCGCGCAGGAGGTGGTCGACAAGCCGGGCGCCCGGGCGCTGGAGATCGGAACCGGCCGGATCGAGTTCCGCGACGTGCATTTTGCCTATGATCCCAACCGGCAGATCCTCAAGGGCGTCAGCTTCGAGGTTCCGGCCGGCAAGACGGTGGCGATCGTCGGCCCTTCGGGCGCGGGCAAGTCGACGATCTCCAGGCTGCTGTTCCGCTTCTACGACATCCAGCAGGGCGCTATCCTGATCGATGGCCAGGACATTCGCGACGTCAGCCAGGAGAGCCTGCGCGGCGCGATCGGCATGGTGCCGCAGGACACGGTGCTGTTCAACGACACCATCGCCTACAATATCCGCTACGGCCGCGTGAACGCCGACGAGGAGGATGTGCGCAAGGCGGCCGAACTGGCACAGATCGCCGGTTTCATCCAGCGCCTGCCCGACGGCTACAAGGCGATGGTCGGCGAGCGCGGCCTGAAGCTCTCGGGCGGCGAAAAGCAGCGCGTGGCGATTGCCCGCACCATCCTCAAGGCGCCGCCGATTCTGATGCTGGACGAGGCGACGTCAGCGCTGGACACCCAGACCGAGCAGGAAATCCAGAGCGCGCTCGACCTGGTCAGCAAGGGCCGCACGACGCTGGTCATCGCGCACCGTCTGTCGACGGTCATTTCAGCGGACGAGATCATCGTGCTGGCCGACGGCAGCATCGCCGAGCGCGGCACCCATGCCGAATTGCTCGGCAAGCGCGGCCTCTACGCCTCGATGTGGGACCGCCAGCGCGAAGCGACCGAGGCCGAGGAACGGCTGCGCCAGGCTCGCGAGGGCGACGAACTCGGCGTCGTCGTGCGTCGCCGCACCCCCGAGGTCACCGACGGGGCCTGATCCCGGTCAGGCAGCTGTTGCGTTCAGCGACGTTGCTGCGTCCTCTTCGATCAGTGAACGGTGGATGGAAAGCGCTGCAAAGACGCCGTCCGCCGAAGCCAGGGTGATGTTGTGCATTTCGGTGGCGGCATCGCCCGCGGCAAAGACGTTGCGGACCGACGTCTGCTTGAAGCCGTCAGTGCGGATCTTGACGCCAAGGCGCGTCTCGTCGAACGCGCAGCCGATCTGTTGCGCCAGCGGGCTGGCCATGCGCAAGGGTGCTCCGATGAACAGGGCCTTGACCGGCACGAGGCTGCCGTCGGCAAGGCGCACGCCGTCGATCCCAGGGGCGGAGCCTTCGACCGCCGTGAAAGGCGTGTCCTCGATCCGGACGTTGCGGGCGGACAGCAGCGCGGCGGTGGCTTCGTCGAGCGGGAAGTTCGCGTTGGCAAAGTAGGTCGTGTCGCCCCAGTCGGCCAGAAGCGATGCCTGGTGATGGGAAAGTGCCGTGGTGGCGAGCACGCCGATCGGCCCGCCGCCGATTTCATAGGCGTGGCAATACGGGCAGTGCAGCACCGTCTCGCCCCAGCGCTCGGCGAGGCCGGGAATGGCCGGCAGGTCGTCGCGCACACCCGTCGCGATGAGCATGCGTCGGCCCTGATGCAGCGTCCCGTCGGCAAGCCTGACCGCGATGCCTTCTTCGGTCGTCTCGGCTGCGACTGCCTCGCCGGAGACGAGCGAGGCGGATGGATAGGCTAGAAACTGCGCCCTGGCCTCTGCGAGGAGCTCGCCACCGGCGCGACCGTCATGCCCGAGCACGCCGTGTGAACGGGCGGCGAAGCGGTTGCGCGGCATGCCGGCGTCGATCACCAGCACCCGCCTGCGGGTACGGGCCAGGACCAGTGCTCCGGCGAGGCCGGCAAAGCTGCCGCCGACGATGATGGCGTCATGCTGCATCGTGATTTCCTTTTGCATGTTGTGCGTGGTCCGCCATCCGGCGGCTGAAATCGGCGGCGAGATCGCTGAGCCGTATCTGCCCGAACCGTTCGAGCAGCAGGGCCTGCGCCTCGCGGAAGGTGTCGTCGAGTGCGTGATTGACCGCCTGTTCGACCAGGCAGCCTGTGTTTTCGGTGGCTGGGCTGAGCGGCAGCAGCACCGGTTCGCCCAATGCCAGGTGGATGTCGCGCAGGCTGACCGAGGCGAGGTCGCGCACAAGCGTCCAGCCGCCGCCATGGCCCCGCTCCGACGTCACGAAACCGGCCTCCCGCAGGCCGGCCATCGTCCGGCGCACGACCACCGGATTGGTGCGCAGGCACAAGGCGAGATGGTCCGATGTCATCGGCTTGCCGTGATCTGCCATGTGAAGCAGGGCATGCAATGTCGCGGAAAGGCGGCTGTCGTGTTTCATGTAACTTTTATAGTTACGAAACTTCTGAAGATCAAGCAGGCAGTGCTGCCCCTCGCGCACCCGGTCACCGGCCGGCAATGTCGCGTTGCGGCGGCCAGAGCTTTCCGGTAAGCACTCCGGGACTTCAACAGCAACGGCCACCCCTTTCATGAGCATAGCCGACACGATCCGCAACGCCTTCGTTCCGGTCCATCGCGAGGGGTATCCCTTCATTGCCGGATTCGCGGCGGTCGCCGTCCTGCTGGGCTTCTTCTCGACGTCGCTGTTCTGGATCGGGGCGATTCTCACCGCCTGGTGCGCCTATTTCTACCGCGACCCCGAGCGCGTGACCCCTGTTGACGACAAGCTCGTGGTCAGCCCCGCCGACGGCGTGGTTTCGGCCGTCGGCCCGGCCGTGCCGCCGCGCGAACTCGGTCTCGGCAATGCCGAGATGACGCGCATCTCGGTGTTCATGAATGTCTTCTCCGTCCACGTGAACCGCGCACCGGTGCGCGGCAAGATCGTCCGCATCGAGCACCGTCCGGGCAAATTCCTCAACGCCGAGCTCGACAAGGCAAGCCAGGAGAACGAACGCAACGGCGTCGTCATCGACAGCCCCAACGGCCAGGTTGCCGCAGTCCAGATCGCCGGCCTCGTGGCGCGGCGCATCGTCTGCTGGGCCGATGTCGGCGGCAACATCGCGGTGGGCGAGCGTTTCGGCCTGATCCGCTTCGGCTCGCGCGTCGATGTGTTCCTGCCTGCGGCAGCTGTTCCGCGCGTCGCCGTCGGCCAGACCGCGGTGGCTGGCGAAACCATCCTCGCCGAATTCGGCGGCGCCAGCCACGCACCGCTGGTGCGGGTCTCCTGATGGTGGCGCCGTTCAAGCCCTTCGAACCACATGGCAGCGGCGGACCGCGCATCCGCGAAATTCCGCTGCGCATGGTGCTGCCCAACCTCATCACCGTGCTGGCGATCTGCGCTGGGCTTTCCGGCATTCGGCTCGCCTTCCAGGACCGGTTTGAACCGGCCGTGGTGATGGTGCTGCTGGCAGCCTTCCTCGACGGCATCGATGGCCGTCTGGCGCGCATGCTGAAGGCGACCTCGAGGTTCGGCGCGCAGATGGATTCGCTCGCCGACATCGTCAATTTCGGCGTCGTTCCGGCATTGGTGCTCTATGCTTACCTGCTCGACAAGGCCGGATCCCTGGGCTGGATCGCGACGTTGCTTTTCGCCATCGCCATGGGCCTGAGGCTGGCGCGTTTCAACGTGCTCGACGAAGACCTCGATCGCCCGGCTTGGCAGGCCGAGTATTTCGTCGGCGTGCCGGCGCCGATCGGGGCCATCACCTTGATGCTGCCGATGTATCTCGGCTTCCTCGGCCTCGAGGGCACGCGCACGGTGGCCTATGTCGCCACCGGCTTTGCCATCCTCGTCGCCTTCCTGCTGGTCAGCCGGTTGCCTGTCTATTCCGGCAAGAAGCTGAGCATTCGCAGGGAATACCTGCTGCCCGTCATGCTGGTTGCGGTATTCTACGTGCTGCTTCTGACCGTCTATCCCTGGCAGACACTGACGGCGTCGGTGATCGGCTACCTGATCTTCCTGCCGCTGAGCGCCAGTGCCTATGCGAGACGGGCGAGGATCGAGGGCGAGAAGGCTGTGGCTGCCGCCGCCGAGGCTGAGACAACCGACGTCTCGGACGAGACCAAGCCGGCAAGCTAGGCTGCCAGCCCCAGTCGCTCGATGGCCATGTGGCGCGCGGCGACATAGTCGGTCTTGCCGGAGCCGAGCACCGGGATTTCGCGCACCTTGATGATGTCGTGCGGGACCATCAGGTCGGCGGCCCCGGCCTGCTTGCCGTAGAGGCGCAAGGTTTCGGGATCGGCATTGCCGGCGGTGGTGACGAGCACGATGCGTTCGCCCTTGCGCTTGTCTGGAACGGCAACGGCGGCGTGGCGTTCCTCCGGCCACAGTGCCTGCACCAGCATCTCGACGGCGCCGAGCGAGACCATCTCGCCGGCGATCTTGGCGAAACGCTTGGCCCGGCCGCGGATGGTGACGAAGCCCTCGCGGTCGACCGAGACGATGTCGCCGCTGTCGTGCCAGCCTTCGAGTGGCTGCAACTCGCCCGGCCGGTCGGCGGTCATGTATCCCATCATCAGATTGGGGCCGTTGAGCCAGAGCCGCCCGCCTTCGCTGACGCCTTCGACCTCTTCGAGCCGCATGCGCATGCCGGGCAAGAGGCGTCCCACCGTGCCGTCGCGGCCATGAGTCGCCGTATTGACGGCCACCACCGGCGCTGCCTCGGTCAGGCCGAAGCCTTCGACGATCTCGGCGCCGAATCGCTCGCGCCAGACGCGCCGTGTTTCCGGCCGTACCGGCTCGGCGCCGGCCACGACGAAACGCAGGCTGGAGAAATCGCCATCCTCGGCAGTCCGGGCATAGGCGGCAAGGAAGGTGTCGGTCCCGAACATGATGGTCGGGCGGATCTTGCGCGCGACGTCCGGGATGAGCTTGTAGTGCAACGGCGAGGGGTAGAGGAACAGCCGCACCCCGGTGATCAGCGGCAGGATGGTGCCGCCGGTGAGGCCGAAGGAGTGGAAAACCGGCAGCACGTTGAACAGCTTGTCGACCGGCGAGATGGAGATTCGGGCCTCGGCCTGCATGGCGTTGGCGACCAGGTTGCGGTGCGAGAGCACGACGGCCTTGGGCATGCCTTCGGAGCCCGATGTAAACAGGATGACGGCCGGCCTGGAGGCGACCTGGGGTTGCAGCGGGCGCCGCCATTGAGCGGCCGCGGCGGCCTTTTCGAAGGTCGTGATGCTGTCGCGCAGCTCTTCCAGCCAGATCATCCGCGCGCCGGCCTGTTCGGCGGCAGCGACGATGTCGGCGAGGTCGGCTTTCTGGATGAAGGCGCGCGACGAGACGATGGTCTTGATGGCAGCCGTCTTCACCGCCGAGGCGACATTGGTGGCGCCGGCGGTATAGTTGATCATGGCGGCCACGCGCCCTGCCGAGATGAGACCGAGCGTGGTCAGCACCACGCCATTGGCATTGGGCAACAGTATGCCGACCGCTTCGCCCGGGCTGGTCAGGCCCTCGAGGCGTTTGCCCAGCACGCGCGCCCCGGTCAGGAGCTTGCGGTAGCTGAGCGCGCCGCTGACGACGTCCTCGACGATCAGGCGCGAGGCGCCGTAGCGGTCGGCGGCGTCGCACACGGCATGGAACAAGCCCCGGTCGAGATCGGTGCCGGCGAGCCGCGCTTCGGCAAAACGGTCGAACAGGGCATTGGCGGTGGTGGTCTGCGAGTAACCGGCGCGCTGGAGCAGTTCGGCCATGGTCATGGGCGCAAGCGCTGCGATCCGGAGGCGTGGGAACCAGGCGCGTGGCGCGCGTTCGGCCGGTGTCAGCGAAAACGGCAGGTGGCGCGCGCCGCTGACGAAGATCGGCACGATTCGGGCGTCGGCCTGCATGGCGATGCGGGCGACGGCGCGGAACAGCCGGAACGACTTGACGTCGGGCTCGACGGTGTCGGGCAGGTAGACCGCGAGGCGGCCCTTGCCGCGCAGCACGCGCACCAGGCGACGGCTGACGAAGACATGTTCGGCGTTGAAGGCGATGGTGCGGCCAAGCTCGCGCCACGGCTCGAGCCAGAAGGCGCGGGCGGAGGCATCGTCGAGGATGTGCAGCGTCTGCTCCGGCAGCAGGGACAGCATCAGCGCCGGTTCGAGTCGGGACTGATGCGACACGACATAGATGACCGGCGTTTCTGAATCCCGCGCCTGGCGTATGGCCTTGTCGTGGACGCGCCACGCCAGCTTGAGCGGTAGATAGAGCAGCGCCTGGCGGAAGCGGATGCCGAGCGTATACGTCAGGTAGCCTGCGGCAAGCATCCATGCCGCGACAAGACCGAGCAGAATCGCACTGGCCAGGACCATGCCGCACCTCCCAATGCGCGCGACCCCCCAACCGCGCGCACTGAAACTAGACGATGCCGACGCCACGTCAATGCGCATCGTCCCGCCATCCCCTGGGGTTCAGGACAGGAAAAAGCCGGTCTTGCGACCGGCTTAAAGCAAAGGGACGGGTGGAGGGGATGGGGGGATGGGGCAACCCGTCCTGAGGCCAATAACGCCGACCCCGCGATTTGGTTCCGCCCCGTTCAGGTTTTTTTCGATTCTTTTTCGCCGTTGGCCAGCGCGGTGGCTACAGCCCGGCTGCCGGCCCAGTCACGCCAGGCGTGCCAGAACACGGCCGCCAGCACGATGGCACCGCCGGCGAGGCTGGCGACCGGCGGCAACTCGGCCAGGAACAGCCAGGCGAAGAAGATGCCGAACGGCACTTCGGCGGTGCCTAGCAGCCCTGCTTCGGCGGCGGGGATGCGGCGCGCGCCTTCTGTCCACAGCACCACCGCGAGAGCGAAGGTGAGGCCGAAAATGGCGAGCACAGCTATGTCCTGGCTTGGCACGGCCAGCGGATCGGTGACGAACCAGGCCGGAAAGATACCCAGGAAAGCCGAAACGGCGCCGGCCCAAACCACCGATGCGTTGCGAAAGCGGCGGACGAGGGTCGCGTAAAGCGCGAATGTGAAGGTCATCAGCAGCGCTAGCATGTCGCCGAAGGCGTGGCCGCCGCCAAGCCCGGACCAGACCATGACGGCGACGCCGACGAGGCAGACCGCTGCTGCAACTGCTGTCTGGCGGCGAAAGACCTCGCCGATGATCACCCAGGCGAGCAAGGCGACGACGAACGGCACTGTCGCGTAGATGACCACGACATTGGCGACGTAGGTGTTCTTGAAGGCGGCGATGAAGGCGATGCTGGCGAATGTCCCCACTATGGCAAGCATCCAGCCTTGCCAGCCGAGATCGAGGCTTTCGCCATGGCCGTCGCGCCGGCGCCAGAGGACATAAGCAGTGATCAGCAGCCCGCCGGCCAGTCCGCGCCAGGAGGTGATGGTCAGGGGATCGGCGTCGATCGATTTGGTGAGGATGCCGGACAGGCCGAAGACCGCCGCGGACAGCGTGACAAGCAACATGCCGAGCCTGTGTTCCGATGCGCCGT